>DATCGA010000461.1:0-4655 GCA_036509215.1 Trebonia sp.
CGGTCCGCAGCCAGAGCTGGATCTGGGCGCCGCCGAGCGACGACCGGTCGATCTTCAGCCCGCCCCCGGTCGACTCGGCGACCCGGCGGGCGATGTCGAGGCCGAGGCCGGTCGACCCGCCGCCGCTGCTGCCGCGCAGGAGCGCTGAATCCGGATTGCCGATTCCCGGCCCCGCGTCGGCGAAGAAGATAAGCACGACGTCCTCGCCGGCGTGCAGGGTCACGGCGAACCCGGTGCCCTCGCCGGTGTGCTGGAACACGTTGCCGATCAGCGCGTCGGCCGCGGTCGCGAGATCAGAGCGCGGGACCGGTACCCGGGCGGGCCGGTCCGCGCCGGTCAGGTGGCAGGGCCGTCCCTGGTCCTCGGCCAGCGCCGACCAGAAGCCCATCCGGTCCGCCAGCACCTCGGCCGCGTCGCAGCCGACCGGCTCTTCCGGCGCGGGCCGCCGCGCGGCCCGGATGATCAGGTCGATCTCCTGCTCCAGTCGGCTCACCGCGAGCCTGGTCTCGTCGGCGGCATGACCCGGGCCCAGTCCGGCCGCGTTCATCCGCAGGGCCGTCAGCGGCGTGCGCAGCCGGTGCGGAAGGTCCGCTGCCATCACCCGTTCGGCTGTGATCAGCCTGGTCAGACGCTCGGCCATCACATTGAACGCGTGCCCCGCCGCCAGCAGCTCGGGCGGCCCGGCGGGCTCGCTCCGCGCGGCGAGATCGCCGTTGCCGAGCGCGGCCGCCGCCTCGGCCAGAGCGCGGGCAGGCCCGGTGATCCTGGTCGCCAGCCGGTCGGCGACCAGGACCGATACCCCGATCAGGGCGACCGCCACCGCCGTCATCACCGCCCACGACGCTCCGACGCCACTGGAAACCTCGGCCGCGGGCAGGTAGACCTCGGTCACCGCGAGCCCGCCGGCGCCGAGCGCCACCGGCTGGAGCACGACGTAGCCGCCGGGCACCGGTGCCGTGAACGACTCGGCCGCGGTCACGGCCGCGCGCAGGTCGGCGTCGCTGGCGTGCTGGGGGCCGCCAACGAGGGTCCCGCCGCGCAGTCGGTCGGCAGGCTGCGGGCCTGCCAGGTAGACGGCGAGCTGCCCCGCCTCGCCCGCCTGGGTGCTGGCGATGGCGCGCTCGAGCGTCGCCCGGCTGGTGCTGACCGCGAGCACCGGCTCGATGGAGGCGCCGGCCAGCTGCGCGGACGTGAACGCGCGGTCGCGGGCGACGTCGCGCACGATGATCGCGAGCGGGATCAGGAACGCTATCGCGACCATCGAGGTGACGGCGGCGGAGACGAGCGCGAGCGTCCTTCTCATGGCTGGTCACTCTCCTCGTCGGGTCACTGCGGCGGGTCGAGCATCACGCCGATGCCGCGCACCGTGCGCAGGTACCGCGGCCGGGCGGCCGTCTCGCCGAGCTTGCGCCGCAGCCACGACACGTGCACGTCGATGGTCTGGTCGTCGCCGTAGGACTGGTGCCAGACCTCGGTCAGCAGCTCCTGCCTGGTGACGACCACGCCGGGCCGGGCGGCCAGGTAGGCGAGCAGGTCGAACTCGCGGCGCGACAACTCGACCGCGGTCCCCTCCAGCAGGGCCTCCCTCCTGGCCAGGTCGATCCGGAGCCCGCCGACGCTGATGACGGGGGCCGGGCTGCCCGGCCCGGCCCGGCGCAGCTGCGCTGAGATCCGAGCCGCCAGGTGCTCGCAGGAGAACGGCTTCACCAGGTAGTCGTCGGCCCCGGCGTTGAGCAGCCGGATGATCTCCGCTTCCTCGTGGCGGGCGGTGGCGACGATGACCGGCGTCGTGGTGACCGCCCGCATCATCTTCAGGGCCTGCTGGCCGTCCAGGTCGGGGAGGCCGAGATCGAGGACGATCACCTCCGGTGAATGCTGGCTGACCTCCCTGATCCCGTCCAGCGCGGTGCCGACCGTCCGCACCGCGTGCGCCCGCTGGGTGAGGTCCGCCGCGATCGCCGACCGGACAAACGGGTCATCCTCGATAATGAGCACACGGGCCATGAGCGGAACGCTATGCATTCGAAGCCCGGCTTGCGGCATTATTGCCGACATGACGCGGGCCCTCACCGGCCTGGCCGCCTGGCTGGCCGGCACTGCCCTCGCGGTCGGCCTGGCCTGGTTCGGCGCGAACATGGTGGTCAGGGATGCCGGGATGAGCCCCGGCGTGCCGGTGATCAACGTCGCGCCCGCATCCCCGGCCGGGCAACCGCCGACCCCGCCCGCTTCGCCCGCGCCGCCCGCTTCCTCCGCTCCGGGCGCGTCGGCCAGCCCGGCCGCGAGCCAGCCGGGCCGGAGCGCCGCGACGAGCAGCCCGTCGCCCTCAGCGGCTCCCTCGGCAACGCCGTCGGCCGCCGCGGCCGGCACCGTGCGGAGCTACACGCTGGCCGGCGGCCGGGTGGCGCTGGACGTCTCCGGTGACTCGGCCGCCCTGGTGACCGCCATGCCGGACGCCGGCTTCTCCGTGCAGACCTGGTCGGGCACCGACTGGCTGCGGGTCGACTTCAGCTCCGGCGCGCAGGTGTCATCGCTCATCGCCAGCTGGTACCAGCACGCGCCGACGGTGACGGTCGAGAACTGACCCTGCCTTGGTAAGCGAGATCACCGTCTCGCGCGGCACCGCGCCGGGGCGCGCGCGATTACCCTTGGCCTCATGCCCGAGCAGTCGCGCTCCACCGCCGAATTGATCGTCGAGTGCCTGGAAAACGAGGGCGTCACGCACGTCTTCGGCATCCCCGGCGAGGAGAACATCCGCCTGATCGAGGCGCTCTCGAAGTCCTCGATCGACTACGTGCTCACCCGCCACGAGCAGGGCGCCTCGTTCATGGCCGAGACCTACGGGAGGCTGACCGGCAAGGCCGGCGTGTGCTCGGCGACCCTCGGGCCCGGTGCGATCAACCTGCTGCTCGGCACGGCCGACGCGACGACCAACTCCACCCCGCTGGTCGCGTTGTCGGCCCAGGTCGGGATGGACCGCAGCTACAAGGAGTCGCACCAGAGCGTCGACCTGGTCTCGATGTTCGCCCCGGTGACCAAGTGGTCGGCGCTGATGGCCACCCCTGGCGCGGCGCCGGAGATGATCCGCAAGGCATTCAAGCTCGCCCAGACCGAGCGGCCCGGCGCCGTCTACCTGGCCGTTCCCGAGGACGTGGAGGAGGCGTCGGCGCCGCCGGCGCTCGCCCCGCTGCGGGTGAACGTGCCCCGGCCCGACGACCCGTCGGCCGAGCAGATCTCCCGGGCCGCGCAGATCCTCCGCGAGGCCCGCAACCCGATCGTGCTGGCCGGCCACGGGGCCGCGCGGGCCGACGCCAGCGCGGCGCTGATCCGGTTCGCGCAGGCCCTCAACATCCCGGTCGCGACCACCTTCCACGGCAAGGGCGTGTTCCCCGACGACCACCCGCTCGCGCTCGGCTCGGTCGGGTTCATGCGCCATGACTACGTCAACTTCGGCTTCGACCGGGCCGACGTCATCGTCGCGGTCGGCTACGAGCTGCAGGAGTTCAACCCGGTCCGGGTCAACCCCAACGGCACCACCAAGATCATCCACGTGCACCGGTTCCCGGCCGAGGTCGACGCGCACTACGACGTGGCCGTCGGCCTGACCGCCGACATCAGCCACAGCCTCGACGCCCTCGCCGCGGCCGTCTGGCGCAAGGCGCCCGCAGCCGACGGGGGGCGGATCAGGGAGCTGCTGGCGGACGAGCTCGCCCGCGGCCAGCAGGACGACCGGTTCCCGCTGGCGCCGGCCCGCATCGTGGCCGACACCAGGGCCGCGCTCGGCCGCGAGGACATCGTGCTGGTGGACACCGGCGCGCTGAAGATGTGGATGGCCCGGCTCTACCCGACCTACGCGCCCAACACCTGCCTGATCTCCAACGGCCTGTCGACGATGGCGTGGACCGTGCCCGGCGCGATCGGGGCCAAGATCGCCCGGCCGGACGCGAAGGTGCTGGTGGCGACCGGCGACGGCTCGTTCCTGATGAACTCGCAGGAGATCGAGACCGCGCTGCGGCTCCGGCTTCCGATCGTCATCCTGATCTGGGTCGACGACGCGTACGGGCTGATCAGCTGGAAGATGGACCTGGAGATCGGGCACAACGTCGACACCCGGTTCGGCAACCCCGACTTCGTCGCCTACGCGGAGAGCTTCGGCGCCAAGGGCTACCGCATCTCCTCGGCCGACGAGCTGCTGCCGACCCTCGCCACCGCGCTGGCCGACGACACCGTCTCCGTCATCGCCTGCCCGGTCGATTACAGCGCCAACACCGAGCTCATCCGCAGCCTCGGCGATCTGGACGAGTCTCTGTCCTGAGCGGCCGCCAGGTGTAGCTTGGGCGCGCGCGTCGTCGTCGGGGACGCGACGGGCGCCGGTCATCGTGAATAAGGACGCGGCCGACGGCGGCCGTGTGCATCGGCGACAACGTCCCCATCATCATCACCACGCGCACCAAGCAGGATCGGACATAAGGGTCATTGTGTGCCGTTCAGGTCGTATAGCGCCCTCAACGGAACACGATCAGGCCGGCAGCCGCGAAGGCGGGGCGCGAACGGCACACAATCATGGCCGCCGCGCCAGACGGCCCCGCCCGCCCGTCACTCGCCCGTCCTGAGCGGCTGCTCTGCGGCGCGGGCGTTGATCGCCTCGGCCGCGGGCG
>DATCGA010000462.1:0-6179 GCA_036509215.1 Trebonia sp.
CTCGAACCAGCCCAGCGCCACCGCGTTGGCGGTGATCTGCCGAGGCCCGAGTTCCTGGAGAGCGCGCTGGCGGTGAACCGCGTCGGCGCGGCGTTCCTGCCGCTCAACGTGCGGCTGGCCGAGCCCGAACTCGAATACATCATCCGGCACGCCGGCGCGGCCGCGATCGTGACCGAGCCCGGGCTGGCCGCGCCGGTCGCCGCCATCGGCGGCAGGCTGACAACCCCATGGACGGTGGTGGTAGCCGGCCGGGGCGAGGGGGCCGGCGAGGGCGAGGGGGGTGACGGGGGTGCGGGGGGCGCCGCGGCGGGCGTCTCTTACGAGGCGTTCCTCGGCGCGCACCTCGGCGCCTGGGTTCCGCCCGCCGACGTCACAGAGGCGGACCTGCACCGGCTGATGTACAGCTCGGGGACGACCGCGCACCCCAAGGGGGTGCCGATCAGCTACGGGAACTTCTACTGGAAGACGATCGGGCACGTCGCGGAGTTCGGCCTCAGCGCGACCGACCGCACGCTGATGGCCGGCCCGATGTACCACGTGGGAGCGTTCGACCTGCCCGGCATCGGCACCTGGTGGGTCGGCGGCAGCCTGGTGATCCTGCCCCGCTTCGACCCCTCCGAGCTGCTCGCGGCCGTCGAGCGGGAGCGGCCGACCAA
Organism: Trebonia sp.; assembly: GCA_036509215.1. GTDB lineage: Bacteria > Actinomycetota > Actinomycetes > Streptosporangiales > Streptosporangiaceae > Trebonia. The sequence continues at coordinate 657 of DATCGA010000462.1, forward strand.
CCTCTGGCTGGCCCCGGCGATGGTGAACGCGACGCTGAACGCGATCGCGCAGTCCCCCGAGCTCGGCCGGCGCAGCACGGCGAGCATCCGGTTCATCACCGGCGGCGGGGAGAAGACGCCGGTGACGCTCATCGAGCGGCTGCTGGCGGCCTTCCCCAACGCGCGGTTCGCCGACGCCTACGGGCTGACCGAGACCGTGTCCGGCGACACCTTCAACGACCAGGCGCACACGCTGTCCAAGATCGGCTCGGTCGGCAAGCCGGTGGTCAGCCTGGACGTGCGGATCCTCGGCCCGGACGACCGCCCGGCCGAGCCGGGCGGCCAGGGCGAGATCGCGCTGCGCGGACCCAAGGTGATGTCCGGCTACTGGAAGAACCCCGACGCCACGGCGGCCGCGTTCACCGCCGACGGCTGGTTCCGGACCGGGGATATCGGCCACCTGGACCAGGACGGCTACCTCTACATCGACGACCGCAAGAAGGACATGATCGTCTCCGGCGGCGAGAACGTCGCGACGTCCGAGGTGGAGCGCGTCGTGTACGAGTGCGGCGCGGTCCTCGAGGCGGCCGTGGTCGCCATGCCCGACGCGCGCTGGGGCGAGGTGCCGCGTGCCTTCGTCGTCCTGCAGCCCGGCCAGGAAATCACCGAGCAGGAGCTGATCGCGCACTGCCGGTCGCGGCTGGCCAGCTTCAAGACGCCCAAGCAGGTCGTGTTCATGGAAACGCTGCCGCGCAACCCCTCGGGCAAGGTGCTCAAGCGCCAGCTGCGCGAGACGCGCGGGCCTCACGGCAATACGGAAGGGTAACCAAGTGCGGGCAACCTCAATCCCAGCCAACCCAGCCCCGGAGTCCCCTGAGCTGCCGCCCGAGAGCCTGCTCGAGGCCTACCGGCGGATGACCCTGATCCGGGTATTCGAGGAGCGGGTGTCCGAGCTCTACCGCAACAGCGAGGTACCGGGCTTCGTCCACCTGTCGATCGGCCAGGAGGCGGCCGCAGTCGGCGCCTGCTGGCCGCTGGCGGTCGCCGACGTGATCACCTCCAACCACCGCGGCCACGGTCACTGCCTGGCCAAGGGCCTCGCCCCCGAGCCGATGATGGCGGAGCTGCTCGCCCGGGCGACCGGGACCAACCAGGGCCTGGGCGGCTCGATGCACATCGCCGACCCGGACCTGGGCATCTTCGGCGCCAACGGGATCGTGGCGGCGGGGGTGCCGATCGCCGGGGGCGCGGCCCTGGCCGCGAAACTGCGGCGGCGGCGGAGCAAGGCGGGCGGGTCGGGCGGCGGGTCGGGCGGCGACGCGGGCGAGCAGGACAGCGGCGTAGTGGTGTCGTTCTTCGGCGACGGGGCGGTCGCGCAGGGCGCCTTTCACGAGGCGGTCAACCTGGCCGCGCTGTGGCGGCTGCCGATTGTGTTCTTCTGCGAGAACAACGGCTACGCGGAGTTCTCGCCGATCGCCGACCAGCACCCGGTGCCGATGGCCGCCCGGGCGGCCGGCTACGGCCTTGACTACGTGGCGGTGGACGGCAACGACGTGGAGGCGGTCGCGGCGGTCATGACCGAGGCGGTGCGGGGCATCCGCGCGGGCGGCGGCCCGGTGTTCGTGGAGGCCGCGACCTACCGCTGGCACGGCCACTACGAGGGCGACCCGGAGAAGTACCGCAGCGCCGACGAGCTGTCGGACTGGCAGCAGCGGGACCCGCTGGTCATCACCCGCGCGCGGCTGCTCGGCCGCGGCGTCGGGCAGGACGCTCTCGACCGGGTCGAGGCGCAGGTGCGGGCCAGGATCGACGCCGCCGTCGACGCCGCCAGGCAGGCGCCGCCGCCGGACATGAGCGTGCTCCGCTCGTCGGTGTACGCGCCGCGGCCGGCCATTGCCGAGCCGGACTGGGTGCCGGCCCCGGACGGCGAGATCTTCCGCACCATGGACGCGGTGCGGCTGGCGCTCGAAGGGGAGCTTGACGCCAACCCCGAGGCGTTCGTGGCCGGGGTCGACGTCGGCAAGGGCGGCAACGTGTTCGCCCTCACCCGCGGCCTGTACGCGAGGTGGCCCGACCGGCTGCTCGACACCCCGATCTCGGAGACCGCGGTGATGGGGCTCGCGGTCGGCGGCGCGATGGCGGGCATGACCCCGCTGGTCGAGCTGATGTACCTGGACTTCCTCGGCGTCTGCTTCGATCAGATACTCAACCAGGCGGCCAAGCTGCGGTTCATGACCGGCGGCAAGGCGCGGATGGGGCTGGTGATCAGGACCCAGTTCGGCGGCGGCCGCTCCTCCGGCAGCCAGCATTCCCAGTCCCTCGAGGCGCTGCTGGCCCACGTCCCCGGCCTGACGGTGGTGATGCCGTCGACCCCGGCCGACACCTACGGGCTGCTGCGGTCGGCGATCGCCGATCCCAACCCGGTCGTGTTCATCGAGAACCGCCAGCTGTACGGGATGAAGGGGCCCAAGCCGCCGGCCGACTATCTCATCCCGCTCGGCAAGGCGAAGGTGGTGCGGGAGGGCACCGACCTGACGATCGTGAGCGTCTCCCGGATGGTGCACGAGGCGGTGGCCGCGGCCGAGGCGCTGGCCGCGCGCGGTATCAGCGTCGAGGTGATCGACTTGCGGACGGTGGCGCCGCTCGACAAGCAGACCATCCTGGCGTCGCTGGCGAAGACCAACCGGCTGCTGATCGCGCACGAGGGGGTGACCGACTTCGGCATCGGCGCCGAGATCGCCGCGCTGGCCGTGTACCAGGGGTTCTGGACGCTGGACGCGCCGGTGATGCGGGTGGCGCCGCCGCCGACGCCATCGCCCTACGCGCCGAACCTGGAGGAGCAGTGGCTGCCCGACCGGCGGGCCATCGAGCGCGCAGCCGAGGCGCTGGTCCGGGTCTGACTGCATACGCTTAGCACGACCGGCTGCCGCCGTAGATGGAGGCCTGATGTCAAGCGCGCCGTTGTATGACAGCATCGGAGCTACCTACACCGTGACGCGGCGCACCGAGCCGAGGATCGCCGAGCAGATCTGGGCAAGAGTCGGGCCGGACGCCGAGCAGCGGGCCGTGCGCAGCCTGCGTGATGACCTCGGCTGCGGCCGGTGGGCCGAACGCAACCGCGACCTCCTCGATCTCGACGTACTAGAGCTTGACAGTCGCCTGCCTATCGCCTGATCTCGCCGTAGCCGCCGGGTCGGTTCTCTACCCTGGTGACCACGGATGAGGGCGCGCGGGCGGGCCGAGGTGGGAGCCAGGGTCCGTTCGAGATGAGTGCCGTTGACTTTGACTTTGGACCGGTCAGCGGGCCCAGTGGATCTCCGCGAAGCGCCGGACCTCGCCCAGGATCTCCTGGTCTTCCGGTGCCCGGCCCATGAACCCGCCGTGACCCCCGGCCTCGGTGACGTGCAGCTCGGCCGGGATGCCGGCCCGGCGCAGCGCCCGGTGCAGGAGCACGGTGTCGGACAGCAGCATGTCGCGGGTGCCGGTGGTGAGGATGGCGGGCGGGAAGCCCTGGCTGAAGTCGCCGTTGAGCGGCGACAGGTACGGGTGGCGGAGGTCCTGGCCGGCCGCGTAGAGCAGGAACGACTGCCTCGCGCTGGCGGGGATCAGCGGGTCGAGCCCCAGGTTGGTCTGGTGGGAGTCGCCGGACTCGGTCAGGTCCGACCCCGGCGTCATCAGCACCACGGCGGCCGGGAGGGGCAGTCCCTCGTCGCGGGCGCGCAAGATCAGCGCGGCCGCGAGGTTGCCGCCGGCCGAGGCGCCGCCGATGACGATCCGGTCCGGCCGCCGCTCGGCCAGCAGCGCCCGGTAGGCGGCCAGGCAGTCGTCGAGCGCGGCCGGGAAGGGGTGGTCGGGCGGCATCCGGTAGTCGACTGCCCATACCCGGGCGGCCATCCTGATCGCGGTGCCGGCCGCCATCGCGGCGCAGAGCTTGCCGCCGCCCCAGATGAAACCGCCGCCGTGGATGTCGAGGTACACCCGATCGTCGTCGTCGTCGAGGCCGTCGGGGGTGATCTCGTAGACCCGGCCGCCGCCCCCCAGGTCCCGGCGCGCGGTCGTGACCGAGGCGGCGGCGCGTCCGGCCAGCATCGCCGCGATCGCGCCGTCGTGGACGGCGATCATCGCCCGCCACGCCCCCGGGTCGTCAAGCGCCGGGAACTCGAAGCTCTCGGCCGGCGGGTTCGCCAGCGCCGCCTGGGCCTGCTGGCTTACCGAGGTTGGAACGGCGATGTCGCGCGCGGGCAGGTGGATGGTGCCTGGTCGGTCGCTCATTGTCCCTCGAGTACGCGCTGCGGAGCGGCCGCCGCGGGCGCGGCGTGCTCGCCGCCGAGGTAGGCCGAGCTGATCATGTCGCCCACGACCTCGGGGGCGCCATGGTAGGTGATCCGCCCGTTGATGAGCAGCGCGCCGGAGTCGGCCACCTTGAGCACCTCGGCCGCGAACTGCTCGACCACCAGGATCGTGAGGCCCTGCCGGGCGATGCCCGCGAGGACCTCGTACAGTTCCTCGACGATCTTGGGGGCGAGACCCATCGAGAGCTCGTCGACGAGCAGGACGGAGGGGTTCACCGCCAGGGCGCGGGCCATCGACAGCATCTGCTGCTCGCCGCCGGAGAGCTTTCCCGCCAGCTGGGTACGGCGCTCGGCCAGCTTCGGGAAGTGCTGGAAGGACTTCTCCAGGATCTCGGTGTAGCCCGTCCCTGAGAAGCTGGCCATCTTGAGGTTCTCGACAACGGTGAGGTTGGGGAAGATCCCCCGTCCCTCGGGGACCACGCACAGCCCGCTCCGGACCAGGCGCTCGGTCGGGACGCCGGCGATCGAGCGGCCGTTGATGGAGGCCGTGCCCTTGGACGGCGCCAGCTGCCCGGACATGACCTTGAGCGCGGTCGACTTGCCCGCGCCGTTCGGCCCGAGCACCGCGCAGACCTCGCCCGCGCGGACCGTGAGGCTGATGTCCCGCAGCACGTCGATGCCGCCGTACCCGGCCGACACGCCGGCCAGCTGGACGGCGATCGGGCGGTCGGATTCCGGCTGCGGCTGCGGCTGGGCCGGGACGGCCGGCTCGGTGACGAGGGCGACCGGGGCGACCGGGCGTGCGGTGGCCGCAGGACGGTCGGCTTCCCCGGCGCCGGTGCCGAGGTAGGCCTCGAGGACCTTCGGGTCGGCCTGGACCTCGGCCGGCGTGCCGGTCGCGATCACCTGGCCGGCGTCGAGGACCACGATGTGGTGGCAGAGGTTCATGATGAACCCCATGTCGTGCTCGACCACCAGGAGCGCGATGCCGGTCGAGGCGAGCGCGCGCAGCAGCGTGGCGAACGTCTCGGTCTCCGACGCCGACAGCCCCGAGGAGGGCTCGTCGAGTAGCAGCACCCGCGGCTGGGTCGCGAGCGCGCGGGCCACCTCGACCAGCCGGGCGGTCCCGGTCGGCAGCAGCTCGGCCCGGGTCGACGCGACCGCCTGCAGGCCGAGGTGCTCGATGATCGTGTCGGTGATGACGTCGGGGCTCCCGGCCCCGGTGCGCGCCCACCGCCTGCGGGGCAGTTGC
>DATCGA010000463.1:0-5666 GCA_036509215.1 Trebonia sp.
CAGCCGCCGCATCCACTCCAGGGCCACCAGCCCCCGCTCCCGGTCTGCGGCGGGCAGCCGCCCGGCCTCGATCAGCAGCCGCTCCCGCAGCCCGCCCTCGCCGTAGCGGTCGGTGACCGCGTGCAGCGGCATCACCGCCAGCCACCGCCGCTCAACCGCGCCGTCGCCCTGGCGGTCATGGCCGTGCTCTCCCGGGTGCTGCTGCTGACCTCGCTCAGCCCGGAGCTCGCCGCGGCCCGCGGCGTGCCGGTGCGGGCCGTCGGCGCCGCCTTCCTCGCCGCGCTCGCCGTGGCCGTCTCGCTGTCGGCGGTGGCGATCGGCGCCGTGCTGTCCACCGCGCTGCTGATCGGCCCCGCCGCGGCCGCGCTGCGGCTGGCCAGGGGCCCGGCCAGTGCGATGGCCGCCGCGGCGGCCATCGGCACCATCGCGACCTGGATCGGCATCCTGCTCGCCTACGACAGCTACGACTGGCCGCCCGCCCGGCACGGCTGGCCGGTCAGCTTCTTCGTCGTGGCCCTCGTCCTGATCGCCTACCTGCTGAGCTACGCCCGCCGCACCCGGCGCCGGCCGGGCGCCCGCGCAGAATCCGCCGACAAGCTCCAGGAGGCGCCGGCATGTTCACCGGCCTGATGCTCAACACCTGGATCGCGGCCAGCATCGTGGCCGTGATCGCCGGCGTGACGGGGTTCTTCGCCGTGATCCGCGGCCAGACGTTCGCCGCCCACGCGATCCCCAACGGCGCGTTCGCCGGCGCGGCCGGCGCGGGCCTGCTCGGGCTCAACGTCATCTGGGGCCTCGCCGTCTTCGCGATCGCCGGCGCGCTCGGCATCGGCGCGCTCGGCAGGCGGGCCAGGCAGGACGTCGTCACCGCGCTCATCCTCGTGCTCATGCTCGGCCTCGGCGCGCTGTTCGTGAGCTTCAGCACCGAGTACGCGGAGGTGACCTACTCGCTGCTGTTCGGCGAGGTGTTCGGCGTCAACCAGAACGTGCTGGCGCCAATCGCCGGGCTCGGCATCGTCGCCATCGGGCTCATCGCGGTCATGTACCGGCCGCCAGCATGACCGTGCCCGTGGTGGGCGCGCTGCTCATGTTCGCTCTGATGATCGGCCCCGCCGCCGCCGCCCGGTCCTTCGTCAGGCGGCCCGCCCTCGCGATCGCGCTGGCCGTCGCCATCGCCCTGGTCACGGTCTGGATCGCCATCGTCGCGTCGTACCACACCAACTGGCCGCTCGGGTTCTACGTCGGCGTCATCGCCGCCGGCTTCTTCCTGGCCGGCTCCGGCTGGACCGCCGTCCGCCGCCGCTGGTCGGCGCGCCAGCCGGCGCCGGCGCTCGCCCCCGCCCTCTAGACGCCCGGCCGCGTCCCTCATGGAACAAGCCAGCTCACACGGAACGGGCCGTGGTCTCACCAGTTCCTGCCGACCGCCTCTGAGGGGCGGCCGGCAGATCGAGGGTAACCACGGCCCGTTCGGGAGGGTGATCGTGAATTCCGGGAAGCTAGCAGTCGACGAGCTCGGGGCTCTGGTTGAGCAGCTGGGACCGGGCGGAGGTGAACTCCGCGAGCGCGGCGGCGGCCCCCGGGCGGAAGACGGCGGCCCGGTGGCAGTTCTGGAAGGCGAGCCGGACGCCGTAGTGCCGCTCCACTGCGGCGCGCATCGCGTCGCTGGCCATCAGCCGCAGCAACTGGCCGCGCGCCGCCTCGTCGGGCGGTGCCACCTGGTTGTCGGCGAACTGCGCCCCGCCCGCGCCGAGGTCGGCGACCAGCCCGCTGATCACCGACCACGCGTACGGCAGCGAGGCGCGGACGCAGTCGAGGAACGCGGCGTCGTCCACCTCGCCCTGCTGCGCCCGCTCAAGCAGGTCCCCCGGAACCGATAGCGACATGAGTGTGTCCCTTCTCTCCAGCCGGTCACCGGATCGGCGCCGACCGCTTGGGTTTAGCGACTTCCCCATCCTTACATGAAAATGAAAACCATTCCAGTATGGTTAGCGCCAACCGAGGTTACAGACTGACCCCGAGCGGGTCCCGAGCGTAGGAGGAGAATCGGTGAAGATCGCGTTCGCCGGCAAGGGCGGCAGCGGGAAGACCACCCTGTCGTCGCTGTTCGTCCGGCATCTGGCGGCCCGGGGACTGCCGGTAGTGGCCGTCGACGCCGACATCAACCAGCACCTGGCCGAGGCTCTGGGCGCCGACCGGGAGCCGCCGGCGATGGGCGCCCGCCTGACGGAGATCAAGGAGCACCTGCGCGGCAGCAACCCCCTGATCAGCTCGGCGGGCGCCATGGTGAAGACGACGCCGCCCGGCCCTGGATCGCGGCTGCTGCGCCTCGGCGGCCCCGACCCGGTGCACGACCTGGCCGTCGACACCCCGTGCGGGGCGCGACTACTCGCCACCGGGCCGTTCACCGATGACGACCTCGGCGTCGCCTGCTACCACTCCAAGACCGGCGCGGTCGAGCTCTACCTCAACCACCTGGCCGACCGGCCCGGCGAGTACGTCGTCGTCGACTGCACCGCCGGCGCGGACTCGTTCGCCTCCGGGCTGTTCACCAGGTTCGACCTGACCGTCCTGGTCGCCGAGCCCACCCGCAGGGGCATCAGCGTCTACCGGCAGTGGCAGGGCTACGCCGCCGGGTACGACGTCGCCGTAGTCGTCGCCGGGAACAAGGTCCAGACGGAGCAGGACGTGGCGTTCCTCCGCTCGGAGGCAGGCACTGACCTGGTGACCTGGCTCGGCCACGAACCCGCGATCAGGGCCATGGAGCAGGGACGCCCCTTCAGCCGCTCTGACCTGAGCGACGCCACGTCGGCCGCGCTCGGCGTGCTCCAGGACACGCTCGACGCCCGGCCCAGGGACTGGTCCCGGTACGCCCGCCAGGCCGCGGAGTTCCACGTAAAGAACGCCCGCGCCTGGGCCAGCGCCGCCGCCGGCGAGGACCTGGCAGCGCAGATCGCCCCCGGCTTCACCCTCGGCCGCACGCCCTCCAGACGCCCGTCCCGTGAACGCGCCCCGGAGTCAGCGCGAAGGTAGCCGCAGCCGCCCGGACCGGGAAACCGACGCGCTCTGCCCGGGACGGCCTCACGGGCAGCCGCAGCTCCGGTGACGCCTTCGCCGCCGGCCTCGACGAGACGCGAAACAGCCGTCCGCGTACCTCGGTAGGTCGAGGCAACCGGATGTACCGCGCCGACTCCGCCGTCCGCAACGTCGACACCGACACCGACACCGACACCGACAGCCTCGGCCCCGAGCTGCTGACCCGGCTCACCTAGGCGCTCCGCCGGCCGCCGCCTCCGGACCCGCTGCAGCCGCTCTCGCCGCGCGAAAGCCCGGAACCTCCTCCGCCTGGCCCAGGCGGGGCAGCGGTTCGTACCGGCGCCGAGCTGCGGCAGATGAGGAACTCCCTGAGTTACTACACGCTGACCAACCGGTGGGGTGGCAAGGCCGGGATGACCCATTGCAACATCGGCGTGCTCGCGTCACCGTTCATGCGCGCGGCGCTGGTCATCGAGGTCAACCCGTCCGCGGTAACGGCAGGCGAGATCAGGCCGGCCCGCTACTACAGCAACTTCAAGGACGGGTACTTTTCTCACCTGATTCGTCCCCAGCTGAGTTCGACCTGGGTCGTGCCGACGCGCCATCCCGAGGCCCTCAGCGCAGCTCTCCAGCTAGTTCCTGGTGATTGGGACGTTGCGAATGGGCTGTAGGGACACACGACCGACCGCGACGGCGGAACCCTGATCTTCACCACCGGGCATGGGCGCAGTTCCTAGGAACGCTTCGGTCGTGGTGGCGTGTTCACGGGAGCCGTGTGGCGCGGATACCTGCGTGCACGTCTCGAAGCTGGCGCTGGCCCTGGCAACCTGGGCGTTGGGTTTCGTGTGGGGAAAGCGCGAGGAAGAGCGAGGAGGGACCAAGAGCGGATCGCCCTAGTCCGCTGTGGCGGCGAATCCGTCCCCGGCGTTGTCGAGTTGGCCCGCGATCATTTCCTTGGTCTCTACGTCGCTGGGTCCGGCGCACTCATGGCCGCACCGGGCGAGCGAACCTGGTCCCCCGGAGCGGTCGCGGCGGCCCGGCGCTGTCTCGCGTGGCAACCCGGGCTGGAGCCTAGTGTGGCTGCTTGCTTCCGGGCACTGGACCGGTGCCCGCTGGCCCTTGATTACTCGACGGCACCGGACAAATAGTCCCTAATCAGGCAGCAGGCGTCTCGTCTTTCACCCTGGCGGGCTGTGACAGGACCAACGGCCCTAGCCAGGTCGCTCGTTGCGTGCTACACAGAAGGGACAGGTGAGATGGAAGGTAACACCTGATGCAGTTGGGATCTTCCGCGCGGTGAGGAAATTTCGCCGGGCGTAAGGGGAAACAAAGCTCACGCCCGGTCCCTAGTAGACAGAAACGTTAGCGGCTCGCTCCGGCCCCCATTCCGCTACCGGATTTTCTAAGTTACCGCGTAGAAACGAATTAAGCCGAAAGGCAGGGAAACACGGGGGTGTTTCAGATGGAAGCCAGGACGGCACAGGCAGCGAGGCCGCTGCCGAGTATGCGGCTTTGAAGGTGAGCTGGAAAGCGCACCGCGCGGCTGCAGATCGGCTGGGAGAGATCCTGTCTGGCTTTCGCAGGCAACATCAGACACAGAGGCGGGGAATCATGAGGAAACTCATTGCAGGCGCGGCCAGCGCCGTGGCCGTCGCCGGCGCTGTCGTGGCATGCGGGACAACAACTACGACGACAGTCATTAGGCCGCCTCCGGCGGCCACCAGGACCGCGGCAGCGAAGCCTGCTCCGCAGGTTGCCAAGCCAGCGCCGACGGTCACCAAGACCGTAGCGCCTCCGGCATCACCGGCTCCGGTCATCATCTACAACAGCGTGCCTCCTGCCGCGCCAGCCCCGGCTGTTGTCTACGATCCCTGGTCCGTGGTGTCGCAGTACTATGCCTACCTTGAGGCGGGCGACTACACGGATGCCTGGAACATGGACGCCCGGAGCTTCCAGTATTCCGCTGCGGGAAGTTATGGCAGCTTCTCCGCGTGGGAGGCAGGCTACGACAACACCGGAGCGCAGAATCTGACCGAGAACTATGAGTCGGGCAATACTGTCTACGTCAACTTGTCGATGGTGGACAACGCCCTGATCGACGATCCCACCCAGTACTTCTCGTGCGACTACACGGTAGACCAAGGCAGCGGCCTGATCACGAGCGGTTCCTGCACGCAGACTGGCGGCCCATCCTGAGGTGATTGGCCAGTAGCCAATAGCCATACTGGGGCTGGGCTCCGCAGATAAGACTGGCCCGTAAGGCGCGAAACTGCCTGCCCGATTGTCGACAGCAGGACGCTGAGCTCGTCGTGCTCGGCCGGGCCGGCAGCGCGCGTACCCAAGCCGCGCAGGCTCCCCGGCGTCCGCATGGCGCTGCCCGACAGCCGACTCTCCGAAATCGCCGCCATCGCCGCGTCCACCGGCAACGACCCAGCCCTCGACTCACTGATCATCCGCCTGCACATGGAAACCGCCTGCCGACGCGGCGGCGCCCTCTCGCTGACCCCGGCGGATCTCGATCCCGAGCAATGCCTGATCCGGCTGCACGAGAAGGGCGGCACGGAGCGCTGGCAGCCGGTTTCCCCGACGCTGATGGCCCACCTGCTCTCCCACGCGGAAACCAGAGGCGGCCT
>DATCGA010000464.1:0-7995 GCA_036509215.1 Trebonia sp.
AGGACCGTCCGGCCCTGCGCGGCCAGGGTCCTGAGCAGGTCGCGCATCCACCGGATGCCCTCCGGGTCCAGCCCGTTGGCCGGCTCGTCGAGGATCAGCACCTGCGGGTCCCCGAGCAGCGCCGCCGCGACGCCGAGACGCTGGCGCATGCCGAGGGAGTAGCCCCGGAACGTCCTGCTAGCGGCTACTCCGAGCCCGACAAGCTCAAGCACCTCGTCCGCCCGCGCCAGCGGGATGCCAGCGGACAGGCAGACGATACGCAGGTGATCGCGCCCAGTGCGGTCCTTGTGCGCCGCGCCCGCCTCGAGGACCGCGCCGACACGCCTGATCGGCTGATCCAGGTCGGCATAGCGGACGCCGCCGATGGTGGCCGTTCCCGCGGTCGGCTCGACCAGATCGAGCAGCATCCGCAATGTCGTTGTCTTCCCCGCGCCGTTCGGGCCGAGGAACCCGGTAACCCGGCCCGGTTCCACAGTGAACGACAAGTCATCGACGGCCCTGACGCCGCGGTATTCCTTCGTCAGCCCGCGGACTTCGATCCGTCCCTGGGACATCAGCGCGGGAGAGACCCGCCTCCCGCCGAACGGACGGTCAGGCAAACCCGGCCCGCCGCCGTCAGTGCGCGCGCGGTCCGCCCGCGCGCCGCCGCGGTTAGCACGCACCAGCCACACCAGGCCGCCGATTACGACGACCGCGAGCAGGACAACCATCTCCACCCCTCCGGCCGCGGCCACACTCGCCGCATTGTGGGGGCCGGCTGAGTCGAGGTGGCCGGCGTAGCTCTCCGGGCACTAACGCTACATAGCACGGGTTAGGGCGGCAAGGACCTTGGGCACATCACCGGCAGCGGCCCTCTCACCGAGGCAACTCGATACATATTGCGGGTCGCTGCACCCGATCCTGGTCCGGCGTACGTACGTGCGTGCCCGGCCAGAAGAGATCAGCGACGTTGAGGCGTCTGGGCGTCGCGCTGCGGCTGGCCGGATCTGGGGTCGTTGGCACTGGGTTTGGCGCTGGATCGCGGGGCCGGTGAGGACACGGGGCCGGTTTCGGCGGTGCATTCCTCGTGAAAACGATCAGTTGCGGCGAGCAACCCGAGTTACTCGGGGGCAAGCTGGTGCCATTTCGCGTCTCCTTTGTGGTTCGGGCGGGGTCTGCGTGGCCTGCGAGTGCAAGATCGCGGCGAAGCGGTCCTCGGCGTCGCCCAACTGGGCGGCGATACAGCCCGGCCGTGCGCCCGCCGAACTGCCTGGCCAGGACCGTCAGGGCGGCCTGCGGGGTCATGATCCCTGGAGGGAACGCTCGCGCGCGTCGCCGTACAGGTGTCCCTCAGCAGGGCCCGGATCCGCTTCTCGCCTGGCACCGGGATCCTCGGGCGAAGCGGGCACGGCAGGCCGCCGAACGCGGCGAGCGTCTCCTGGGGCAGGTCTGCGGCCTCGTCGCCGATCTCCCGGAAGCTCCTGGCCCTGGCAGCGGGCCGAGCACGCGGCCCCACGGCCAGGCGCTGACCTGCCCGTCGGCGACCGGGATGGCAAGCGTCGGGAAGGTCTTCTTCCTTGGTGTGCTCATGATGTCCTCTTGTATGCGTTAGCGGTGTGATCGAGTCCCTAGCAGGCCGGTGCCGCAGACCACGGAGCCACCAGCCTGTCGCCGGGATTCGCGGGCACCCAGATGAGGCGGTGAGCCCGGACCAGCGGTGGCTGACGTGCCGCATCCGGCGGCGAGCCCGAGCGCCGCAGCCCCGCGAGATTGTGCTGGATGCCGCCTGCCGGTGGGCGGTCGTGGCGGAGGCGCTGGCGGGCATTATGACGACCCCGCCGGCGTAGACGAGCGCGACCACCAGACCGCCGCCGTAGACGAGGCGGCCACCTGCGGCTCGGTCTCGGCGTTTGCGGTAGCTGTTCTGTGGTGCCCATGGTGACGCCTGTCGCCTCTGGGCGGATATGTTCGGTTCGCCTGTGCGAGTTACCGAGGCCGTGCCTGGTCCGTGTCCCGCACTGGGCCATGCGGGTGACCCCGGGGTAGTTCGCTACGCCGGCCCGGTCCGCCGCCGAGCGGGCTGCCGATCGCCTCCGCCACGTGGGCGATGAAGATGCTGTTCGTTCTCATGACGCCCTCCCAAGCGTATCGGCGGGCAGCCGAGGACTTACGCTCGAAGACCTGGGGAAGCGGAGAGCCAGGATCCTTGGGTTAGGGGGCTTCGATGCAATGGTCTCGTCAGGGCGTCGTCAATGCGCTTCGCCGGGCCGGGAGGGATGACGCGGCTGCTGACGCCCTACAGGCGTTGCCTGACCCCGTGGATTCCGCGGACGTCGTCCCGTTCTGCGAACGGCACGGCATGTCGAAGGAGGAGATGATGGAGCTGATGGGCAGTAGCCCCTGACGCTTCACGCCGGGTTACTGCGCGGCCACCGCCTTGATCGTCCACTGGCCAGCGGCCTGGACATTGAAGGACTCGGGGTGGCCTGGCGTCACGCCCGTGATCTCGGTGCTCCCGGACCCCGACGTGGCGATGTCGTTCGGTACGTCGTGCCAGCGCGGCCATTCGGTCCTCTCCCCGCAGTCCGGGAGCCGCACGGACGTCGAGGTGGACGCGGTTCTTGGCGGCCTTGTCCTCCGGGACCTGCTGGAAGAACAGCCGTGGGCCGTGCCCGTCCGGGTCCTCGAGGGCCGATCTCGTGTTGCGCTGCCCCTCCGGCACGCCGACCCGCGCGAGGAACTCGTCCCACGCGGCCAGGGCGTCGGCGTCCTCGGGCAGATCGACTCCCGGGCGGGCCGGGGTGGACGTAGCCCAGTACGTCGCGCGGTTTCGGCGAGCAGCCAGCCGAGCAGGGCCGCGAAGACGGCGGTGACGGCGGCGGAGCCGTAGACGCTCAGGATCAGCGGCCGCGGTGAGGCACGCCGGGCGGCGAACGCGGGCCACACGGCGATCGTGACCGCGCCGAGCACGGTCCAGGCGAGGTGCCGCGGGGTCGCGCCGCTGGCGGGGTCGGGGGATGCGGCGATGCCGATGCCGGCCAGGCCCGCTCCTGCGAGCAGGGCACGGGCGGACGCCCGGACACCGGTCAGGCCCGCGGCGGTGACGAGGTAGCAGCCGCCGACCAGGAAGATGCCGCCGGTCATGACCCACCGGTCGGTTCCGGCCTGGCCGGCCATCGCGCTGATGGTCGTGCGCACCGGGCTGTAGGACGCCGGCGGGAGGATTCCGGCAATGAGGTAGGCCCCGGTCAGCAGGATCGGCGCCAGGCCGGCCGAAATAATCGCCCACGGGTGGACTGCCGGGCTTGAGCGCACCGGCCAGGCCGCCGGGATCGGCAGCCGGCGCGCCTGCCAGTGGGCGGTGCTCATCGCGGGCGACCCGGCTCGGGCCGGCGATCCGGCTTCGGCGCATCAGGCGGTGAAGACACGTCGGTTACTCCCCGATCAGCGCCAGCAGGCCGATCGCCGCGCAGACCAGGAAGCCGTGCGAGAACCTGGTCGCGCTGGTGCCCGGGTGCAGCGCGGCGGGATTTCGAGCTGAGCTGGAGCGCGACGATGATCGCGGCGAGGACGGCGAGACCGGTCGCGATCAGGAACGACAGGCGGTAGCCGTCCACCAGGGAGCCGCCGTGGCCGGCGGTGGCCGCCGCGGCCGCGGTGGCGAGGATCGCCAGCCCGACCGCGGCGCCGGTCTGCTGGCTGGTGGTGAACAGCGCCCCGGCCAGTCCCTGGTCGCTGGCCTGGACTCCGCTGGTGATCGCGATCGACGCGGTCGGCAGCGCCAGCCCGACCCCGGCCGCGGTCAGCACCAGGCCGGGCAGCACCGCCGCCGGGTAGCTGGCCCCGGCGGTGATCTGCGCGAGCCACAGCTGCCCGGCGCCCATGCAGGCCAGCCCGGCCAGCAGCACGGCCTTGATGCTGAACCGGGCCAGCAGCCGGCGGGTACCGAGGGTGGAGACAAGCACGACGGTCGCGGTCGACGGGACCAGCGCCAGGCCGGTCGCTACCGGGCTGAACCCCAGCACCTTCTGCAGGTAGAGCGACGCGAAGTACACGTAGCCGGCCAGGATCGCGCCGATCAGCAGCATCGCCGCGATCGCGGCCCGCCGGGCCGGCTCCGCCAGGATCGACAGGGGCAGCATCGGGGCCGCCGACCGCTTTTCCGCGAACACAAAGCCCGTGGTCAGCACCACAGCCAGGGCGAGAGCGATGATGGTGGCGGCCGCGGTGAAGCCGTGCTGCTGCCCGCTGCTGAGCCCGAAGATCAGCGCCGCGATGCCGGTGGTCACCAGCAGTGCCCCGCGCACGTCGACGCTGCCGCCGCTGCCGGAGCGCTTCCCGGCCGGCAGCCGCGGGACGAGCGCGAGCATGATGGCGATGATCGGCGGGTTGATCAGGAACACCGCCCGCCAGCCGAAGTACTCGGTGAGCAGCCCGCCGGCCACGATCCCGGCGGTCGCGCCCGCCGCGGTGGTGGCCTGCCAGATCGCCAGCGCCCGGTGGCGCGCGGCCCCTTCTGCGTTGGTCGTCGTCAGCAGCGACAGCGCGGCCGGGGAGACCATCGCCCCGGCCGCGCCCTGCACGAGCCGGGCGATGATCAGCATGATCGGCCACTGCGCGAGCCCGCAGGCCAGCGACGCGATCGCGAACAGGACCAGGCCGACGGCCAGCACCCGCCGCCGGCCGAGCAGGTCCGCCAGGCGGCCGCCCGCCAGCAGCAGCGACCCGAACGCCAGCGCGTACCCGGTGACGATCCACTGCAACTCCGCCGCGGGCATCCCAAGCTCCCGCTGGATCGACGGCAGCGCCACGTTCACGATGCTGAAGTCCAGCTGCAGCACGAACTGTGCGGCGCAGATCAGCGAGATGACAAACACGGCCCGCCGCGAGCCGCCCGCAGCGGGCAAGGGCGCGGCGCCATTCGTGGAATGGTCTGGCATTGGTGAATCTCCTGTCCTGACTGTGTTCCTTACTGGTTCACCGGCGTCAACCACGCCCGCCGGGACGCCGATGCCGGCCCGGCGGCAGGGCGCGCAGATACACTGCATCTGCCTGACAGATGAGACTGTTCGGATGTGCTGCAATCCAGGCCCGGGAGGCGGTGGCCGGTGGAGCTCAGGCAGCTGCGTCACTTCCTGGCGCTGGCCGAGGAGCGCAGCATCACCCGCGCCGCCAAGCGCGAGCTCATCGTGCAGTCGGGCCTGTCGAACTCGCTCCAGGCCCTCGAACGCGAACTCGGCACGCCCCTGTACGTCCGCGGAACCAGGCCCGTCCGGCTCACCGCGGCGGGCGAGGCCCTGGTCGGCCCGGCCCGCCGGACCCTGGCCAGCGCCGCGCAGGCGGAACAGGCCGTGCACCACACGCGTGACGTGCTCATCGGCACACTGCGCCTCGGCGTCTCGCTGTCGGCTCAGCATCTCGTGCCGTTCGCCTCCTACCTCGGCGAGTTCACCCGCGATCATCCCGGCGTCGACCTGAGCCTGCAGTACGGGCCCGCGCTGGCGATGATCTCGATGGTCGGGACGGGAGAACTGGACTGCGTGATCGGGCCCGCGGTCAGCCAGGTCCCCGGCGTCCGGATGACCCGCCTGGCGGGAGAGCCCCTGCACCTGGTCTGCCGTGCTGACCACCGCCTGGCGGGGCAGGCTGAGGTAAACGTGAGGCAGCTCGCCGACGAGCGGTTCGTCGAGGTACCCCAAGGGTGGACGGCCCGTCTGCTGAGCGACGCCGCGTTCGCCAGCGAAGGCATACCGCGCCGCGTCGTCTGCGAGGTCGGCGACTGGGAGCTGTTCCTCGAGCTGGTCAGCGCGGGCGTCGGCATCGGCTTCGCCCCGGTCGGCCTGCCTTACCCGGCGCTGACCGCACCAGAGAGCGTTCTGCGGCTCATCGCGGTCGAGGGCGCGCGCCTGGAAAGGCACATCTACCTGATGCTGCCCTCGGTGGGCGAGACCAGCCCGGCAGCACGGCGGTTCGCCGACCAACTGCTGCGCAGCCACCCCGCCGGCAGCTAACCGGCACCGGTCACCCAACGCAGGCCTGCCAACACGCGGCGGCTGCCGGTGCGCTCATGCCGCGACCATCTGATCGTCAGATGGGCGCCATCTGAGGCAGGTGCGATGCAGGCGACATCGGCGGCAACGCAGGCGCGGTTATTAAGCGCAAACAGAGCGTCAGCACCGGCGCGAACCGAGAGAAAAGAGCCAGCGGCCATGTATTCAACCAGCAAGAATGCCGTCACCAAGACCGTCGAGGTCGAGGGGATCCCGATCGCCTACCGCGAGGCGGGCCCAACCACAGGCATCCCGGTGGTGTTCCTGCACCACTTCACCGCCGTACTCGACGACTGGGACCCTGCCGTGGTCGACGGCATTGCCGCCGAGCGGCGCGTCATCCTGGTCGATCTGCGGGGCGTCGGCGGCTCGGGCGGCATCACCCCCGATAGCATCGAGGCCATGGCCGGCGACGCCATCGCGTTCCTGCGGGCGCTCGGGCTGAGCACGGTCGACCTGCTGGGCTTCTCCCTGGGCGGCATGGTCGCCCAGCTGATCGTCCAGCAGCGGCCCGACCTGGTCCGCCGCGTCATCCTGGCCGGCACCGCACCCGCCGGCGACCCGGGCCCCGCTTCCACGGGTGCCATACTCCAGGCCGCCCTGGAGAAGGCGGGCGCCCAGGGCAAGCACCCCAAGCACTTCCTGTTCTTCTCCCCGACCGCGACCAGCCAAGCGGCCGCGGACGCCTTCCTCGCCCGTCTGGACGAACGCACCGAGGACCGCGACGCACCCGTATCCATCGCGACGATCGGCGCCCAGATCACCGCCCTCGCCCAGTGGGAGCAGGGCAGCTCGCCCGTGGGCCTGACGAACGTGGACAATCCCGTCCTGGTCGTCAACGGCGACGACGACACGATGCTGCCGACGAGCAGCTCGCTCCACCTCGCCCAACTGCTGGGCGGGTCGCCCAGCCCGACGAGATCGCCAGTATGATCGCCTTCCTCGCCTCGCCCAAGGCCAGCTATATCACCGGTGCGGTGGTCGCCGTCGATGGCGGTCGCACCGCCATCTGACTGTCGGCCTATCCTCCCGATCCGCTCACCGCTCAGGCCGATAACCACCACCGCGCCAAGAAAACATGGAGTCATCATGCGTTCAGACATCGTCTTCGGAGGGCTGTTCCCCGACTACGAGCTGCGCGACCACACCGGGACCAAACGCAGGCTCTCCCATCTGCAGGGCGGCGATCCGATGGTGCTGTGCTGACGCGCGGCTCGTTCTGCCCGAAGGAAGACCCGTCCGCACACTAGAAATCCGTCGCCCGGCCGGTTGCTCGGCTGGGGCAACGTGTCGCTGAGCCAGGGTGCGGGCGGCCTGGCCCGGCATAAGGCCGTTCATCCGGACCGCTAGCGACCGTGGCAAGAGCCGGGTCATGATCCGCATCGGCCGGCCCGGGATGTGCAGAGGCCGATGCTTGAGGAATGCGGTGATGGACTCCCGCACGGCGGCCTCGGTCGGCTACGGGCGGATGGGCAGGGCAGCACCGCGCGGTCCGAGGGCGTGGATGACCTGCGTGTCGACACTGCCGGGCAGCAGCACGGTGACATCGACCCCGGCCGGCGCGAGTTCGTAGTGCAGCGCTTCGCCGAGGTTGAGTACATACGCTTTGGCCGCGATGTCGCGGGACATGTTCGGCAGTCCCTGGAAGGCGCCCAGCGCAGAGGTCAGCACGATGCCGCCGCGGCCACGGGCGACGCTGCACTACTACTTCTCCGGCCGCGACGACTTGCTGTCGTTCCTGCTCGCCGAGCACACCCAGCACGGCGCGGAGGCGATGCGGGCCGCGGTGCGCGGCGGCGACGGACCCGAGGCGCGGCTGATGGCCATGGTCACGGCGCTGGCGGGTACCTCACCAGCCGCCCCGGCACGTGCGCCGGGCTACTGGGCGCGCTCGGCGCGGCCGGCCGCCTGGGTGAGATTCCGCAGGCCAGCGACACGTGGATCGCCGCTCCCTTGCGGGAGGTGC
>DATCGA010000465.1:0-19480 GCA_036509215.1 Trebonia sp.
AGCACCCCAACCCCACCGAGGCCCCGACCCCCACCCCGCCCCCACTCCGGTTCGCCGCAAATCCCGGTCGGTCGGCCCTTGACTAAATAAATGAATGATTTTTTAATTGGCACATGGGACGCGTCGCCGGTGTCACGGCCACCGAAACCCGCGAGCGGCTGCTGCGGGCGGCCGCCGACGCATTCGCCCGGCAGGGGTATGACGGCACCCGCGTCGCCGACATTGCCGCCAGCGCGGGCGTGAGCAACGGAGCCTTGTACGCGCACTTCGGCTCGAAGGCGGGACTGCTGGTGGGCGCGCTGCGCGAGCACGGGCGTCAGGGTCTGGCCGACATGTTCGCAGCCGATCCCGGCCGACCGGTGGCCGAGATGCTGTTGGCCATCGGGCGGCGGCTGCGCCATTGCCCCGATGCGGGCGGCTACCTCCAGGTCGAGGCCCTGGTGGCCGCCCGCCGGGACGAGGACGTCGCCCGGCCGATGCGCGACTACATGGGGGAGCGGACCGACTGGCTGGCCCAGCTCATCCGCGGCGCCCAGGCCAACGGCGAGCTCGACGCCGACGTGTCCGCCGAGGCGCTTGCCCACTTCTGCCTGCTGCTGACGATGGGCAGCGCGCTCGTCACCCCCGACTCGCACGCGGTCGACGAGGATGAGTGGACGCAGTTGCTGACGCGATTGATCGCGGCCCTGGCGCCGCCCGATCCCAGGATGCAGACGACACCAACGCAGGAGGAGTAACCAGGGTGAAAGTGCAGATTGATTCCGACCGCTGCCAAGGCCATGGCCGCTGCTACGACCTCGCCCCCGAGCTGTTCGGCGCGGACGACGATGGCTACGGCCAGGCTCTCGGCGACGGCATAGTCCCGCCCGGCCAGGAGCAAGGGGCGCGCCTGGCCGCAGCCAACTGCCCCGAATCTGCGGTCATCATTCTCGAGGAGACCTGACATGACAACCGATAACCGCTTCAGCCAGGAGCTCCGCGAGGAACGCGACGAGCAGCAGACGGGAACCCTCAGCGAGGTGATCACCGGCCCCGTCTCCGACTGGGCCAGTGACTTCTCGCACGCGGCCCCCGAGTGGGCCGCCGACCCGTTCCCGATCCAGGACGACCTGCGGCAGCGCTGCCCGGTCGCGCACACCGAGCGGTTCGGCGGCGCCTGGCTGCCGACGCGCTACGACGACGTCGCCTCGATCGCCTACGACACCGAGCGCTTCTCCTCGCGCGCGATCATCATCAGCAACTTCCGGCCGTCGCTTGACCTGGCCCCGGTCGGCGGTTCGCCGCCGATCTCCTCCGACCCGCCGTTCCACCACGACGCGCGCAAGCTCCTGCTCCCTGCCTTCACCAAGACCGCCATCAGCCGGTACGAGGAGTCGACCCGGGCGTACTGCAACTCGCTGATCGACGCGTTGGACACCTCGGATGAGAAGGGCGTGGTCGACGCCGCCCAGGACTACGCGAAGTACATCCCGATGCGGGTGATCGGCGACATGCTCGGGCTCCCGCAGCAGGACACGGCCCTGTTCGCGCAGTTTGTCGAGGCCGTGCTCGGAACCATCGACCTGCCGCCGGAAGAACGCGGCGAACGCCTGAGCCCCCTCTTCGACTACCTCTACGACCAGGTTCGCGACCACGTGGACAACCCGCGCAATGACCTCACCACCCACCTCATCAACGCCGAGTTGTACGGCCAGAAGCTCGGGCCGGAGCACGTCGTCGGCACTATCGTGCTGCTGCTGATCGCCGGCATCGACACCACCTGGAGCGCGATCGGCGCCTCGCTGTGGCACCTGGCCGGTCATCCGGCCGACCGCGAGCGCCTGGTCGCCTCGCCCGACGCGCTGTCGACCGCCATGGAGGAGTTCCTCCGGGCCTATGCCCCGGTCACGATGGCCCGGCTGGTGAAGGAGGACATGCGCTTCGGCGACGTCGACATGAAGGCCGAGGACTGGATCCTGCTCTCGTTCCCGGCCGCCAACCGCGACCCCGCCCACTTCGACCAGGCCGACCAGGTGGTGATCGACCGCGCGGCCAACCGGCACGCCGCCTTCGGCCTCGGCATCCACCGCTGCCTGGGTTCACACCTAGCGCGGATGGAACTGCGCGTCGCCCTCGAGGTCTGGCTGTCCCGGATCCCCGAGTTCAGCCTGGCCGACCCGTCCGCCGTCACCTGGTCCACCGGCCAGATCCGCGGCCCCCGCGCCCTGCCCCTCCGGATCTCCTAACCACCCTGTCGGCCCTGGCGGCTCTGCGGCACTAGCGGCAGGACGGCCAGGGCCAGGGTGCCGAGACCCTGGCTCTGGTCCCCCCGGGTTCCCTGAGGCGACCGAGGCCCCCGGCCAGCCCGCGGTCTCTGGCCAGCCCGCTGTCCCTGGTCGGCGGGCGGTCCTTGGCCGGCTCGGGCGAACCTGGCGACGGCCGTGCCGAGGATGCTCGCCTCGACGATGTGGTCGCGCCGGCCGGCCTGCGCCGGGCAGTCCCGCACGGTCACCCGCAGTTGCATGCTAGCGACCACCGCGCCCTCGGCCCCGAGCCGCTGGACGTCCAGGTCTAGTCGCCCCCGGGCGTCGCGCCGCGACTGATTGACGACGTCGGTCCAGCTCGCGATCTCCCGGTTACCCGACCACCGGCGGGTCTGCCGAGTGGTCTGCCAGTCGTCGTGACAGGCCCCGATCGCGACACCGAGCACCAGCCCGGCCGGCACCCACCCCGCCATGATCAGCTTGGCGAAATCCTGCCCAGACAAGTCAGAGGAAAAAGGCGCAGGCCGCCCCCGCGCCTCACCGCCCACCTCACCGCCCACCTCACCGCCCGCCGCAGAGTGCGCCGCCCCGCGCGCCCGGACCGCCGTCCCGAGCGCCGTGAACTCCTGCCCTCCGAGCAGAAACGCCCCCCGCGACACCCGCAGCCCCACCACTCCATCCCCGCCGAGCTCACCGCACTGTGCTGTCATCCGCTCCACGGCCGTCCGTCTGGCCTGGTCCATCGCCCCCACCAGCGGCCCCAGTGGCCCCTGATCGTCCCCCTCAGGCCCCCGGCCATCCCGTTCCGACGCCCGTCCCGAAGGCGGAACCTGCGCTGCCCTCCTCGAGGATGCCGTCGTCCTAGGGCAGTCGTACCCGTCGCCGTACGCGACGCCAAAGACGGCCGCGCCGAACACCTGCCCAACGGGCTCGAAGCCAACGCTCCGGATCGCGGCGAACTCACCAGAGGTCAGCGCGGACCCCCACGTCCCGCTGGCCTGGATTCCCGCCATCCGCGCCTCGGCCGCGGCAGGCAGTTCTTCGCCCACAGCCCCAGTCTTACCCGAGGATCCCCTCGAAAGGGAGAAGCCCCCTGGTTGTATCGGTCTGCAGGGACGCAAGTGACTCGAAAAGATCATGGAAAAAGCCCGTTCTAGCTTTGATTCTTATCAATCGATACGATAGAATGTTCGCATGATCGAGCTATAGACATCAGCGCATCGGAAGGAGGGACGGACATGGACGAGCAGCCGGCCGCACCCGCGCAGTCGCCGAGCCGACATGCGCCGTCCAGTCCCTCCCCGGATGCCCTGGCACCGTCCGCTCGCCCCGCGGATACCCCGAGGCCAGTCGCCTCCTTCCAGGCCTCCGGCTCCTCCGGCTTCCCGTGTGATCCTCGCGGTCCGCGGCGGTCGGGCCCGGGCGGCCCGGGCGCCCGGTCGGCGGCGGATCACTTCGGCCTGGACTGGGACTCGGCCGCCCCCGCGGTGCTCGCGGTGGCGGCGGAGGCGTGCGCGCGGGTGCCGGAGGAGTGGGAGATCGAGGGCCCGGGGATCTGCCTCAGCCTGGGCGACGCCGCCGACCTGGACCCGGGGCTGCTGGCGGCGATGCTCGGCCCGGACGGAATGGGCGGCCGGGCGCTCGGCCCGCAGTTCGGTCAGGACGCCGCCGCCGACGCGCTGCGCCCGGGGCCGGTCCTGGCCGCGCTGACCGAGCAGGCCGTCGCCGGCGCCGCGACCCTGACCGACGACCAGCTCACCGGGGCGCTGCACGCCGCCCGGCGGCTCGAGACCCGGGCCCGGTGGCAGCAGACGATGCTGGTGGCGGAGTTCGCCCGCCGCCGCGCCGCCCAGCTCGCCGACGCCAGGGCCCGCGGCGTCCCGAAGGGGCAGCGCCCCGGCGAGTTCCCCGACGACGAGCTCGCGTCCGAGGTGCTCATCACCAGGAATCAGGCCGACGGGCGGATCGAGGCCGACCGGGAGCTCACCACCCGGCTCCCGCGCACCCTGGCCGGGATGGCCGCCGGCGTCATCGGCGGGGGCCGGGCCGAGGTGATCGCCGCCTACACCGTGGCCCTGTCGGACGCCGACGCCGCCCGGGCGGACGAGATCCTCGCCGCCGCCGCCCCGGGCCTGCGGGTCGACCAGCTCGCCCGCAAGGCCGCCGCGCTGGAGATGAAACTCGACCCCGAGGCGGCGAGGATCCGCAAGGAGCACGCGAGGAACACCCGCCAGCGGGTCGAGGTCCGCCGCGAGCTGTCAGGCAACGCGTCCCTGTCCGGCCGCGAGCTCGACCCGGTCCAGGCCCTGGCGTCCAAGGCCTACATCGACGCCGTCGCGGTCAGGCTCCGCAACGTCGGCGGACTGGACGGCTCCCTGTCATCGCTCCGCGCCCGGGTCCTGACCGAGCTCACCCAGGGCCGCGACCCCCTCGACCTCATCCACCCCGACCGCGCCCGACGTGGCCGGGGCCCGCTGCCGGGCAATCGCGCCGGATCCCCCCACGACCAGAGCCCCTCGACCCCGCCAGACCCCGATTACCCCTGCTGCCCCGGCGACCCGGACGACCCCGGCCCAGACGAGCCCGCCCCCGAGGACGGCGGCGAAGGCCCAGATGGCCCAGATGGCCCCGACGGCCCGGAGGCTCCCCGCTACACAGGGCCGGGCGGGCGCCCCGGCTGGGACGCCGCCGAGGCCGAGAACGCCCGCCACGACGACCCTGACGCCGACGACCCCGGCGAGCCCGCCCGGCGCGGCCCCCTCCGCCCCGGGATGCCAGCGCCTCTCCCGGCGAACATCAACCTCCTCGTCCCCGTCGGCGCCCTCCTCGGCTGGTCCGCCGCCCCCGCCCACGCAAACGGCATCGGCCTCCTCGACCCCGCCGAAACCCGCGCCCTCATCCAGGCCGCCTCCCAGCACCCCAGAACCCGCTGGTGCGCCACCATCGTCAACCCCGACGGCACCGCCACCGCCCACGCCTGCGCCCGCGGCCAGCACCCCTTGACCCCACCACCACCAACAACAACAGACCCCCCAGCCCCTCCACCGAGAACCCCGCCACCCGGAGCGCCACCGCCTGACCGGCCAGCCGCGTCAGGCCAAGGCGACGCTCCCGACGCCGCCCGACTAGCGCAGCTCCACGACCTCCTCAGGCAACTGAAGCTCACCCCCGAACTCATCGCCCGGGGCCACTGCGACCACCGTCACGCCGAAGGCCAGTACACCCCCAGCCGCAAACTCAAGCACCTCCTGCGCGCCCGCACCGCCACCTGCGACGCCCCCGGCTGCAATGCCCAAGCCGTCTACTGCGACCAGGACCACACCACCCCCTGGCCAGACGGCCCAACCGACCAGTGCAACCTCGGCCCCAAATGCAGAAGGCACCACCGCTGCAAGCAGGCCCCCGGCTGGCTAGTCGAGCAACCCGAACCCGGCATCATCCGCTGGACCCTCCCCAACGGCCGCACCCACCCCACCACCCCGACCGTCTACGACCTCTAACACCCCAGCCGCCCGGGAATCGCCAGTGGCGCATCCGGCGCATCCGGCCCATTCCCGCGCCGCCTGCTGGCCCGCCCCGCCGGGCGAGCCCGGTAGCATTTCCAATCCGGCGCAGCAAGACGACGATGATGCGCCTTGAGGCCGGTGAGGCTCGGTTTGGAGGCGGCGAATGCAACCCGACTGGATCGACCTCGACGGGACGGCGAACACCCGTGACATCGGTGGCCTGCCCACCACCGACGGCGGCCGGACCGTCAGCCGCCGTCTGCTCCGCTCGGACAATCTCCAGGACCTGTCCGCTAAGGATGTTCGCCGCCTTATCGACGACTACGGCGTCCGGACCGTCGCCGACTTGCGGGCCGACATCGAGATCCGGGCCGGGGGACCAGGCCCGATGACCAGGGAGCCGCTGGTCGCCGTCGAGCAGCTATCGCTGTTCCCCGAGCGGCGCCGCGCGGCCGCCCCCACCGACGAGCCGGAGGTGCTGCCGTGGGAGCGACGGCCCGTCACCGGCCGCGGATTCTCCGGCCTGTATCTCGGGTTCCTGGCCGAGCGGGCCGACTCGGTGCTGGCCGCGCTGCGCATGATCGCGTACCGCGACGGCGCGACCCTCGTCCACTGCACCGCAGGCAAGGACCGCACCGGCACCGTGGTCGCGTTGGCGCTGGCCGACGCCGGAGTCGAACACGAGGCGATCGTCGCCGACTACGCGGCCTCGGCCGATCACTTCGACGAGCTGATGAAACGGCTCGCCGCATCAACCCAGAGCCGGGAGCTTGCACTCGCCGCGGCCGTCAAGCACCGGCCGAAGGCCATCACGATGGAGCGCTTCCTCGACGCGCTCACCGAGGAGGCCGGGGGAGTCCGACCCTGGCTGGCCGCCCACGGCTGGACGCACGCCGACCACGCGGCCCTGGAGCGCAAGCTACTGGCAGACTGACCAAAAAGACTCTCGGATGACAACGCTGACGGCCCGGCGTAGTCGTCGCTGCTCAGCGCATGTCAGAAGTGCGTGTCGATGCCGAACGCCGCACGAAGCCGCGCCATGTCGTGGCGGTCGCGATCCTTCGGCTCGTACCCCTGATGGAAGATGGCCTGCTGCTCAGCCGATAGGCAAGGGACCACGGCTCGGCCGATCCTGCCGGTGACGAAGCACCGCGCGGGATACTCGAACGGCCGACCGGCCTCGAGCGATGCCTGCACGGCCGACCCATCTGACGCGAAGGCCAGCGGATGCAGGTCAATCTCCCGGCCCGCCGGGTGCGTGACCACGAACCGCACCGGCCGCCAGTCCAGCGTCTCCACGAATCCCGCCTCGGCCAGAGCCGCAATCACCGACGGCTCCTGCTCCACCCGGTGCATTAGATCAAGATCCTGATGAAGACGCGTCTCCCGGCCCACCAGCGCGTCAATGCCCCACCCGCCGCCGATCCACACGTGGACCCCGGCCGTCCGGAACAGAGCCATAACAGACAGCACATCGTCAGCGCTCATCACCACGCAGACGCTACCCGCCATCATTCCCGCCGACCAGTCAGAGAATGAGGTTCTGGAGACTCGCGTTAATACCGTGGCTCTGAATTGACCTCCGCTATCGGATTGCCGCTCACGCGCACGGGTGTCTCACCGTCCCTCCGGCTCGGATGCCGGCCCTCACAGGACGGTTACATAGAGTAATTACTAAGTCGCAGAAAGTGTAATCAAGTGACGTCTGCAATCGTGTGAGGTAACGCACAGCTACTATGCGGGACCTGACCGAACCGCCGGCAAACAAACGGATTCACAATTGCACTAACACTGAAAGCCCAGCTCCAGAGGCCGGCGGCGTTGGCCACGCCTGCGGTTCTCGGCTAGTGTCCTTCTCTGTGCCCGGCGCTGATGTGCGCCGATACCCCCAATGCCAATCGCGGCCGGGCATTTCCCGTGCAGGAACCCATGGAGTGGTGCCGGGATATCTAGCCAGCAGACCCAAGGCGGTAGTCATCAGGACCCGTCGTGAGCCAAAGGCCAAAGAATGCTCGCAGCAGTTGCACTTGCCGCCTACCTCGTTCAGCCGGGCGACACCCTTTCCGGAATTGCCGCTAGCCACAGCGTTAGCCTCGCCGCCGTTGAGGCCGCGAACACCCACATCTCGAACTTCAACCTGATCTTCGCCGGGCAGAGCATCGAGCTCCCCCAGGGATCGTCTGCCGCCACCGCCATCACCGGCGCCCAGGCCGTGCCCGCGCAGCAGAGCGAGAGCGTCAAGCAGAGCGTCCCCGTGCAGCAGAGCGCCCCCTCCCACACGTCGCCGTCGAGCACCGCGAGCGCCACTGCGACGGTCCGGTCCGGCTCGTCCGGCTCGACCGGGTCGTCCGGCTACTCGTCCAGCTCCCTGTCGGACATTCCCGGCGTGCCCTCGTCGCTGGCCGCCTGCGTCGCCTACCGCGAGTCGACCGACCTGCAGAACCCGGCCGCTGACGGCAACGCCTACGGCATCATCCCCGCCAGCGGGTACAACGTGTACGGCACGTCGCTTGCGCACCAGAAGCAGGTCTTCGCCGAGCTGTACGCGCAGGACGGCGCCTCCCCGTGGGCCGCCGACGGGTGCCCCGGCACCTGATCGCCAGCGCTTTACCAACCCCCAGCTAGCCGCGCCCGGAGGACACTCGTCCTTCGGGTGCGGCTGCTAATAGTGACATATCAATTACGTATAGTCACAGTTGGCCGAATCATACATAAATGCGCATGCTGGAAAAGAGAACGGCATGCTTACATTCATCATCGTCCTGATCATCGTCGGGCTGATCGCTGGACTGGTCGCCCGCCTGCTTCTTCCCGGCCGCGACCCCATCGGCCTCCTGGGAACCATCATCCTCGGCATCGTCGGCTCGTTCGTCGGCGGCTTCCTGCAGAACCTGATCGAGTATCACAAGGTCAACATCCACAGCTTCCACGCGGTGGGGGTCATCGGATCGATCATCGGCGCCTTCGTCCTGCTGCTGCTGATGCGGCTCACCGGCACGGAGCGTGGCCGAACCCGTCGTCGCCGCCGCTAGCGATCGGCTGATCCCCTTGTCCTCCCGCGCGCTCATCGGCAGGCTGTTGTCATGCATCCAGCGGGAGAAGGGGACGGCAGATGAAGGTTCCGCTTACGGTCGGTGACTTCCTCGAACGCGCAGAGACGGTGTACCCGGATCGGCTGGCGGTCGTCGACGAGCCCGGCTCGCCCGGCTCGCTCGGGCGGATCACCTACCGGGAGATGGCGGCGCGGGCCCGGGGGATGGCGCTGGCGCTGGACCGGATGGGGGTTCCGCTGGGCGCGCGGGTGGCGCTGGTGTCGCCGAACTGCAGCCGCTTCATGATCAGCTACTTCGGGGTCAGCGGCTACGGCCGCGTCCTCGTCCCGGTCAACTACCGGCTGAGCGCGGACGAGGTCTCGTACATCGTCGAGCACTCCGGCTCAACCGCGCTGCTGGTCGACCCCGAGATCGATGAGGCGCTGTCCGGGGTGACCGCCAAGGAGCGCATCGTGCTCGACGGCGCGGACGACGGGGAGCTGTTCGCCCCGGCCACGGGCGGGACGCTGCCCGCGCCGTGGGCGCCCGACGAGGACGCCACCTGCACGATCAACTACACCTCGGGCACCACCGCGCGGCCCAAGGGAGTGCAGCTCACGCACCGCAGCAACTGGCTCAACGCGACGTCGTTCGGCTGGCACACAGGCGTCTCCGAACGCGACGTGCTGCTGCACACCCTCCCGATGTTCCACGCTAACGGCTGGGGCATGCCCTACGCGGTCACCGCGATGGGCGGCGCGCACGTTGTCATCAGGAAGATCGACGGCGAGGACATCCTGCGCCGGGTGGAGCGCGAGGGGGTGACGCTGATGTGCGGCGCCCCGGCCGTGGTCGCGTCGATCCTGAACGCCGCCGCCGCGCGGGCCGAGCAGGGCCAGCCGATCCCCGGCCGCGACCGGGTCCGGATCGTGGTGGCGGGCGCGCCGCCGCCGAGCGCCATCATCGCCCGGGTACAGGAGCAGCTCGGCTGGGAGTTCATCCAGATCTACGGCCTGACCGAGACGTCACCGCTGCTGACCGTGAACCGGGCCGGCCGCGACACCGACGGCAAGCCGGCCGACGAGCGCGCCCGGCTGCTGTCGCAGGCAGGCGTCCCCGCAGTCGGCGTGCGGGTGCGGACCGACGTCGACGGTGAGGTGCTCGCCCGCTCCAACCACGTCTTCGCGAGCTACTGGCGGCAGCCCGAGGAGTCGGCGGCGGCGCTGGTCGACGGCTGGTTCCACACCGGCGACGGCGGGCGCCTGGACGGCGCGGTGCTCTCCATCACCGACCGCAAGAAGGACGTGATCATCACCGGCGGGGAGAACGTCTCCTCGATCGAGGTCGAGGAGTGCCTCTACCAGCACCCGGCCGTCGCCGAGGCGGCCGTGATCGGCGTCCCCGACGAGAAGTGGGGCGAGACCATCAAGGCGCTGGTGGTGCTCAGGGCGGGCATGGCGGCCGAGCCCGACGAGCTGATCGAGTTCTGCCGGGCGCGGATGACCCACTACAAGTGCCCGACCACGGTCGAGCTGCGGTCGGCGCTGGAGCGGACCGCGACCGGGAAGCTGCAGAAGTTCAAGCTCAGGGCGCCCTACTGGCAGGACCGCGAGCGCAAGGTCAACTGAAAAAGCAAATTCAGTCTTCCGAACGGACCCTGTGCGCCTCTGGCACCCCGCGATCCCCTCGATCGCGGGGTTGACGCCCTCTTGACCCCTGGCTATCAAAGTGATATCACTTTGATATGGCTTCCGGTTGGCCGGGAGCCGACGGCAAGAGGAGAAATCCGATGTACGCACAGACTTCCGAGAAGGTCATTCGGCCCCCAGCCGACGCAACCATCACCACCGCCCCCAGCCGCGCCACCCTGCGGACCCGCCCGCGCATCCAGCGCGCCACCATCCGGTCCTGGGAGTACATCCGGCCGGTCCGGATCACCGTCCTGGTCATCCGGCTGCTGGCGGTGCTGTGGATGTTCGTCCTCACCAACCTGCTGGTGTCGAACGGCTTCGTCTGGGGCTGGATTTTCCTGCCGACCGCGCTGGCCACCTTCGCCATCGCCCTCTGGGTGTTCACGACCGCCGAGAAGGGGTGGCCGGTGGTCAAGGCATGAATTCCAGTACCGCACCCTGACGGCCCAGGCTGGGGATCATCCCCTGACCTGGGCCTTTCGTTGCCCACGATCCCGTCAGCCCGCCGTCGGCCAGGGAAGGACGGTCAACCCCGGCCACTGCCGCTGCCACCGCGCGGTCTTCGTTTCGTAGACGTGACGGGGCGCGAGCACCGGGTTGGGCCGGATCACGAGGTTGAACACGTCGGACAGGCCGTACGGCGCGTAGATCCGCCAGCGTCCGCCCGGCTCCAGGCGGACGCCGAGGCAGGCAGCGGTGGCCTCGTAGGTGTCGATCGCCGCCTCGCTGGACGTATGCGGCGGGCAGGCGAGACCGAACTTCTCCTCGTACCACAGATGGACGCGTGCCTGGTTGCGGATCTCGACCGGGGCCGGCAGCCCGGTGAAGACCTCGTTCCCGGCAACGATCACGGCGTCCTCCGCCTCCCAGGACAGGTCCGACGGATCGAAGTAGACCAGGTCGTAGTCGAGGATGCCCGCCTCCGGCGGCTCGCCGGTGATCACGTTCCACACGGTCTGGTAGAGGCACCCCGCCACCAGATACCAACCGGGCAGGTTCATCGCGGCGGCCCCGGCGAGCGCGTCGCTCAGCGTCTGGTTCTGGGCCAGCGCCTGACGCAGGCAGGTCATCTGCTCATCGAGGGGAAGCTGCCCGGCCCGCATGCCTAAAGACCGCGATCCTCCGGGCCGCCGGCCCGCCCGGCGATGACATGCACAAGCGCGGCGACACCGCGATAAGGATCGGTCGACCCGGCTCGTTCCTCGCAGTCGAGCAGCACCCTCAGTTCCTCCTCGCCGGGCACCGGAGCGTCCGATGCGACGGTATCGGTGAACACCCGCACGCCGTACCAAGCGTCGACCGACAGTTCCCGCTCGGCGAGCAAGCCGGTTAGGTCGGCCAGTCGGTCGGCCCGGGCGGTGACCCCGATGCGGTTGCCGTAGGACATGTCGTCGAACGCGCGCTGCGCCGTAGGCCAGTGGCCGAGCAGGCCCGGCCGCATCGCCAGCGCATCGCCGTTGCGCACCAGCAGCGACGCGAACCCGCCGGGCGCGACCGCTGCGGCCACGCCCGTCAGCAGCGGCTCCGGATCGGCGAAGTACATCAGCACGCCGTGGCACAAGACCGCATCGAAGTGCCGGGTCGGGACCAGGTCGGCCAGTCGCTCGGCCTCTCCCTGGACCAGCCGCACCCGCGCCAGGACCGCGGCCGTCTCCTCGGCCAGGGCCGCCTCCAGATCGCCGAGGAGCGTGGCCGAGGAGTCCACCCCGGTCACGTGATGGCCGGCCCGAGCCAGCGCCAAGACCTGGGTTCCCTGGCCGCATCCGACGTCGAGGACCCGCATCGGCCGCTCGGCGATCAGATGCAAGGCGAGCTGCCGGGTGACCAGTTCCTGCCGGACGACCTGGCGCAACGTGCCCAGCCCAGCGCGCCAAGACTCCTCACCAGCCGAGAACCCCTTGCCCACGCCGCTCCTCCCGCCGACCAAGATCGGACGGACAGTATCAGAAGTCAACTACTCGCCGCTGACGCCGCGACCGCTCACGTCGTCAGCAGGAGCGGCGCCGCGCTTGACCCGCCACCGTGGCCGCAGAATTATCTGCACGAGGTAAGACGAGATGATCAGCACCGCGGCAGGAATGTAGAGCCACCGAGGCGCGCCGATCGCAGCCAGGAACGAGAGGTAGACGCCCGGCACTCCGACCAGAACGGCCAGGCCCGTGACCCGGTCGCCCTTGCGCCGGGCCTGAAGCCAGACCATCAGCGCGAAGCCCACCATGCACACGGCAACCACGATCGTGAGCAACACGGGGATTCTGGCCACACGGTGATCATGCCATGCGCCGGGTCGGGCATTACTCGCGAACCGACCGTTGTGCCGGCACCGCGCTAGGGTGCGATCGTGACCGATCGTCCGGGCGGCCCGCTGCTCTTCCTCGACGTCGACGGACCGCTGCTCCCCTTCGGCGGGAGCCGGCCGTGCGGGCCCGGGGAGGTCGACGGTCCTCCGCGTCTGATGCGCCTTCGCGTGGACGCCGGGCCTCGCCTGGCCGCGTTGCCGTGCACCCTGGTGTGGGCGACGAGCTGGCTGGAGGATGCCAATACGGAGATAGCGCCCCGGCTCGGTTTGCCGCGCTTGCCGGTGGTGGCCTGGCCGGAGCTGACCGCGGCGAGCGAGCGCGAAGACCAGTGGTTCGGGCTGTGCCGGAAGACCAGGACGCTCGTGAGCTGGGCGGCCGGGCGTCCGTTTGCCTGGGTAGACGACGAGGTCGCCGATGCCGACCGGGACTGGGTAACCGCCCGTCACCCCGGCCGCGCGCTGCTCCTGCGCATCGACGCGTCACGCGGGCTAGCAGACCAGGACTTCGCCGCCCTCGACGCGTGGCTTCGGTCATTGCCCTGACCGGCGGCGCTCAGTCCTGCAGGGTGATTGCCTGCTTCGGGCAGGCGCGGACGGCGTCGACGACCTTGGACCGCAGCGCCTCGTCCGGGGTCTCCTGCAAGATCATCAGCGTGTCGTCGTCCTGCAGCTCGAAGACCTCGGGGGCGGCCGCCATGCACAGCCCGTTGCTCTCGCACAGGTCCCAGTCGACGACGATTCGCACGTCGGATCACCCTTCACCCGGAGCCCAAAATATTTAGGCGTAGCCTAACGGTGGTGGCGCGGGACGCCAACCCTTCGGCCGACTACGAAGTCGTGAGATCACCATCTCGGGAACGATGACATCGACATGACCTGGCGGATTCCCTGGCTGCCGACGGCCAACCGCGACGCTTCCGCCGGTGAGAACGACGACGCGAACGAGGCCGACGCTCCCGAGGCCGACGTTCCCGAGGAGCAGGCGCGCTGGGTCCACGTCGGCGGCCTGGCCGACCTGCACGACAACCGCATGGTGGTGGAGATGAACGGCACCTCGGTGCTCGTCGTCCGGACCGGACGCGCCCTAGCCGCCATCGAGAACGAATGCCCGCACCTGGGCCAGCGACTGTCCGACGGCGAGGTCCGCGGCCGGGTCATCCAGTGCGCGGCGCACGGCTACCGCTGGGACCTCGCCACCGGCCGGCCCGTGCAGGGCCTGCGCATGCAGCGGCGACGCCCGCTACGCGAGGTGCCGGTCCGGCTGGCGGGCGACCGGATCATGCTCGCCTGCGAAGAGGGACGGACCTGACCGTCATACTGGGCCCGTGAATGACTCGTGCCGCCGTCACGTCAGGGCGCAGCTAGAGGTAGACGTCCGGCAGTCGCTCGACGCGGTGCTCAAGGTCGCGGTCTCTGACCTGCCCGGCGTCGCGCTCAACGAGCGCCTGGCGATCACCCTCGACGGCGAGCCGATGACCGCGTCCGAGGTGATCATCCCCGGCGAGGGCCGGTCGCACGTGCTGACCGTGCGGCCCGGCCTGCTGGCGGTCGACTACCAGGCGACGATCGACGGCCGCAGCGCCGCGCCGGTGGTGACGCCAGCCGACTACCTGACCTACGCCAGGCCGAGCCGCTACGCCGAGTCGGACCGGCTGGCGGCGGTCGCGCGGGCGGAGTTCGCGGGCCTGCGCGCGGGCCCGGATCTGCTCTCCGCGGTCTCGTCGTGGGTCGGCACCAAGCTCAGCTACGTGCCCGGCAGCAGCGGGCCCACCGACGGCGCGGTCCAGACGCTGCTGCGCAGGCAGGGTGTCTGCCGCGACTACGCCCACCTGGTCGTCGCGCTGCTGCGGGCGCTCGACGTGCCCGCCAGGATGGCGGCCGTGTACGCGCCCGGCCTGCAGCCGATGGACTTCCACGCGGTGGCCGAGGCGATCGTGGACGGATGCTGGCGGGTGGTCGACGCGACCCTGCTGGCGCCGCGGGCCGGCCTGGTCCGGATCGCCACCGGCCGCGACGCCGCCGACATCGCGTTCCTGTCCACCTATGGCGGCGTCGCGACGCTGACCAGCATCGCGGTGCTGGCCGTGCTCGATGGGGAGTTGCCTGCCGACGACGTGACCCGGCTGACCAGCATCGGCTGACGGCGGACGCCAATGCTCACGCCAAAAGTTCGGCGATCTCCGTGATCGACATCCCGGCCAGGTCCCAGTCTTCTCTGGGAGCCGAGCGACCGACCGCCTTGGGCCCGTGCTCAAGCGGCCGGGCGATGAACGCCGTGGCCAGGCCCGCCTCGCGGGCGGACGCCAGGTCGGCTTCGTGTGCCGCCGCGAGCATGACCTCTCCGGGCTCGAGTCCGAGCAGCGCGGCAGGCCATTGATACGCCGCCATGGCCGGCTTGTACGCGCGCGACAGGTCCGAGCCGAGGATCAGGTCCCAGTCAAGGCCGGCCGCCTTCGCCATATCGAGCAGCAGCGACGTGTTCCCGTTCGACAGCGGCCCGACGATGTAGCCCCGCTTGATCGCCGCGATGCCCGCCACGCTGTCCGGCCACCCGGGGAGGAAGTGCCAGGCGAGCGAGAGCCCGTCCAGTTCCCCGGGCGCGAACCCGTCCGGGTCGATCCCGTGCTTGCGCAGCGCCTCGTCCAGGTTCTCCCGGTGCAGCACGTCGAGCGAGACGAACGGCCGCGCGCCCGAACGCACCCGCCGCATGGATGGCAGGTACCGGTCGCGCCAGGAGTCGGCGAACGCGTGCGGGTCGAGCTCCAGGCCGTGGCCGTCGGCGAACGCGCCGACGGCCGAGGCGATCCCTGACCGCCAGTCGACGACGGTGCCGAACACGTCGAACAGCACCGCGCGGACGGCCAGGCCAGTGGAGGGGGAACGGTACGTCACCCCGTCAGCATCTCACCCGGTGCACTGCGGGCTGGCGTAGACCAGTCCCAGAGCCAGCGGGCCGTCCACCCCGCGCAGCAGCGAGCCGGTCTTCGGCGCGGTGCGGACCACCCACGCCTTCGGCGCCGGATGCCGGCTCACGGTCCGCCAGGACGCCCAGGCCCGGGCGAACGCCTCGTCCACCAGGTCGCGCGCCGTGTCCTGGTCGCCGAGCTGTTGGCTTCCCACACCCATCCAACGCGTCACCGGGACATTCCCATTACCTGCCCTATAGTTGCCCCGTGGCCGAGGAAGACGAAGCAGACCCCCAGCCGCCTCAGGCCGAAGCGGCGCATCCGCCGGACAACTCCCTCAGCCGGCTGCTCGCCCTGTCGGACGGCGTGTTCGCGATCGCGATGACGTTGCTTGCCCTCGACCTGACGGTGCCGACTGGCCTCGGCAACCACGTCACCAGCCAGCAGCTGATCCACGCCCTGGGCCAGCACACGGCCAGCTACTGGTCCTTCATCCTCAGCTTCTACGTCATCGCAACCTACTGGGGCGCCCACCGTCGCCTGCTGCGGTCGGTCACCGCCATCAGCGCGGCGCTGATTCGCTACACGATCTTCCTGCTGCTGATCGTGGCCGCCATGCCCTTTCCGACCAGTCTGCTCGGCCAGTACGGCAGTACGCCGTTCGCGCTGGCGCTCTACGGGGCCATCAACGTGCTCGCCACGGCGGCCCTGATCGCCCTCACCTATGAGGTGCGCCGGTTCGATCCGTCCGGCCGCAGGGTCGTCACCCGCGAAGACAACCAGAATCTGCTGACGAGCTGGCTGAACCTCGGCGTGTTCCTGCTGTGCATCCCGGCCGCGTACCTATTCGGCCATAACGGCCCCTTCATCCTCCTGCTGCTGGTCCCCACCAACCGCCTCGACCGGCTGCGTAACCTGACCCGTCGCTACCGCCGCGACGCGCGCTGGGCCCTGCCCAGGCGCGGCCGCGGCCGCTAGGTCGCCGACTACGGGAAGGCCGCCGCCAACGCCTGGCGGATGACCGGCATCAGGTCGGTCGTCTCCTCGTTGCTCACGACGGCCAGCCGCACGTCGTCATCGGGGAACCAAGCGTTGATGGCGACAAAGCCGTCGTTATCGCCCGTGTGATAGAACACCCGGCGCCCGTCGGACACCCGGCCGATGAAGCACCCGTAGCCGTAGCCCTCGGTCCGGACAAGCCCGTCACCACCACGCTCAATGGGCGCCTGGACGGACAGCATCGCCTGCCGGGAAACATCGCCGAGGATCTCGCCGGACGCGAGGGCCCGATCCCAGCGGGCAAGATCGCCCACCGTGGACCACACATCGCCCGCCCCCATCCCGACCTCATCCAGCTCCATGGAGGTCACCCGCGCGCCCGCCCGGTGACCGGCCGCCAGCCCCGGCCTGCCGCCGCCGTTCCCGGCGAAAGTGGCGACCATCTCGAGCGGCTCGAAGATCTCCCGGGCGAGGAACGACGCGTACGGCTGGCCTGCGGCACGCTCGACGATCCAGGCCAGCAGCACGTAACCGGGGCTGCTGTAGGAGAACCGATCGCCCGGCGCGCCGAGCAGTGGGGCATCGGCGAACCAGCGCAGTTCCTCATCGGCCGCGATCGGCTTGGTCAGGTCCAGCCCGGGAAGATCGGTCCAGTGCACCAGTCCGGCCGAGTGGCCGAGCAGCTGGCGCACGGTTATCCAGCCCCAGGTGGCCGGGCACCCGTCAAGCCAGCGGTGAACCGGGTCGTCGACCGACAGCAGCCGACGGTCCGCCAGCAGCAAGGTGGCCGCCGCGGTGAACTGCTTGGAGACCGAGGCGATCTGGAACCGCGTGCCGAGCGTGCAGTTGGCGTCGGGAACGGCCCCGGTCGTCCCGCCGACCGCCGCGATCAGGTCCTCCTTCCCGCGCTGGAGGAGGATGACCCCGCGGAGATCAGGAGTGCTCATCATGGACGGAATAGTTTCATAGCGTCAGCGTTATGCAAACGCAATGGAACGGCCCGGCTGAGCCCCCCGACGGCGGCACCGGCACCTCCGTGACATGCAGCCAGGCCTGCCCGCCTGTTCCCTAGATAACAGCAAGAAGCGCTAGCGCAGAGGCCTTGCCCGAAGCGTAGTTATCGATATATCGTCGACCTACGTTGACAGTCGATTTCTGGGATGGAACGAACCATGCGCGAGCGAGGCTTCGCCGGCGGTCGTGACGGACGCGACGGCGGTCGCAGCGTGCACGGCGGGCGGGCAGGCGGGCGGCGCGGGAGTCGCGGTGACGTGCGGGCCGCGGCCCTGGCGCTGCTGGCCGAGCGGCCGATGCACGGCTACGAGATGCTCGCGGAGCTCTCCCGCCGGACTCGGGAGGTGTGGCGGCCCAGTCCCGGTTCGCTCTACCCGGCGCTGCAGTTGCTCGAGGACCAGGGGCTGGTCCGGTCGGCGACGGAGCACGGCCGTCGGCGCTTCGAGCTGACCGTCGACGGCCGCGCGCTCCAGGAGCAGAACAAGGACGGGGCGCCGCCGTGGGAGACGATCGCCGGCGCCGCCGACGAGGGTGCGCTGGCGCTGCGCAGCGCGCTGCGCGACGTCGAGCTGGCGGTCAGCCAGGTGGCCGAGGCGGGCACGCCCGAGCAGCAGGCGAGCGCGGTCGTGCTGCTGACCGAGCTGCGCCGTCGGCTCTACCTGCTACTGGCGGGGCCATCGGTCCCCGACGGCTTTGA
This sequence comes from Trebonia sp., assembly GCA_036509215.1. Classification (GTDB taxonomy): domain Bacteria; phylum Actinomycetota; class Actinomycetes; order Streptosporangiales; family Streptosporangiaceae; genus Trebonia. The sequence continues at coordinate 18,388 of DATCGA010000465.1, forward strand.
GAGGAAGGTTCAATGACTGCCCACGGGCTGATCGACACCACCGAGATGTATCTCCGCACGGTGTTCGAGCTTGAGGAGGAGGGAATCGTCCCGCTCCGGGCGCGGATCGCGGAGCGGCTCGCGCAGTCCGGGCCGACGGTCAGCCAGACGGTGGCGCGGATGGAGCGCGACGGGCTGCTGCAGGTCGAACAGGACCGGCACCTGGCGCTGACCGAGACCGGGCGCACGCTGGCCATGCGGGTGATGCGCAAGCACCGGCTGGCCGAGTGCCTGCTGGTGACCATGATCAAGCTGCCAAGCGAGGAAGCGCGGGACGAGGCCTGCCGCTGGGAGCACGTCATCTCCGAGAGCGTCGAGCGCCGGGTCTTCGAGCTGCTCGGGCACCCGGACCGCTGCCCTCACGGGAACCCGATCCCCGGCCTGGCCGAGCTCGTCTGAGGCCGCGGCCGCGTCGTTTCAAGACCTGCTTATCCGGTAGAAAATACGGGATCGTTCCCGTCCGCATTACGCTGGCACCCTCAGGGCTGTCGGCGTCGTGCGAGAGGCGACGCGGTGTCCGCGGTTTCCCCCCAAGAGTGGTGTCGATGGCAGCTGATGCGGAGCAGATACGGGTCCTGCTCGTCGAGGACGACGACGGCGACGCCTTTCTGGTCGAGGAACTGCTCCGCGAGGCCGGCGGGGGAGTGGAGCTGCAGCGGGTGCGGCTGCTGGCCGACGCCAGGAAGCCGATCCGCGAGGCGGCCTGCGTGCTGCTCGACCTCGGCCTGCCTGATTCCCAGGGCCTGGACGGCCTCCGGTGGCTGCTGCGCGAGCAGCCGGACGTGGCCGTGGTCGTGCTGACCGGTCTGGCCGATGAGTACCTGGGCGAGCAGGCGGTCAAGGCGGGGGCGCAGGACTACCTGGTCAAGGGCGATGTGACCGGGAAGCTGCTGCTCCGGGTGATCAGATACGCGTTGGAGCGCCGACGCTGGGACGACGCCCAGCGGCAGCTGCACGTGGCCCGCCTGAGCGCGGAGGAGAACGCCCGGCTTGAGCGCGGTCTGCTGCCCTCGCCGGTGCTTGACGACGCGCGGCTGAGCGTCTCGACCCGGTA
>DATCGA010000466.1:0-4590 GCA_036509215.1 Trebonia sp.
CGGCCGCCGCGACGATCAGGGTTCCGCCCGTCGGCGGGGTGGCCGGGCTGAGCGCGAGCACGCGGTTGACCGCCGTGTCGAGAACGCCGAGCGATCCGGGGACGGTCAGCCGGTCATCTCCGGTATCCCGGCCGGCCACCACCGCCCGCTGGTCCGGGCCCGCGAGATGGGAGGGGGGCCGGGGCGGCTCGCCGACCGAGGGCCAGCGTTCGCTGATCACCACGTCGTCCAGTGGCAGCCGCTGCGACCAGCCATGTCGTTCGAGGCCGGGATCGGGAGGCCGCTCGTCCGGCCAGCCCAGGCAGAGCCAGCCGAGGGTCTCGACGCCGTCGGGCAGGTTCAGGAGGTCGGCCAGGTCGGCGGGCTGGAACAGCGTCACCCAGCCGAGGCCGAGGCCGGCCGCGCGAGCGGCCAGCCACATGTTCTCGATCGCGCAGGCGCAGCTCCACAGGTCGGCGTCGGCGAAGCCGGCCCGCCCGAGCACCCCGGCGGCCGGCGTCCGCCGGTCGCAGCCGACGACGATGCCGACCGGCGATTCCCGGATGCCGTCGAGCTGCAGGTCGAGGAGCCTCGCGCGGCGGTCGGCGCCGAACAGGTCCGCCTGCCGGAGCCGCTCGCGGTCCGCCAGCAGCGCGGCCCGGTCCCGGCTGGCCTGCTCGCTGATCACGATGAACCGCCACGGTTGCGAGTGCCCGACCGACGGCGCCTGATGGCCGGCCGTCAGCACCTGCCGGAGCAGGTCGGCGGGCACCGGATCAGGCCGGTAGCGACGGACGTCGCGCCGCGCGGCGAGCACGGTGTGCAGGGCGTCGATCGCCGGCTGGCCGAGCGACCAGCCGGCTGGGTCGGCCGACCGGTCGGCCGCCGATGTGGGATCGCCGACGAGCGGAACCGGGCGCGGCCAGCTCCGCGCGTCCCCCTTCTCGCTCATCGCAGCGCCACGCCGATCAGCGTGACCGTGGTGCCGGCCTCGATCAGCGCGCCGAACACGTCGCCGGTGACGCCGCCCAGGCGCCGCACGGCGTGCATCCGGAACAGGGAGGCCGCGGCCAGCGCGACGGCCTGCGGGACCAGCACCCAGCCGACCGGGATGGACAGGCCGACCGCGACGGCGGCGCCCAGCCCGAGCACCCCCACCGTCCAGCCCACCGCCGCCGCAACCGACACACGGCCGGCCACGATGCTCCCGAAGCCGGAGCCTCGGGCCGATGGAACGCTGCGGACGGCCGCGTGGACCGCGGCGACCCGCCCGGTGGCGGCGGCGACGGCCAGGACGCCGACCGGCGTCCACGGCCCGCCCTGCCCGGAGCCGAGCGCGGCGACGTCGGCGCCGAGGACGAAGATGAGGACGACGACGCCGAACGGGCCGATGTCGGACTGCCTCATGATCTCCAGCGCCCGCGCGGCCGGAGCGCCGCTGCCGAGGCCGTCGGCCGTGTCCGCCAGCCCGTCCAGGTGCAGGCAGCGGGTCAGGAGCGCGAGCGCGGCGACCGCGAGCACGGCGCCGAGCAGGTCCGCGTGCGGCGCCCACGCGCGGATGGCCGAGGCCGGGAGCGCGGCCGCCGCTCCGGCGAAGGCGCCCACGGCCGGCAGCCACAGCAGCGCGCCGAGCCCGTCCCCCGGCTGCAGATCGACCGGGACCCGAACCGGGACGATGGTGAACATGCTGACGGACCGGGCCAGCCATGAGTTCATCGCAGCCGCCGGGGTATCCCCGCGGTGACCAGCCATACCTCGTCGGCCGTCGCCGCCAGCCGCTGGTTGAGCTCGCCGAGCGCGTCACGGAACCGCCGCCCCGACGCCGTCGCGGGCACGACGCCGCTGCCGACCTCGTCGCTTACCGCCGCCACCGTGACCGCTGCCGCCGTCCAGCTGGCGACCAGCGTGTCGAGCGCGTCACCGAGCCGCGCGTCCGCGTCCTCCGGCTTGACCTCCGACCAGCAGCCGCACTCGTCCATGACCTGGGCCAGCCAGGTGGTGACGCTGTCGATCAGCAGCGCCCCGGCGTCGGCCTGGTGGATCAGCTTGGCCGGGTCCGCCGTCTCAACCGTGGACCAGCGAGCCGGGCGGCGCGCGCGGTGGCGTTCGATCCGCGCCGTCCATTCGGCATCGGCGGCGTCGCCCTGAGCGGTCGCCGCGTAGGTCACCCGATCTTCGCCCGCAAGCAGTTGCTCAGCATGCCGCGATTTCCCCGACCGGCTGCCGCCGAGCACGAGGACCCGCCGGCCAGGAAGACGCGAACAGGTCTCGGTAGCCGTCGGCACCGGGCGGCGGGCCGGCCGCCCCGCGGCCACCTCCCGCAGCGCGGCGCTGAAGCGGTCGGAGGTCTCGGGGTCGCGAACGGCGACACGGATCCACCCCGGCCGCAAGCCGGGGAACGTCTCACCGCGCCGGACGGCGAAGCCGTGCTGGTGCAAGCGGGTCCGCACGTCGCCGATCCCGGTGTCGAGCAGCAGGAACGACGCCGCCGCGGTCGGCACCGTAAGCACGCCGTCGATGCCTTCCAGCCGGCTCAGCAGGTGCGCGCGCTCACCGGCCAGGCCCCGAGCCCAGGCCGCGACCTCGCCGGCCGCGGCCTCGGACGCGGTCGCCACGCAGGCCGCCAGCGCAGGCGAGGAGACCGGCCACGGTGGCTGCGCGGCCGCCAGCAGCCGGACGACCTCCGGTGCGGCCAGCAGATAGCCGACCCGCAGCCCGGCCAGCGCCCACGTCTTGGTCAGGCTCCTGATCACCACCAGCCCGCCGAGATCGGCGTCGCCCGCGAGCGATTCCGGCTCGCCCGGCAGGCAGTCGGCGAAGGCCTCGTCGACGACCACGATCCGCCCCGGGCGAACCAGCCGGAGCAGCACGTCACGGGGGTGGGCGATGGAGGTCGGGTTGGTCGGGTTGCCGATGAAGACCAGATCCGCGTCGTCCGAAATCAGCGTCGGGTCGAGGGTGAACGGAAACGGCAGGATCACCTGATCGACCTGATGCCCGGCCGCCCGCAGGGCGGCCTCCGGCTCGGTGAACTGAGGGTGGACGACGACCGCGCGCCGCGGCCGGAGCGCGCGCGCCAGCAGCACGAAGGCCTCGGCCGCGCCGGCCGTGAGCAGCACCTCATCCGCCGCCCGGCAGTGCCGGGCCGCGACCGCCGCGACCGCCGCGCGCTGGTCGGGGTAGGCGGCCAGATCCGCCTGGCGGATATGGGCTGCGAGCCAGCCGGGCGTCCCCGCCGACCGGACGTTGACCGCGAGGTCGACCAGGCCGGGAACGAGGTCGGCATCGCCGTGATGCGCGAGGTCGTCGTTCTCACGTGCGTGCATTCACAGCACACTATCGCGGCACCGGTTACGGTAGCTTCTGCGGTGGATTGCCGCCGACGGCTCGGGAAGGAGCGGGACCGTGCCCCCAACAAGCGGCTCGCTGCTGGTGGCGGGCACCACGTCCGATGCCGGCAAGTCCGTCATCACCGCCGGGATCTGCCGCTGGCTCGCCCGCCAGGGGGTGCAGGTGGCGCCGTTCAAGGCGCAGAACATGTCCAACAATTCGATGGTCGCGCCCGACGGGGCCGAGATCGGCCGCGCCCAGGCCATGCAGGCGGCCGCGGCCGGGGTGCCGGCCGAGGCCGCCATGAACCCGGTGCTGCTCAAGCCCGGCAGCAACCTCCGCAGCCAGGTCGTCCTGCTCGGCCGGGCGGTCGGCGAGACCAGCGCGGCCGGCTACTGGGGATCGGGGGAGGGCCGGGCGAGGCTGCTCGGCGCCGTGCTCGACGCCTACGACGACCTGCGCTCCCGGTTCGACGTGGTGATCTGCGAGGGAGCCGGCTCGCCGGCCGAGATCAACCTGCGCCGCCATGACATCGTCAACATGGGCCTCGCCCGGGCCAGGAAGCTGCCGGTCATCGTCGTCGGCGACATTGACCGGGGCGGCGTCTTCGCCGCCCTCTACGGCACCCTGGCGCTGCTTGACGCGGCCGACCAGTCGCACCTCAGCGGGTTCGTGATCAACAAGTTCCGCGGCCACCGCGAGGTGCTTGACCCCGCCCTGACCCAGATCGGCAAGCTGACCGGCCGTCCGGTCCTCGGGGTGCTGCCGTACCTGGACGGGATCTGGATCGACGCGGAGGACGCCGTCGCGACCGAGCGCCCGTACGCCATCCGGCCGGCCGCCGGAGCGACGGGCGCGCGGGGAGACATGCTGCGGGTGGCCGTGATCCGGCTGCCCCGCATCTCCAACTTCACCGATATCGACGCCCTCGCGCTCGAGCCTGGTGTCGCCGTCCGGTTCGTCACCACCCCGGCCGAGCTGGCCGACGCCGACCTGGTCGTCGTGCCGGGCACCAGGGCCACCGTCGCCGACCTGGGCTGGCTCCGCGGCCAGGGCCTGGACACGGCGCTCAAGCGCCGGGCGGCGGACCGCAAGCCGATCCTGGCGATCTGCGGCGGCTACCAGATGTTGGGCACGGTCATCCATGACGACGTCGAGAGCGCGGCGGGCGTGGCCGACGGCAGCGTGGCCGACGGCGGCGTCTTCGCCGGACTAGGCCTGCTGCCGGTGGTCACCCGCTTCGCGGTCGACAAGACCCTCGGCCGCCCGGCCGGCTACGCG
>DATCGA010000467.1:0-11551 GCA_036509215.1 Trebonia sp.
AGGTCGTGGTGGTGGCGGCGGCGACGCCCGACCCGCGCAAGCTCGGCCAGGCCTGCCTGGCGCGGCTGGCCGAGCTGTTCCCCGGCGCGCGGGTGGTCATCGGCATCGGCGGCCCGTGCAAGGACCCGGAGGAGATCGCCCGCTCCTACGACCAGGCGCACCGCACCACCCAGACCCTGTGGCGGCTCGGCCGCACCGGCGGCGTCGCCGCCTTCGAGGACCTCGGCATCCACCGGCTGCTGCTTCAGGTGCCCGATCTGGGCGAGCTACGGTCATTCGCCGCCGAGGTGCTAGGTAAGCTCAGCGTGCACGAGCACGAGCACAAGTCCGAGTACCTGTCCACCCTGGCCTGCTACTTCCGGGAGAACAACAGCCCGCAGCGAGCGTCGCGGCTGCTGCACGTCCACCCCAACACGGTGGCGTACCGGATCAAGCGGATCGAGGAGATCACGGGCCTGCGGCTGGACAACTACCGGGACCGGCTCATCGCGCAGGTGGCGCTCGAGATCCTCGACGCGCTGCCGGAGGCAACATCATGAGCGCGCTGGGGCGCCCGGGGGAGGAGTCACCGATGAGCGGCCCGACGGTCGGTCGTGGGACGGCGGCGCAGTTGCTGTCCGGTCAGCGAGTGCTGGTCTGCGACGGTGCCATGGGCACCATGCTGCACGCGGCCGGCGCCGCGCTCGACCGGTCACTGCCCGAGCTGAACCTGTCCGACCCCGGCCTGGTGGCCACCATCCACGACAGCTACCTCATCGCGGGCGCGGACATCATCCAGGCCAACACGTTCGGGGCCAACGGCCTCTGGCTGGCCGACCACGGTTTCCCTGACAAGGTGGCGGAGATCAACCGGGCCGGGGTGCGGCTGGCCCGCGCCGCCGCCGACCGGTCCGGCCGTCAGGTGCTGGTCGCCGGGTCGGTGTCGCCCGCGGTGACCGCGCTGCAGCGCCGCCGGGTCGGCGCGGACGAGCGCATGCAGGTGATCAGGGAGCAGATCCTCGCGCTGGTCGCCGACGGCGCGGCCGACCTGCTGATCCTGGAGACCTTCGGCTACCTGGACGAGCTGGTCGAGGCGATCTCGGTCGCCGCCGCGGTGACCGATCTGCCGCTGATCGCGCAGGCGACGTTCGCCGACGACGCGCACACCCTCGGCGGCGAGACGCCGCGCGAGGTCGCCACCGTGCTGTCCGGCCTGCCGGTGACGATGATCGGCACCAACTGCACGGTCGGCCCGCAGCGGATGCTGGCCGTGGCCGAGGACCTGGTCCGGTACTCGGCGGTGCCGGTCAGCGCGCAGCCGAACGCCGGCCAGCCGCGCCGTACCGGGCCGCGCTCGTTCGAGTTCGCCATCGACGGCGGCTACTTCTCCCGTTACCTGGCCCGGTTCGCCGACGCCGGGGTCACCCTGGTCGGCGGCTGCTGCGGCACCACGCCGACGCACATCAGGGCGGTCGCCGACGCGCTGCGCACGTCGGCCGCGTCGGCCGCGCCCAAGCTGCGGGCCACGCAGCGGGTCGCCGACAGCGGCGTCGCAGTCGCCGAGCCGGCCACCGTCCTTTCCTCTCCCGGTCAGGCGGCGGGCGGGCTGGCCGAGCAGCTCGCCTCGCGGCGGTTCGTGGTGGCGGCCGCGCTCACCCCGCCCGCGGGCGGCTGGGCGGGCGACACCGAGCGAGCGGCGGCCGAGCTGGCCGACCAGGGTATCGGGCTCGTCCTGGTCGAGCCGAGGGACACGGTGCGGACGCACCTGGACTCGCTCAGCATGGCGCTCCAGCTCCAGCAGCGGGTCGGCGTCGAGACCATCGCCACGGTCACCACCTGGGACAAGACGATCATGTCGCTGCAGGCGGACCTGCTCGGCGCGCACGCGCTCGGCATCCGCTCGGTGGTGTGCACCACCGGCTCGCCGCCGGTGTTCGGCGACTACCCGGCGGTCGACGGCACCTGGGAGGTGGACTCGGTCGGGCTGACCGGGCTGCTGGCCGGGCTCAACGCCGGCCGCGACTCCAACGGGCTGGCGCTGACGTCGCGGATGTCGTTCTGCATCGGGGCCAGGATCAACCCCGGCGCGCGCGATCAGGAGGCCGAGCTCGCGCGGGCGCACGCGAAGATCCGGGCGGGCGCCCAGTACCTGGTCAGCCGGCCGGTCCACGATCTCGACGCGCTCAGCCGGGTGGTCGAGGCGCTGGACGGCACCGGCATCCCGCTGCTGCTGTCGGTCGCCCCGCTGACCTCGTTCGAGGAGGCCGACTACCTCGCGCACGAGGTGCCGGGGGTGACGATCCCGGCCGCCACGCTCGAGGCGATGGATCGGGCCGGGCGCAGCGGCGGCCGGGCGGTCGGCCTCGAGCTGGCCGCGACCGTCCTGGCCAAGGCCCGCCCGCTAGTGAGCGGCGTGATCCTGGCCGCCTCGGGCGACGACCCGGCCGCGCTCGGGACGCTGCTCGAGGCCCTCGCCTAAACCCGTCTGCCCAGCTGGTCGAACCGCCCGGTCACCGGAGTTTCGGTGACCGGGCGGGCTGGGAATGTCCCCAGTGCCAGTGATCGCCGGTGATCAGCGCCCGGCCGGGCTGAACGCCCGGCCGAGCCGTAAGCGGTTCATCATTGGCTATGTCCGGATAAGTCTGTACGTGCGTGTAAAAATAACGCCTGTGGACCCAACGACCAGCCGCCGTGCTTTTCTCGCCATGGCCGCCGCCGGCGTGGCCGGCGCCGTATCGGCCTGTAGCGGCGCCATGCGCTCGATCAGCTCACGGCCGACAGCGCAGAGCGCCCGGCCGTGGCGGGCACGGGTCACCACCGTCTCGGAGAACTCGCGGCCGGGCAGCAGCGCCTGGGCGATCCACCACGTCGGCGCCGAGGACGAGATCATGGGCTACGCGGGCCAGGCGAGCGTGGCCCAGGGCGAGCGGTTCCCGCTCTACGTGTCGACCACGGCGGACGAGTTCCGGGTGAACGCCTACCGGATCGGCTGGTACCAGGGGCTGGGCGGCCGGGAGGTCTGGTGGTCGAAGACGATCCGCGGCGCGGCGCAGGGCGCGGCCAGGGTCGCTTCCGGCACCAACACCGTCTCGGCCGACTGGGACCCGGTGCTCGAGGTCCCCACCGACGACTGGCCGCCCGGTGCCTACCTGCTCAAGCTCATCGCCTCCTCCGGCGGGCAGCGGTACGTTCCTGTCACGGTCAGGTCGCCCTCGTGCGCGGGGAAGGTCGTGCTCAAGTCCTGCGTGCAGACCTGGCAGGCGTACAACATGTGGGGCGGCCACGACCTCTACAAGGACGCCGCCGGCAGCTACGACAACCGCTCGCTGGTGGTCAGCCTGGAGCGCCCGTACGACCTCAACGGCGCCGACATGTTCCTCACCTACGAGCGGAACGCGATCAAGCTGGCCGAGTCCCTGGGCCTCGACCTGGGCTACGTGACCAGCATGGACATCGACGCCGACCCGCACCTGCTGGACGGGGCGAGCGCGCTGGTGTCGATGGGCCACGACGAGTACTGGACCCCGGCCGAGCGCGCCAACGTCACCGCCGCCAGGGACAGCGGCGTCAACCTGGCCTTCCTCGGCGCGAACGCGATGTTCCGCCGGACCCGGCTGCAGCCGAGCTCGCGGGGGGCGGCGCGCGAGGTGGTCTGCTACAAGTCCGACTACACCAGGGACCCGATGTACGGGGTGAACAGCGCGCTGGTCACCAGCGACTGGCGCGACGGCCCGCACCCCGAGCCGGAGTCCTCGCTGATCGGCACGATCTACGAGGGGTACCCGGCCAACGCGGCCTTCGTCGTCTCCTCGCCCCGCAGCTGGGTGTTCAAAGGCACCGGCGTCTCCTCCGGTGACGCCTTCCCGAACCTGGTCGGCGTCGAGTACGACCGGGTCGACCCCGGCTACCCGGTGCAGCGCCCGATCGAGGTGCTGTCGCACTCCCCGCTCACCTGCAACGGGGTCGCCAGCTACGGCGACTCCGCGTACTACACCCACCCGGGCGGGGCCGGCGTCTTCAACTCCGGCACCATGCGCTGGGTGGAGGCGCTCTACGGCGACCAGCCGCACGGCGTCGGCGGCGCGACCCCCGGCTTCGTCCGCGCGGTCACGACCAACGTGCTCCGCGCGTTCGCCGACGGGCCGGCCGCCGCCAAGTACCCCGCGCACGACAACCTGGCCGCCATCGACGAGCACGTCGGCTCCCCGATCGGCGCCCCGTCGAACCTCCAGTAGGAGATAACAGCAAGAAGTGCGGAGCGCCAAGCTCGGCCAATTACCACTCGTGTACAGTTAGTAACTCAATGTGCGCATAGACCCGTGCGACACGCCGATCCGGGTGAATCCGAGGTGCCACATGAGTTCTCCCCAAAACCCGCAGAACCCCAATCCGTACGCGGACCCGGTCCAGGAGCACATCCCCGGACAGGCCCCCTGGACGGCGGGCCAGCCGGGCGCGCAGGGCCAGGGCCAGGGCCAGGGCCAGCCGGGCAGCCAGGAGTCGCCCTACGGCGCCTACCCGCAGGGCTACGGCAACGAGCAGACGGGCGGCTACCAGCAGCCCGGCGGCTACGGCGGCGGCCCGCGGCCGACGGCCTACCTCGAAGGCGCGCCGGTTGGCTTCGCCGAGGCGGTCCGCGGCGCGTTCAAGCACCCGCTGACCCTGCGCGGGCGGGCCTCCAGGTCGGCCTTCTGGTGGTTCCAGCTGCTCGCGGTCATCGCCTACGCGGTCGTGAGCGTGATCTCCGGCCGATCGACGGTGGCCGGCATCATCCTCGACATCATCATCGGCCTCCCGATGCTGGTGATCAACATCGCGCTGGCGGTCCGGCGACTGCACGACTCGGACCACACCGGCTGGTGGTGGTGGATCGGCTTCGTGCCCCTGGTCGGCTGGATCATCGCGATCGTCTTCTACCTGCTGCCGAGCACGCCCGGCCCCAACCGCTACAGCCCCGCCCGCTAGGCGCGGCTGCGAGCCAGGGAAACCAACGGTCCGTTCGACATTATCCGAATTTCGCCTTTTGCACTCCCTGAATTCTCTGGCATAAAAGGGAATGAAAATCCAAATCTCGGTATCGAACGGACCGTGGCCTTCGCGCTTGCATCGCTCGCTGCGTGTCTAAGTCCCAGGCCACGGCGGTGGAAACGCGAATTAATGGAGTAATTGTCGCTGCGCTGAATGAATAGGCGGCCGCAATTCGAATCCCGCAGCGGTTCCTTTCCGTACTACTGGTGTCCGAGTCCACCGACGGGCTCGGAAGCGACGCTGCCAGTCGACGAAGGGACCGTCATGCGGTATATAAAACCAATGTTCGCGGCGACCGCCGGCCTTATCGCGCTCGGAGTGGGGGTGCCCGCGTGGGCCGCCTCGGCCTCGCCGGCCCCTGGAAGCTCGGCCGCGGCTTCGGCCGCCCGGGCGGACAGCTTCAAGCAGGCCAACCTGATCGCCAACAAGGCCGGGCTCGGCGCCAGGCTGGTGGACAAGAACCTGACCAACGCCTGGGGGCTGGCGGCGGGCCCGAGCGCGCCGATCTGGGTGTCCGACAACTCCGGACGCGCCACCGTCTACAGCGGCGGGGTCAAGGGCGGCCCGGTCTCGCTCGACCTGACCGTGCCGGTACCGGGCGGCAACCCGACCGGGCAGGTCTTCAACCCCGACTCCAGCGCCTTCCCGGTCGGCGGCGCGACCGGGGCGCCGGCCGACTTCATCGTCGACACCGACTCGATCGGCGCGGCCCAGTCGCCGGGCGAGATCGCCGCCTGGGACGGCGGCGCCTCGTTCGTGACCGAGGACAGCCCGCACGGCGGGGCCGGCGGCAAGACCCCGGCCCACGCCGTGTTCAAGGGGCTGGCCCTCGCGACCACGCCCAAGGCCGGGCCCGAGTTGTTCGCCGCCGACGTCGCCAACGCGCGGGTCGACGTGTTCAACAGGAACTTCCGGCCGATGTCCACGCCCGCCGAGTTCAGGGACCCGAAGATCCCGGCCGGGTACGCGCCGTTCGGCATCCAAGAGCTGAACGGCCGGGTCTACGTCTCCTACGGCAAGCAGAACAGGGCCAGGACCGACGTCGTGCCCGGCGCCGGCCTCGGCTTCGTCGACGTCTACACCGTTAACGGGACGCTGGCCAGGCACCTGGTCGCGCGCGGCCCGCTGAACGAGCCGTGGGGTCTGGTGATCGCGCCCAAGGGGTTCGGCCCGTTCGCCGGCGACCTGCTGGTCGGCAACCTGGGCAACGGCCGGATCAACGCGTTCAGCCCGAGCGCCGGGAGGTTCCTCGGCCCGCTGGACAACGCCAAGCGCCACCCGATCTCGATCAGCGGCCTGTGGGGGCTGATGGCCGGCAACTCGGCCTTCGGCGGCGCCTCGTCGGTCGTGTTCAGCGCCGGCCCTGACCGGTACGCCAACGGCCTCGTCGGTGTACTCAACCCCACCGACCCCAGCGTCGGCCCCAAGCCCATCCCCAGCCCCACGTCCAGCTACCCGGTCGGCTGGTAACCGATACCGGCCGGCCACCGCCCCCGCGGCGTCGGCCCCGGCGAGCGATGACGCCTCGCCGGGGCCGTCACTGCATGGACGTCAGCATCCCGTCGATGGTCTGGCTCAGGTCGGCGACGAGCAGCGAGAGCAGCTGCTCGCCCTCGACGGCGGACGCGCCGGCCGGGTCGCCGAGGACGCCGTTGGGACTGACCTGCCTGACCCCGTGCGCGCTGAGGTCGGACAGGATCTCGGTCAGCGGGCGGGTATCGCCCGCCGCCGCGGCGTCGAGCCGCACGTGATCCGGGGCGAGCGCCAGCATCATCGAGGTTTCCACCCGGCCCGCGTGCGCGTCGGGCGTCAGCCCGTCCCCGGCCGCCAGCGCGCCGGGGCGCAGGCCGGCGTGCCAGACATGGCTTCGGCGCCCCTCGCGGCGCAGTTGCCCGACCGCGTCCCTGATCGCGGTGACGTTGCCGCCGTGACCGTTGACGAGGAGCAGCGCGGGCCAGTGCAGGGATGCGTGGCGGCCGAGTTCCACCAGCAGAGTCGACAAAGCGGCACTGCCGATGGACAGCGTGCCGGGGAAGTCGGCGTGCTCGCCGCTCGCCCCGATCGCGATCGGCGGCGCCAGCCCCACCCCGGATCGCCCCGCGCACGCCCGGGCGGCGACCGCCGCCGCGATCCGGGTGTCGGTATCAAGCGGCAGATGCGCCCCGTGCTGCTCAAGCGACCCAACCGGCACAACAAGCAGCCGCCTCGGCCCCGCCTCGACCTCCGGCCAGTGCGCAGTGCTCAGCGTGAACCCGCCACCGCGCGACCCGCCGCCGCTCCCCAACGAATCGGACACCTGACCATGCTATGACCCGGCTGTCGGGCCGGGCGTGCTCACGGCGGCGATCCGGCGCCGAGGTTGCGCGGGATCACCACCGAGATGTCGAGGCCGCCGGCCGGCTGGCTGCGGACGGTAACGGTCGCGTGGTGCGCGGTGACGACCGACTGGGCGATGGACAGGCCGAGCCCGGCCCCGTCGCGGACGCCGGTCCTGGCCTCCATCTGCCGAAACGGCTCGAACAGCGACGGCACGGCGTCGTCGGGGATGAACGGCCCGCTGTTGGCGATCTCTTCCTGCGCGAGCACTACCTGACGCCGCTCGTCACTACCAGCCTGAACCTGCCCGGCTCGGCCTGGATACTCGGCCAGTGGTGGACCAAGGGCGGCGCGACCCTCAGCCAGGCCACGATGGTCCGGGTCATGGACCCCATCTTCTATCGGCTGATACCTCCAGTCCCCAGCGGCGACGTCCATCTGTTCAAGCCGCAGGCGTACGTTGAGACGCTGCAGTACCTCAGCCACCACGGGTACACATACTGGACGCGGTACCAGCCGGGCAGCCGGTTCTACCCCTTCCAGTGGATCGAGGGCGGCTGGCTGCTCGCGCTGTCGGCGTTGCTCATCGCCGCGACCGTCTGGCTGGTCCGCCGTCGGGCGATCTGAACCGCCCGGTTAGCCGAGGGCGCCGGCGAAGGCGGCCGCGAGCTGGCGCATCGCGTCGTCGAGGAGCTCCCCGAGGTCGGCCGCGGGCTGGTCGAGCCAGTGCTCGTAGGCGGCGACGGAGACCCCGAGGACCGCGTGCGCGATCGCCTGCGGCGCGAGGTCGTCGGGGCGGCTGCCGGTGCGCTCGGCCGCGAACTCGGCGATGACCGCCCGCCAGGCGGTGAACCGGAGGGTGGAGTGCGCGAGCAGCGTCGGCACCCGCAAGATCAGCTCCATCCGCCGCCGGTGGAGCGGGATCTGCGCGGGGGAGACCTGGTTGAAGTCGATCAGCGCGACCCGGATGGCGTCCATCAGCGGCACCTCGGCCGGGCAGGCCTTGAGCCGCACCCGCATCCGGTCCAGCTCGACCTCGAACGCGCCCCACGGGATGTCGTTCTTGGACGGGAAGTAGCGGAAGAACGTCCGCCGCCCGATCCCGGCCGCGGCGGCGATCTCGTCCACCGTGGTGGCGTCGAACCCGTTGGCAGCGAACAGCCCGAACGCCGTCTGCTCGAGGTCCGCGCGCGAGGTCACCCGCCTTCGGCCGGCGTGCGAGGGCGCGGCCGGGCGGGTCACGGCCGGTGCCGCCACTGGTATCACCGTCCTCGATCGGGGTTGCCCCATTTTACGGCAACGATCATGCGTTCCGTGGTCACAATCCGTAGGGGGGTTGATTTCGGCACCAAGTGCCCCTTAGGCTCGAGCCAATGTCAGTCGTGGCACTTAGTGCCACTTATGCGGGAGGTTGCGCATGGCCGAGCACGAGCCGGAGACGGAAGCCCTGACCAGCGACGAGCTGCTCGTCGAAGAGGTCTCGATCGACGGCATGTGCGGCGTCTACTAGGCCCGCCATGAGTCCAGCAGCCGGATCAGTCGTGACCTTCGATCTCGACAGCGCCTGGCGGGTCCACCCGCAGGTGTCGATGCGCCCGGAGCCGTTCGGCGCGTTGCTGTACCACTTTGGCACCCGGCGGCTGTCGTTCCTGAAAAACCAGCGGGTGCTGGCGGTGGTCAGGTCGCTCGCCGACCACCCCAGCGCCCGGTCGGCCTGCACCGCCGCGGGCGTGACGGAGGCGGAGCTGCCCGCCTATGCGCGCGCGCTCGCCGCGCTGGCCGAATCAACGATGATCTCCGAACGGACCCTGCATGACTCTCGCCCCTGACACGGTTTCGCCTGGCAGGCTCACCGACCTGTTCCAGCTCGGACTCGACGCCCCCATCTGCCTGACCTGGGAGCTCACCTACGCGTGCAACCTGTCGTGCGTGCACTGCCTGTCCTCGTCGGGACGGCGCGACCCGCGCGAGCTGAGCACCGACGAGTGCAAGGCCGTCGTCGACACGCTGCAGCGGATGCAGGTCTTCTACGTCAACATCGGCGGCGGCGAGCCGACGGTGAGGCCCGACTTCTGGGAGCTGGTCGACTACGCGACCGCGCACCAGGTCGGGGTGAAGTTCTCCACCAACGGGGTGAAGGTCACCCCGCAGGTCGCGGCCCGGCTGGCGACCAGCGACTACGTGGACGTGCAAATCTCGCTCGACGGCGCCACGGCCGAGGTGAACGACGCCGTGCGCGGGCCCGGCTCCTACGCCACCGCGATGCGGGCGATGCAGAACCTGGCCGACGCGGGCTTCCGCGGGTTCAAGCTGTCGGTGGTGATGACCCGGCAGAACATCCCGCAGCTGGAGGAGTTCAAGGCGATCGCCGACCGCTACGGGGCGCAGCTGCGGCTGACCCGGCTGCGGCCGTCCGGGCGCGGCGCCGACGTCTGGGACGAACTGCACCCGCTGCCCGCCCAGCAGAAGCAGCTCTACGACTGGCTGGTGGCCCGCGGTGAGCAGGTGCTGACCGGCGACTCCTTCTTCCACCTGTCCGCGTTCGGCTCCGCGCTGCCCGGCCTTAACCTGTGCGGGGCCGGCCGGGTGGTCTGCCTGATCGACCCGGTGGGCGACGTCTACGCCTGCCCGTTCGCGATCCACGAGAACTTCCTGGCCGGCAACGTCCGCGACGCGGGCGGGTTCGAGACCGTGTGGAAGACGTCGGAGCTGTTCACGGACCTGCGCAAGCCCGACACCGGCGGCGCCTGCAAGTCGTGCGGGTTCTACGACTCCTGCCGGGGCGGCTGCATGGCCGCGAAGTTCTTCACCGGCCTGCCGATGGACGGCCCGGACCCGGAGTGCGTGCAGGGCTACGGCGAGGCCGCCCTGGCGTCGCTGGGCGCGGCGCCGGTCGTCGCGGTGCCCCGCCCGTCGGTGGACCACTCGCACCGCACCTCCCCGTCGTCGCCGCGGCCGCCGGTCCCGGTGACGATCGCCCCCCGTCGCCCGCCCTCCCACGACTGCGACGAGAGCCCCCTCGCGGGCTTCGCCGCCCAGTAGGGGTGTCAGCCGCCGCCGCCGAGTTCGCCGCCGCGGCTGATCCTGCCGCGGCTGAGCCGGCGCCGGCGCCCGGCGCCGAGGTCGCGCCGACCGGGCTGCGGCTGACCCCCGATCCCGGCGCCCGGTTCGTGGCCGGCGGCCTGGTGCTGGTCGGGGGCTCGCCGGTCCGGGTGCTGCGGCTGACGCCGGCCGGCGCGCGCCAGGTCAAGGGCTGGTTCTCCGGCACCCCGGTGCCCGTCGGCGAGGCTTCCCGGCTGCTGGCCCGCCGCCTGCTCGATGCCGGCGTCGCCCACCCGGACTTCCAGGCACAAGCTTCCTGTCGAACGGACCCGGCTGACTCCGGTGCGGTCAGTGTCAGTCCCCGCTGGCCGGCCGTCACGGTCGTGATCCCGGTCCGCGACCGGCACGCCGAACTCGCCCGCTGCCTGGCGGGACTGCGCGCCACGTCGACGGATACGCGAACGCTGCCGGTCATCATCGTGGACGACGCGTCCGCCGATCCGGCCGCGATCGCTGCCATCGCCGCCAGGTACGGGGCGCGAGTATTCCGCCGACCGGTCAACGGCGGGCCCGGGGCGGCGCGGAACACCGGCCTGGCGGCGGCTTCGACCGAGCTCGTCGCGTTCCTTGACTCCGACTGCGTGCCGGAACCGGGCTGGCTGGACCGGCTGCTGCCGCACTTCGCCGACCCCGCGGTCGGCGCGGTCGCGCCCCGGATCGTGCCGCACGAGGCGGGCCGCTCGTGGCTGGCCAGGTACGAGGGCGCGAGCTCGACCCTCGACATGGGCACCCGGCCGTCGATCGTCCGGCCCGGCGCGCGGGTGCCCTACGTGCCAGGGGCGGCGCTCGTCGTCCGCCGGGAGGCGGCCGGGGCGGGGTTCGCCGACGGCATGGTCGTGGGCGAGGACGTCGACTTCATCTGGCGGTTGTCCGCCGCCGGCTGGCGGGTCAGGTACGAGCCGGCCGCGACCATGGGCCACGATCACCGGGTCAGGTTCCGCGCCTGGTTCTCCCGCCGGGCCGACTACGGCACCTCCGCCGCCGCCCTGGAACAGCTCCACCCCGGCGCGGTCCGCCCGCTCTACGCCTCCTGGTGGACGGCCGGCGCGTGGACAGCGGCGCTCTGCGGCCGCCCTGTTACCGCCGCAGCGCTCACCGCCGCCGCGACCGCCCTGCTGGCCCGCCG
>DATCGA010000468.1:0-3114 GCA_036509215.1 Trebonia sp.
CGCGGCCGGCATGCGGGTGATCGCCACCCGCCACTCCGCTCGCGCCCCCGCGACCGACACCGACGGCGCCGACCTCGTCCTCCCCGCCGACCGGATCCTCCAGTTGGCCGCCGAGAGCGACTTTCTCGCCGTCTGCTCCCAACTCACCCCCGAGACCCGCGGCCTGGTCGGCGACCGGGTCTTCGCGGCGATGAAGCCCGGCGCGGTGCTCATCAACATCGCACGGGGTGAGGAGGTCGACGAGGATGCCCTGATCGCCGCCGTCACCGCAGGATGCATCCGCGGGGCGGCACTCGACGTGTACGACGGCGAACTCGCCGGCCGCCCACCCCGGGCGGAACTCCTCGACCTTCCGCAGATCCTCCTGACCCCACACATCTCGGCCCGCGGGGACCCGGGCCTAGCTGAGCCGGTCAGGCGCCTCTTCGCCGAGAACCTCCGCCGGTTCCTTGACGGCCGGCCCCTGCTCAACGTCGTGGACCGCGACCGCGGCTATTAGAGGGACGCGGAATTGAAGGCACCATCATGACGGCCAGCCGGACGAGGCCGCCAGATCCCCCGCTGGGTGCGTGATCAACACGCCCCGCGTCCGCCAGCACTCACGAATAGTGGCGGGCCGGATATTGACGGTCACCAGCAGCGGGGATAGACGAAGAGCTGGCTGACACCATCGCCAACCGTCAGGCCCACCTGCCCATCTTTTGCCTTCCGGCCGCGGCGCTCCCGGTCCGCCCCCCGTTATGCCGTGCCGAGGAACGGCGTGATCAGCGCGAGCACTTCCCCGGGCCGCCGGGCCACGCCGACGTGCGTGGTCGCGGGGAGTACCGCGAGTTGCCCGTCTGGCAGGAGTTCGAGCAGCTCCACCACGTCCGGCAATGGTGAGAAGTCGCGGTCGCCGAAGAGTAGCAGGGTCGGTACCTGCAGTGATCGCAGCTCGTCGCTCCAGCCCGGGAACTCGTGCACCATGGCCGAGTTCCTGGCCGCGAACTCGTCGAAGTGCGCGGGGTCGGGTGCGACCGCGGTGTAGGCGTCGCGCATCGCCTGGAAGTCGGCCGGCGTCGGCATGCGGTCGCCGTCGAGTGGCACGCTCTCCCGGCCCGGCGGCCGATGGGGGTCCGCCGAGGCGACAATCAGCCTGCCGACCCGGGCGGGCGCGCTGAGCGCGACCGCGCATCCGACGAGACCGCCGAGGCTGAAGCCGAAGATATCGGCCTCGGCGATCCCCAGATGGTCGAGCAGCGCGACAACGTCACCGGCCAGCGCCTCGATCGTCAGCGGGCGGTCGGTGTCGGCGGTGTGCCCGTGGCCCTGGAGTTCCACCGCGATCACCTGCCTGCTCGCCGCGAGCGGTCCGAGCATGGCCCCGAAATTGAGGTCGATGGTCATCAGGCCACCGTGGAGCAGGACGAGCGGCCGGCCGGAACCGTGCGACTCGTAGTAGAGCTGGAGGCCGTTCACGGGTGCATACGCCATGCCGGTATGACGGCCCGCGGCCCGCGAACTCATCGCCAGCCGCCGCGATCGCAGCACGCCAGCGCACGCGGCGGCGCTCCCCGGTGGCGGCTACCGCCCGGCGGCCTGTTCCGCCGGGGCCGGCAGGCCCAGCTGGGCCGCCAGCCAGGGCGCGGTGACACTGCCCGGATCCCGCGCGACCTCGCGCGGGGTGCCCTGGGCGACGATACGGCCCCCGTCGGGCCCTCCCCCGGGTCCCATGTCGATCAGGTAGTCGGCCGTGGCGAGCAGGTCGAGATCATGGTCGATGACGATGATGGTGGCCCCGGCATCGAGCAGCCGGTCGAAGACGCCGACGAGTGTGCCCACGTCGAGCGGGTGCAGCCCCGTCGAAGGCTCGTCGAACACGTACAGCACGCCGCGCTGGCTGCTGCGCAGGCGGGACGCGATCCGCAGCCGCTGGGCCTCACCGCCGGACAGGGACGGGGTGGGCTCGCCCAGCCGCAGGTAGCCCAGGCCCACCTCGTCGACGGGCCGCAGCGCCGCCGTGACCGGTGCCTGCCCTGCGAACCGCCCCACTGCGTCGTGCACGGTCAGGCCGAGCACGTCAGAGATGGTGAGGCCGTCGACGCGGACCTCCAGGGTGGCGTCGTTGAACCGGGCGCCGTGGCAGGTCGGGCACTCGACGTTGATGTCGGGCAGGTACTGCACGTCGAGGTCGATGCTGCCGAGGCCCCGGCAGGTCGGGCACTGGCCCTCGCGGGTGTTGAAGGAGAAGTGACCGGGCTTCCACTTCCGGCGCCGGGCGGCCGGCGAGCCGGCGTACAGGCGGCGGATGGCGTCGAAGGCCCCGGAGTAGGTGGCCGGCGTTGACCGGGTGTTCTGCCCGATGGGCGAGGCGTCGATCTGGACCACCTGGTGGATGCCGCCCAGGTCGAGGGAACGGACATGGCGGGGCAGCGGCCGCTCGCTGAGCTGCGCCTGCGCGGCGGGGACCAGGCTGTCCAGGACCAGCGCGGTCTTCCCGGCCCCGGACGGCCCGGCCAGCGCGGTGAGGCGGTGCAGCGCGAAGGCGGCGGTGACGTCGTGCAGGTTGTACCGGTCCCCTGCCTCGATCGTGACCTGGCCGCCGGGGCCGGGCGGCGCACGTCCCCCACCTGAGCCCCGGCGCGCGGCGAGATCCGCGTCCCTCGCCTGAGCCCCGCTTCGCCGGCGATGCTGCTTGACCGGCGATGCTGCTTGACCGGGCGCCCGCGTCTGCGTCGCATCCGCTGCGCTCCATCTAGCTGGACCTGCATCGTGCGGTCAGGCCCAGGCGAGGGACTTGCGGCGGTAGAGGTGCACGGCCAGCGGGGCGAACACCGCGATGAGGGCGCCGGACCAGAGGAACACGCTGAGCACGGGGTGCTGCATCGGCCACACCTGCACGGTGGCCGCCGGGTCCGGGTTCCCGAACAGGTGGCGGCACGCGGCGGCCAGCGCGCTGAGCGGGTTCCAGTCCGCGACGGCCTGCAGCCAGCCGGGCATGCCCTGGGTCGGGACGAACGCGTTGGAGACGAAGGTGAGCGGCAGGAACAGGATGAACCCAAGCTGCTGGGCCGCTTCCGGGCTGCGCAGCACCATGCCCAGGCAGGCGCCAGCCCAGCTGAAGGCGTAGCCGAA
>DATCGA010000469.1:0-2059 GCA_036509215.1 Trebonia sp.
CCAGCCGCTCCGCGAGGACTCCCCAGTGCAGCCCCGGATCGCTGCCCATCGCGGCCAGCGCGTCCGCCAGGACGTCGCGCCCCGGCGCGTCCTGCGCCGCCCGCGGCAGCGTCCCGGCCCGCTCGCGCAGCACCCGCGCGCGGGCCACGACGGCCAGCCGGTCAGGCACGTTCAGGTAGTGCGTCCGGATCACCTTCGGGACCGGCGTCGCGCCCTTCAGGTAGCCGAGGCCCGCGTCGATCTCGGGCCGGAACATCGTGGCCCTGACCCCCTGCTTGTACGCCGACGTGCCCAGGATCATGTCGTTCTCGACCTGGCCGGCCACGTACAGGCAGAAGCGGATCGACACGTTCGCGCTGATGGGCTTCGGCAGCGAGTCCTTGTCCGGCCGCTGCGTCGCCAGGATCAGCACGATCCCCATGGCCGGGCCGACCTTGATGACGAACTCGGCGTCCTCCCCCGCCTGCGCCCCGTGCTTCGCGTGGGCGAACAGGTTCTGGCACTCGTCGATCGTCACCACCAGCGGGCGCAGCCGCGGGTACTTCTCGGCTATCTCCCTGGTGACCCGCTTGTCCGGGCAGATGGCCGTCGGCAGCGCCTTGATCAGCGGGCTCCGCTTCTCGCACTCGGCGCGCAGCCTCGCCAGCGACTCGGCCGCGTAGGCGATCGAGGCGTCGTCGATGCCGGACACGAACCGCGTGCACAGCGGCTCGAAGGCGTCCAGGTCGCCGGTGCCCTTCAGCTCGTGGATCCACTGCTCGGGCAGCGGGTCGAGCGAGACGGCGGCGACCAGCTCGGCGACGGTGGCCGTCTTGCCGTTGCGCGGCATCGAGCCGATCAGCCAGTTGTGGTAGATCAGCGGGGCCCTGACCGGCCGCCCGCGCGTGTCGGTGCCGACCGGGACCGGCTTGAAGACGTCCGCGGTGCCGGACTTCAGCAGCGGCCACGGGATCGGCTTGCGGCTGGTGATGTCCTGCTGGCCGACCCACAGCTCGAGGCGGCCGGCGTGCTCGGTCGTGACCGGCTCGGGCCACACCGCGCCGAGCGGCCGCCGCAGGCCCGAGGCGAGCTGCTCGCGGCGCTCGATCACCATCGTGGCCGTCACGCCGTAGGGCAGGTCGACCTCCGCGCGCCAGCCGGGGCCGTCCTGCCTGACCGGGTGCGGGAAGAGCTGGCCGGTCGGCTTGCCCTCGCGCAGGAACTTGTCGATCCCGGAGATGCCGAGCGAGCCGAGCGCCCGCACCACGACGTCCTGCGTCAGCTTCTCCAGCGCGGCCGGCACGGCGTGCGGCGTGACGATCCGCGAGCCCTCCGGGCGGGCCACCAGCGCGGCGACCACCACCAGGGCGGCCGCGGCCCCGTACACCGCCAGCGGGGAGGCCGACCAGGCCAGCCGGCCTGCGATGGCCGCGGGGACCGCGACGGCGAGGCTGATGAGGAAGCGCGTCTTCGTCGTCTTCACGTGCACGCCGTGGACGGTCTTCCACGACCGCCAGCCCTCTTTGACCGCCTGCTCGTGCGCGGACAGCGGCACGGGCGACAGCCACCAGCGCAGCCATGCCAGGATCAGCCAGGCGGTCCCGGCGACGCCCCAGAAGAGCAGCTTCGCCAGGTACGCGGGAGAGCGGCTGCCGTGGTAGGCGGCGCGGTGCAGTTCGAGCCGGGTGCGCCTGCGGACGGCCGCGCGCCGGTTGTCGCGGGTGCGGAGCCAGTCGGGGATGACCGGGCGCAGCGGGGCGGACGGCATGGCGGGCGCGGCGGGGACCGCCTTGAGGACGGCAGCCGGCACGGCCGGCAGGTTGGCCTCACCCTCCCCGGGAGTGGCGGGGAGGGTGAGGGGCTCGGGGGTGCGCTCAGGCACCGGCGGTCCCGTTCAGCGACGGCTCCGGCGTGCGCGGCGCGAGCGACTGGCGGACGACGTGGCGGGTCACGCCGAAGCGGTCGGCGAGGGCCTGCTCGCCGTACTGCTCGCCCGCGTCCTTCAGGCGGGCGCGCGCCAGCGGGAGCGCCTCGGCGACCGTCAGCGGCGAGGCCGGGCAGGAGCAGTCGGCGGCCGGGT
>DATCGA010000470.1:0-2595 GCA_036509215.1 Trebonia sp.
TCGTATCTCGTCTCTCCCGGTTTGATCCGCCGGCGCCGGCCGATCCGCCGCCTTGCCTGCTCGACGGCCATCATCGTGTGCCGATTGGGCGTCTTTCTCGCGCGATGGCCATCAGCGTGTTCCGTTGGGGGCGCTATAGGGGCAGTTGGCAGGTGTCCATACGCGGTGTCGTGGTCGGTGCGGGGGTCGGTGGTCAGGGCGGTGATGATGCCGGGTGTGGTGGGGGTGATGGTGGCCCAGATGGTGGCCTGCTTGATGGGGGCGCGGTAGAGGACCTGGATGTCGAACGCGGCGTAGATCTTGGCCTTGATGTCCTGGGGCGCGTCATCGAACGCGGCGGCGGCGTAGGGCAGCTCATCTAGTAGGGCGGGGTCGTCTTCGGCGGGCTGTTCGGCTGCGATCTGGTCTAGCTCGGCTTGGAGGGTTTTGGCTTCGTCGTAGCGGGCGGTGAACTGGTCGGTGATGCGCTGGCGCATGGCGTCGGCGGCGGGGGCGGCGTCGCTGCCGAGTCGTTCCAGCTGTGTGATGAGCCCGTGCTGGGCGGTTTCGTTCTGGTGGATCTGCCGTTGTAGTTCCTCGGCGCGCTTGCGGTTGCGCTGGTCGTGGCCGGCGGCGGTGGCCGGGAGGATGGCGGCGAGCATGTCGGCGCGGTCGGCCGACAGCAGTCCGGTGATGATCTGGTTGACGGCCGTGTGGATGACGCGCTCTCGGATCGCGGCGCGGACATGCTGCGGGTGCTTGAGCTGGTCACGGGGGTTGGCCGGGTTGTGAGGGCAGGTGTAGTAGTAGTACTGCTTGCCGGGGGCGCGGCCGGGGTTGGCCTTGGCGGCCATGCGGCGCTGGCATTGGGCGCAGCGGATCCGGGCCCGCAGCGGGTAGTCCGGCCGCCCGTTCCTGCCCTGGTCCTGGTGGTCTTGCACGTTGCCGCGCTGCCGGCCGATGATCTGGGCGGCTTCCCACAGTTCCATGGTGACGAGGGCGGGGTGCTCGTTGCCGTCGGCGGCCCAGGTCCAGTGCTCGCGGGGCACGGCCTTGACTTTCCGCTGGCCGGCGCTCTTCCCGTCGCCTGCGTTGCGGGTCCGCCCGATGACGATCCGGCCGGTGTACTTGGGGTTGGCCAGGATGCTGTTGACCGCGCCGATCGTCCAAGGCCGGCCGTCCCTGGTCGGCGCGCCGACCGCGTGCAGCCGCTGGGCGATGGCCGACAAAGACAGCTTCTCGTGGACGCGCCATTCGAATATGCGGGTGACCCAGGGGCCGCGCTCGGGGTCGGGGACGAGGCGGGCGCGGGTCGCGCCCATCTGGGCTTTCATCGGGTTGGGGTGGGTGGTGCGGTCTTCGGTGTAGCCGTAGGGGGCGGGGCCGGTGTTGTGGCCGCTGATGGCGTACTGCTTGAGGCCTTCCCACATCTGGGCTTTGAGGTTGTAGCGGAAGTACTCGGCCATGCCCTGCTTCATCCGGCGGACGAGGATCGTGGACGCCTCGGGGGCGGCGGCGTCGATCGGCTCGTCGGTCGCGAAGATCATCAGCCCGGCGGCGTGCAGTTCCTTCTCGAGCTTGAGGGCGTCGTAGGTGTCGCGGCCGGCCCGCTCGATGTTCTCGCAGATCACCCCCGCGAACGCCGCGCCGCCGGACTTGATCTCGGCCCGGAGGTCGGCCATCCCGCCGTCGCGGGGGATGCCGGCGGCGAACTTCCGCCACGTCCCGGTCTGGCTGCGGGCGTCGAGGTCGGTCCCGCCGGACTCCACGTCCCAGAAGTAGCGGGTGATCACGAACCCCTCGGGAAGCCGCTCCCGCGACAGCCGAAGCTGCTTGGCCAGCGACTCGACCGGGTCCTGCATCTGGACGGTGGAGGTCCGGCCGATGAACGCCATCGGCACGATGCCTACGGCTTCCGCCCCTGCGTGCGCTGCTGTCGTGACCATAGAAGCAACTCCCTGATCGCCTCGGCCTGGGCCGCGTCCAGCGTCCCGGCCGCCCTTCTGTCCGCTACCCGGATTTTCGCCCGGACCTTAATCCCGCCCGGCCTTTCACCCTCATTAAAATTGTAACTGATAATGCGCGCCCCGTCCATTTCAGGCGACGAATTACTGTGCTGTTTTTCCTGGTCAGGGGAATTTGAATTGCTTCTCACGGTGTGCGCTAATTCCTTTCTTGGGTGGGGTGCCCCTGACCGGCGTTCGATTGTCCGGGGCCGTCCGGGCCGCGTCGAGGGCGCTGCGCGTCGCCTGCGGCGACGGCGCTTCGCGCCGCCCTGGACTCGTCCCGGCCGTGGTCCCCGGTCCCTGGTCGCCTATCGGATCAGGGGGCGGTGCGGCCGGGGCGCGGTTCTGCGGGCTGGCTCGGGCGGCGGCCGGCGCGGCGGGCTCGCGGGGCTGGGGCGGGTGCCCATGCCGGCCTGCCCTGGCTGGCGCTTTTGCCGTTGCCTTGGCCTTGACATCGCGCGGCGCGGCGAGGGCTGGCGCGGGGCGCTGCTTTTCGCGCCCGTGGGTGATCGCCGTTACGACGCTCCGCGTAAATGGCATCTCGCTTTCTTCTTTTGGGTTTGGCGGTCATCGGCCGGGCGGCGGGGCGAGGTCGGCGGGCGCGGTGAAC
>DATCGA010000471.1:0-11245 GCA_036509215.1 Trebonia sp.
CGGCGAGGGCATCGGCATTGTCGGCGGTCTGGATGATGGCGGCGCGGATGCGGGCGGTTAGCTGGTCGGGGGATCGGCGGTGGTCGTCGGCGATGCGCCCGGCGGTGGTTTCGGCCTTGAGCCATTCGCTGATGGTGTTCAGGAGCTGGGGCAGCCGGTAGGCCGAGGCGGCGAGGCTGGCGGTTACGGCGGCGATGGTGGCGGGGTCAGTGATGCCGCCTTTGGCGGCGGCGTGGTTCAGGTAGCGGATTGTCTCGGCGGCCAGGTCGGCGGCGGCGGCGGTGCTGGCGTCGGCGTACGGGCCGTGGACAAGGCCGGCGAGTTGTGCGGTGGCAGCCGGGATGTCGTTGGTTTCGGGCATGGCGGTGGGTTCCCCTCCCCCTTAGGGTTGCGGCTCCAGGGGCGTTTCACCCTGGGCACGGATCGGGGGCGGGGGCGGTTCGGCGCTGGAGGGCGGCGTCAGCTGTCCGTAAGGATTAGATCGCGCGTGCCTGCATGACGCCCCTATTGCGGCTTTCCGCGCCTGGGCTTTGGCGCGGGTCCGGCGGAGCTGGACGGGGGGCGGCGGGCGGGGGCTTGCGGGACGGCCGTCAGCGGCGACTTCCGTCCCCGCCCCGGCGGCCGGGATGCCGGGGGCCGTGGGGTTGGGCGGGGGGCCGGGGGCCTCGATTCGGGCGGCTAGCCATTCCTCTGCTGACGATCGCCCGGAGTGGTCCTGGCGGCTGTCGTGTCCGGGCGGCCAGTGAGTTCCGCCTGGACGGTCCCGGCCTGGGCTTATGCCCCCGGTCAGAGGTCCACGGTGATCTCAATCGTGAGCTTGCGGGCGGCGTGAGCGTGTGGAGACTTGCCGCTTGCCGGTATACGACCCGAACGGCACACGATGACGCCCGAACGCCGACCGGCCTGAGCCAGAGTGGCCTAAGGTGCGTGTGTTGCTCAGGCGCGGAGCCTCACACGCCGACATAGCGGGAAACACCGGTGCTTCCGCCTGGGGTCGGGCCGGGCACGCCGCCCTTCGTGTCGGCGACGCCGTTGACACCTTCGGAAGGGCGAGGGCGCACAGTCCACTTGCGGAAGCAGGGGAAGCGAGCCAGAGCCCAGAATCGGACTGGGGGTGCGCAAGGCGGCCGATTTACAGTCGGCGGGGCGTCCATCGCCCGCCTCTGGCATGGGGTGATTGCCGGGTATCGATCCCGGCCCGAGGGGTCCACGGCCCCTTATGCTGCCTCTACACCACAATCACCGTACTCTCGGAGGGAGTCGAACCCCCACTCCCAGGTTCGTAGCCTGGCGTGATATCCGTTTCACCACGAGAGTTTGTGAACCCGCTCTGGCGCGGGTGCTCTGGCGCAGGGACTCGAACCCCGTCTACCGCCTCCCGAAGGCGGGGCGCTGACCCTTACGCGACATCCCGGTGGAGAAGGCCGGAATCGGACCGGCTCGACAACGCTTGCAAGGCGCGTCCGGTGCCTTACCTGTCATCCCCAGGAAGCGCGGCGCCCGGTACAGGGTGATCCCCGGGGGTGGCTGCCCTATCTTTCGCCGCGCTGAATTGACGGCCGGGCGCCTTTATGCCCGCCGTCATGGTGTTTCCCGCTATGGACATGTCAAATATCAAGCCTGCATGAGAGGCCATAAGAAAACTAAAAAGCCGCCTGGCTGGGTGTGACCCTGACCGGCGGCTTCCGTTCTGCCTGGTAGTCCTGGCTTATCGGGAAGCCTCCCGGTTGAGGGAGTCGCCGAGCGCGCGCATGATCGCGGGTCGCGGCTGATGCCATGATTTGCGACTGAAGCTGTTCGGCGAGTACGTCATGTAAATCAGTATGCGCGATAGGGCGCGAGTAATGCAACGTATTTCCTGCCGCCGATGAGGGCCACCGGGCGGATGGAGGGGAACCAAGGGACCGTTCGGATGAAAAACGGGTTTGACTCTTGGCCTTTGAATGTTTAGCGGTCGTCGGTGCGGAGGCGGCGGAGGGCGAGGGTGGGGCAGGCGTTGACCGCCTTGCGGGCGTCGCGTTCGAGGCTGGGCGGGACGGGACGGGGGTCGACGATGGGGTAGCCCCATTCGTCGAGGGTGATCATCTCCGGCAGCAGCTCGGCGCAGGCGCCGTGGGCCTTGCAGTCGATCGGGTTGACGACGAGTCGTTCGCTCATGGGATCAGGTCCAGTCGTCTTCGGTCTGGGCGGCGGCAGCCGGGATGGGTAGGAACGGCGCGGTGCTGGCGGCCGAGCAGCGGCCGCGGGCGTGCCGGTCGGCCTCGGCCGCAAACGTGACCAGGGCCGAGCGGACGAAGCGGGCGGTGCCGTCCGGGTGGTGGCACGCGCCCCGGCCGGTGACCAGGCCCGACCAGCGCTGCAGATCCTCGACTGTCTGCGGCCGCGGGCGGCCGGTCGCCAGCTCGACCAGCGCGGCCGCGATCCTGGGCAGGCCGTTGAGGCACGGGCCGCACTGGCCGGCCGACTCCAGGGCCAGGTAGCGGACGACGCGGGCGGTCTCCACGAGGCCGCAGCGGTCGGGCGGCAGGCTGATCACGATGCCGGCCCCGACCCGCGCCCCGGCCCGCTCGAGGGCCCGGTTGTCCAGGGTCAGCCCGGCCGCCTGGGCGGCCGGCAGCCACGTGCCGTGGTAGCCGCCGACCAGCACCGCCGACTCCGGCGTCGTTTGCTGCGGGTCGCCCAGCAGATAGCGCAGCGGCTGGCCGAGCGGCACCTCGCTGATCCTGGGCTGGCCGTCGGCCCGGCGGATGGTGGCCAGCATCGAGCCCGGCTCGGCGGCGGTGCCGACCTCACGGAACCAGCGCGGGCCGCGGCGCGCGATCAGCGCCAGGTGCGCGAGCGTCTCCACGTTCTGGACCAGGGTCGGGTTGCCGTTCAGACCCCGCTCGGTGATCCTCGGGGGCATGAAGGTCGGGATCGACGGGCCGCCTCCGAGGTGGTTGACGAGAGCGGTCTCCTGACCGGAGAGGAACCGGGCGGGCGCGACCGCGAGCTGGACGGGGACCCGGTCCAGCCGCAGGCTCAGCCGCTCCTGGAGCGCCTGGCGGACGCGGCCGGCCACGTCGTGCTTGCGGTCGGCGTGCGTGACCAGGATCGCGGTGTCCGCCCCGAGCGCCTCGGCCGCCAGCTGGAGGCCGTCGAGGACCAGATGCGGCGCGAGCCAGAGCAGGGTCGCGTCCTTGTCGCTGGCGGGCTCGGACTCGGCCCCGTTCGCGATCACGACCGGGGTTCTGCGGCGCCGGTCGGCCGCCTCGAGGACGGCGTTGAGCTTACGGTGCACCGGGAAGGCGGCGCCGCCTCGGCCGGTCAGACCCGATTGCTCGATGACGCCGATCAGCGCGCCGGGGCTGGCCGGGGTGCCGATCCGGTCGCGGTAGGGCAGGTCGCCGTGCCGGGCGAGGTGCGCGGCCAGATCCTGCGGCCGTTTGCCGCCCTGGACCGGGGGTAGCAGGCGTGGCAGGTCGCTGGGCGCGGCCGCGCGGCTCGCACCGTCGTGGAAGGCGCCCGCTGTCGCGGCGGTCATCGGGTGGACGTCCTGTCTCTGCGGTCGTGTCGGGCTTCTCTGTCCGGGCCTCGCCTGGTGCGGTCGTGGACGGCGGTCATGATCAGGCCGACCCGCTCGGCTCTGGGCACGTCGCGGGCGGCGGCCGCCAGCCGCCAGGCGATCGCCCCGACGACCGCGATCGCGCAGATCAGCGCGATGACGAAGAGGATGCCGTGCTGCAGGTCGCCGCTGGAGAAGAACGAGTGCAGCCAGGCGACCGGCCAGCTCAGATAGGCGAGGAGGTGAACGGCCCGCCAGGCCCGCCTGGACATGTGCCGGCGGAGCAGGCTGGTGACGATCAGGGCCAGCGTGAGGTCGAGGCTGATCGCGCCGAGGCTGAGCCAGATCCGTTCGTAGGACGACGTGAGCGGGACGACGGCGGAGGTCAGGGGGATGTTCACGTAGCCGTCGGTGACCGCGGTGATCACGTGCAGCGCGACGAAGGCGGTGGCGAGCAGGCTCAGGTTCCGGTGCAAGCCGGAGACCGCGAATCTCGGCAGTCCCAGGAGCCGGCCCTGCCTGGTCACCAGGATCCCCAGCAGCATGACCGCGGTCAGCAGCAGCAGGGCCACGATGCCGGTCGCCCGGCTGGCATACCACAACGTCACGCGTACCCCACCAAAGATTGAAATGCGTCTTTCGCTTACCCTCTCAAGGATCGGTCACGAAGCCCAGCGGAACGTACACGTAGCCTCTGAGCTGGCTCTGAGGAATGCCTGGAGGGCCGGCGGTGTTACTAACTGACCGTAACGACTGCTGTCCCCCGGCTTCATTAATGGTGTGCCTGCTGCGGGGTCTTGCCCATGGCGTACGCGCGTTGGTCCGGGGTAGCTTCCTCTCTTGTGGCTCGTCGGTTGGTCGGGCGGGTCGCGAGCGGAAGTTGCTTGCTGCCTCGGCAGTTAACATGATCGAAACCCTCAGAAACCTGATATTTACATGATGCCTGGGTCACCGTCCATCGCCGCCCGCGCGGCGTACACCCTTCGAGACAACAGCACCGGCCTGATCACCAAGGCCGCACCCGCCCTCTACCCGCACCAGTGGAGCTGGGACGCCGCGTTCAACGCGATCGGCCTGGCCACGGTTGATCTGCCCCGGGCCCGGCTCGAGCTCGACTCGCTGTTCGCCGGCCAGTGGCGCAACGGCCTGCTGCCGCACATCGTCTTCGACCCCGCCGCCGCCACCGACGGCTACTGGCCGGGGCCCGCCCAGTGGCAGTGCTCGCTGCACAACGAGGACGCCTCGGCCGCGCCGGCCACCAGCGGGATCATTGACCCCCCGGTGCACGCGATCGCGGTGGACCGGATCCTCTCGATCGCGACCGCCTGCGGCGGGCGCGAGGCCGAGCTCACCTGGGCCTGGGCGGCCGGCATGTACCCGAAGCTGCTGGCCTGGCACCGGTTTCTGGCCCGCGACCGGACGGACAAGTCGACCGGGCTGATGACCTTGTTCCACGGCTGGGAGTCGGGCACCGACAACTCCCCCCGCTGGGACGCGCCCTACTCGTCGGTTGAGGTCGGCGTCGGGCTTCCCGCCTACACCCGGCGCGACAAGGCGCACGTGTCCGACGCCTGCCAGCGTCCCTCCGATCATGAGTACGACCGCTACCTGTGGCTGGTCGAGGAGGCCAAGGCGGCGGGCTACGACGCCGGGCTGCTCCGCGAGGCCGGCTCGTTCCAGGTCGGTGACGTGCTATTCACCGCTATCTTCGCCACCGCCTCCGATCTGCTTTCTGCGCTGGCGCGGACGCTGGGTGAGGTTGACGAAGCGGCCGAGCTCAAGGACTACGCGGTGCAGGCTCGCGCGGCCGTGTTCTGCCATGTTGACGAGTCCTCGGGCCTGGCCGCCGACGTCGACCTGCGGACCGGCGAGTGGCTGCGGACCGAGACCGTGGCCGGGTTCGCGCCGCTGATCGCCGGGGGCATGCCCGCCTCGATGCGGTCGCGCTCGGTGTCGCTGCTGATGGGACCCCGGTGGGCCGGGCACCCGTCGCTTTCGTTCCCGCTGCCGCCTTCGACCTCGCCGTGCTCGCCCGCCTACGACCCCGACTGCTACTGGCGGGGGCCGGTCTGGCCGGTCTTCACCTGGCTGCTGTGCTGGGCCCTGAACCGGTCGGGTGAGGGCGAGGTGGCGGCGGCGCTGCGGTCGTCCTCGATTGACCAGCTTCGGGACGAGACGTTCGCCGAGTACTACCAGCCGGAGACCGGGGCGCCGCTCGGCTCGCTGCACCAGTCGTGGACCGCGGCGGTGGCGCTCGACTGGCTCATCGAGCTGGGGTAGGCCATCGATCCATCGATCGGGAGCCGTCCGCCCGGAGGATGAGGCCGCGGCGCGCGACTGTCATCCTTGCGGCCGTCGCGCGATCGGCCGTCGCGTGCCTACCGTGGGTGCCGTGTCGTATCCAGACGTGCCCCAGGTCCCTCCGGTGCCCAGGCCTGAGCCTGCTCTGCGGTCCGGCGGACCCGAGGGCAACGAGCGGCTGACCGCGATGACCGGGGCGGTGCTGCTGATCCTGCTGGCCGTCGAGGGCTACACGATCTTGCGGATCGGCCGGCTGCTGACCTTGCATGTCTTCCTTGGCATGCTGCTCCTCGGCCCGGTCACGCTCAAGGCCGGGTCAGTCCTCTACCGCTTCGTTCGCTACTACTCCGGGAACGAGCCGTACCGGCGCAAGGGGCCGCCCGACCGGCTGCTGCGGGTCATAGGGCCGATCAACATGGTGCTCACGGCGTGCGTATTCGGCTCCGGGATCATGCTCGCGGTCACCGGGCCGAACTACTACTCCGGTGGAGCGACCGGGTGGCTGCAGCTGCACCGGCTTTCGTTCATCGCCTGGCTCTTCTTCATGGCCGTTCACGTGCTCGCCTACGTATGGCGCCTGCCCAGGCTGCTGGCGGCCGAGGCGCGGGGCGTCTCTTCCCCCGAGCGTCCGACAGGCGGGGCAGGCGGGGCAGGCGTCGGCCGGCCGGCCCGTCGGGCGATGGAAGTCCTCGGCGGCCGTGGCACCCGGCTAGGGCTGCTGGTTGCCTCGCTCCTGGCCGGCCTGGTCATCGCGCTGCTCACGGTGCACCTGACGGGTAAGTGGGAGCCGAACGGCTAGGGCCAGCCGCCGACGGTGCGGACGGCCCCGTCTTGGGCTACCAGGCGGGCGGGGAGGTTGAGGCACGCCAGCCAGGCGGGCGCGCGGTCGCCTCTGATGATCGCGGCGGTGGCCGCGGTGTTGGCGTCGGCGCAGGTCGCGGCCGCGACCGAGACCGTCCGCCAGACCGGCGCGGCGGGCAGGCCGGTGCGCGGGTCGAGGATGTGATGGAGCACGTCGCCGCCGTGGTGCCAGCGCCGCGCGGCCGTCGATGAGGTCGCGAGTCCGCCGCCGCGGATCGATACGACCTGGCTGGGGCCGTCCGGGGTCTCCTCGAGCGGCAGGGTGGCGTCCTGCACGCGGATCGGCCAGCCTGCCTCGTTCGGCGGCGGGCCGGCCACCGCGGTGTCGCCGCCCAGGCTGACGAGGACGCCGCAGCCGAGGCGGCCGGCGATTTTCGCCGCCGAGCAGTCGGCCGCCCAGGCCTTGACCGTCGCGCCTAGGTCGAGCTGGACGCCGGCCGGGACGGTCAGCTTCCCGGCTGCGACGTCGACCGAGACCGAACGCCAGCCCGGGATCGTGCGGACGGTGACGGAGCCTGGGCCCGCGCCCGTTGCCCATGATGACGGTGGACGGTCTGGCGCGCCCCGGTCGACCGAGAGGTCCGCGATCGTTGCTGTCGTGGCCGCTTGAAGCTGGGCGAAGTCCCGGTCGTAGCCGAGCGCCGCCATGACCCCGCCGACCGTGGGGTCCACGTCTCCGTCGGTCAGCTCCGCTGCCCGCAGGCTGACCTGGACCGCCTCGGCCAGCAGCGGGCTGACCGGAACCGTCACCGGACCGGGAGCGCCGCAGGCGGCGTTCCCGACCGCCACCAGCTCGGAGTCCGGCCGGAAGCGGCTGCAGGCGAGGTCGAGGGCGGCCAGGTCGTCGCCGAGCAGTTCGCGGGCCGGGGCGAGCGCGGCCGGGTCGGTCACGCCGAGCTGGATCAGCATGCCCAGCGCCCGCCAGGCGGCGAATTCCGGCTGGGCGTCGACCCCCGCCGACGTGTCTGGGCGCGCGGACGATTCGCTCATCAGCGCTAGGAGGTCCCGCCCGAGGTCGACGAGGCGCTGCCGCTGGACTGGCTCGGCGAGCTGGCGGGCGACTGGAGGGTGGAGGAGCCGCTCGAGTTGCTGGAGCTGTTAGAGCTATTCGAGTTGCTCGAGCTATTCGAGTTGCTCGAGCTATTCGAGCTGTTCGAGGAGGAGCTCGACGAGCCTGTTCCGGTGGAAGACGAGCCCGATGAGGTCGAGCCGTCGGACGACGAGCTCTTGCTCGACGACGTCCCGGAGTCCTTGACCGACGCGTGCGTCGTTCCCGGCAGGACGATCAGCACCGCGCCCGCCACCGCGACGCTGGCGAAGGACGCGGTCACGGTGGCGCCGGTCAGCCGCCGCCTGCCCTGCTCGCGCTCGGCCACCGCCCGCGCGAGCTGCCGTGCGCTTGCCTGACTGGCGGCGCGGGGGCGGCGGCGGCCGCCCCCGGCCGCGCCGCCATCCCGGTCGAGGTCCCGGTCGCTCGCCCCGCCGTCGCGGTCGTTCCAGCTATCCATGTCAACCAGTCTGCCACGGCCGGCTGAACGCCCCGTTCGAGCGCGATCTAAGAATCCTCTGAGCGGCAACGCCGGTCTTTGCTTGCGGACCCGCTGCTGGAATCATGGGGCAATGCGCAACGACGCCTCCCTCACCGCCTTCCGCGCGGCCCGTGACCTGCTGCTGAACCACCGCGAGGACTACGACGCGGCCCGCGCCGAGTTCAGCTGGCCCGAGCTGGGCGAGTTCAACTGGGCGCTCGACTGGTTCGACGAGATCGCGGCCGAGCATCCGGACCGGATCGCGCTCCGGGTGGTCGGCGACGACGGGTCCGACGAGGCGATGAGCTACGGGCGCATGGCGGCGCGATCGTCGCAGGTCGCGGCCTGGCTGCGCGGACTCGGGGTGCGGCGCGGCGACCGGGTGCTGCTCATGCTCGGCAACATCGTGCCGCTGTGGGAGGTGATGCTGGCGGCGATGAAGCTGGGCGCGGTCATCATCCCCGCGTCCACCCTGCTGCAGCCGGTTGACCTGGAAGACCGGGTCACGCGGGGCGACGTGCGGCACGTGGTGGCCGAGCAGGCGCAGGCGGCGAAGTTCGCCGGCGTCTCCGGCGAGTGGACCCGGGTCGTGGTCGGGGGCGACGCCGACGGCTGGCACAGCTACGCCGACGCGGCGCAGAGCCCGCAGGCGTTCACACCGGACGGGGTGACGCTGGCGGGCGACCCACTGCTGCTCTACTTCACCTCGGGCACCACCTCCAAGCCCAAGCTGGTGGGGCACACGCAGGCCAGCTACCCGGCCGGCCACCTGTCGACGATGTACTGGATCGGCATCAAGCCGGGCGACGTGCACCTGAACATCTCCTCCCCCGGCTGGGCCAAGCACGCGTGGTCGAACCTCTTCGCCCCGTGGAATGCCCAGGCCACGATCCTGATACTCAACCAGTCGAGGTTCAGCGCTGCCGGCCTGCTGGCCGCGCTCGGCGACTGCGGCGTGACCACGTTCTGCGCGCCGCCGACGGTGTGGCGGATGCTCATCCAGGCCGACCTGTCGGCGGCGGACACGGCCGGGCTGCGCGAGTGCGTGGCCGCCGGCGAGCCGCTCAACCCGGAGGTGATCGAGCAGGTCCGCAAGGCCTGGGGGATCACCGTGCGGGACGGCTTCGGCCAGACCGAGACGACCGCCCAGATCGGCAACCCGCCCGGCCAGCCGCTCAAGCCCGGGTCGATGGGCCGGCCGCTGCCGGGCTACCCGGTCGTGCTGGTCGATCCGGTCACCGGCGAGCCCGGCCGCGACGGCGAGATCTGCCTCGACCTCGCGCGCCGGCCGCTCGGCCTGATGACCGGCTACCAGGGCGACCCCGACCGGGACGCCGACGCGATGCGGGGCGGTTTCTACCACACCGGCGACGTCGCCACCTCCGACGACGACGGCTACGTGACCTACGTCGGCCGCACCGACGACGTCTTCAAGGCATCCGACTACCGGATTTCCCCGTTCGAGCTCGAGTCCGTGCTGATCGAGCACGCTGCGATCGCCGAGGCCGCCGTCGTCCCGTCACCCGACCCGCTCCGTCTCGCCGTCCCCAAGGCCTACGTGGTGCTCGCGGCGGACGCGATTCCCGGGCCGGAGCTGGCGCAAGACATCATGCGGTTCTGCCGCGAGCGAGTTCCCGGCTACAAGCGCATCCGCCGGGTCGAGTTCGCCGACCTGCCCAAGACCATCTCGGGCAAGATCCGCCGGGTCGAGCTCCGCGCCCAGGAATCCGATCCGCGCGGTACCCGCGGCAGCACCGAATTCTGGGAAGAGGACTTCATCTGGTAGGCCGGCTAAGACGAGGCGGTTTCCGCGGTTTCCGCTATTTACCTGGCGGTCTAGCTGGTGACGTCCGACGAGGTGAAGCGGGCCCAGGCGATGAGGAAGAACAGGGCCGCGTAGACGACGAACGAGAGCAGGCCGTGCTCCAGCGTGGTGGTGTCGACCGGGGTCCGCAGCAGCGCGTCGAAGGAGTTCCACCAGTGCGTCGGCAGATACGGGGCCACGGTCGCGAACTGCGGGATGTTGTCTACCACCTCGCTGGCGACGACCAGGATCATCACCGCCGCGATGGCGCCGATCGCGTGCTCGGTGAAGGTCGAGATCGCCAGCCCGATCGCGCCGATCGCCGCCATCGCCGCGCACAGGTACAGCGTCACCAGGAGCACCCGGACCAGGCCGGACCCGAGTGAGACGGTCGTGCCGGAGAGCAGCGTCACCGATCCGATCGGGAACAGCACCGCGCCCACGATCAGCGCGATCGCCGAGACGATGAACACCGCCGCCATGCACCACACGACGATCGTCGCGTACTTCACCACCAGCAGCCGGGTCCGGCCGGCCGGCACCGCGAGCAGGTAGCGAAGGGTGCCGTAGCCGGCCTCGCCCGCGATCGAGTCGCCCGCCACGACCGCCACCACCACCGGCAGCACCAGGATGAGCAGCAGCGACAGCGCGATGAAGGTAAGGAACACGCCGTTGCCCGCGAGCTGGTTGAAGAACGCGGCGCCGCCCGAAGCGGGCCCGTTCCCGCCGCCGCCCCCGCCGTGCGGCGCGGCCGCCTTCAGGCCGATCCCGATCAGCAGCGGGAAGAGCGCCGCCACCAGCAGTAGCATCTGGTTGCGACGGCGGAAGAAGGTGATCCGCAGCTCGTTGGCGAAAAATCTCAGATCGGCCCGAACGGACCCGGCCGACTCTGGCCGGTTCACGCTCCTGGGCGGCGCGGGCGACGTCAGATCGGCGTTGGCCAGCTCAATGTTCGACATCGAAGCCCTCCCCGGTCAGGCCGACGAAGAGATCCTCCAGGCTGGGGGACTCCACCGTCAGAGCGCGGACGGCGACGCCCGCGTGGACCAGCTCGGCGGTGACGCTCTCCGGCTGGACGTCGCCGAGCTCGGCCGTGATCGCGTCTTCGGCCGCCACCGGGTCGGCCAGGCCGAGCTTCTTCATGACCTCGGCCGCCGCCGTCAGGTCGGGGGTCCGGACCGCGATCCTGGGGGCGGCGGTGCGCCG
>DATCGA010000472.1:0-6983 GCA_036509215.1 Trebonia sp.
TCTGCCTACAGACTACCGTTCGATCAATGATAATCAAAGGGCATAGTCATGATCATCTGTTCGATTTCTGTCGGCTACGCCACCGACAGGATCCTGAGCCGGATAGAGCCGGTCACGGTCCGTTCGATAAAACGGGTTTGATCTGCTTGGGGATCCTTGGCCCTACCCCGCGACCGGAACCCGGTTGATCAGGGCGACCAGGCCCGCCTCGTCGAGGAGGTCGGCCGGGCGGACGGTTCGGTCGCGGCGGACGTAGTAGAACGCGGCGCGGACCCGGGCAGGCGGGATGTCGGCCAGGGCGGACCAGGCCAGCCGGTAGGCGGCCAGCTGGACGGCCACCGCGGCCTTCTCCTGCTGGCCCCTGGGCGGCAGGCCGGTCTTCCAGTCCACCACGTCGAAGGTTCCGTCCGGGTTGGCGAACACCGCGTCGATCCGGCCGCGGACCTGGCGGTCGCCGATGAGCATGTCGAACGGGACCTCGACCTCGCGCGGCCAGCGGCCGCCCCACTGCCCGGCCTCGAACTGGGCCCGCAGCTCGATCAGGTTCTCGTCCGGCCCTTCGCCCTCGTCGGTGAACAGGTCATCGTCGTCGATCAGGCGCTGCTGCCCGAACCGCTCCTCGAGCCAGCGGTGGAACGCGGTGCCCTTGCGGGCCTGCCCGGCCGGCGGCTGCGGCATCGGGCGGCGCACCTGGCGGGCGACCGCGTCCGGGTCGCGGGCGAGCGCGACGAGCGCGGAGACCGACAGCCGGGCCGGGAGCAGCACCTCGAGCGGTCCGTCGCCGCGCTCGCGCAGCCGCCCGCGCTCGGCCAGCAGGAGCCCCGCGTCCAGCTCCCAGGCGGCCGCCAGCTCGCGGTCCGACGGGGTCAGCGCGTCCCAGTCCGCCCTGGCGGCGTCGGGCCGCTCCCAGGCGCGAGCGCTGACCGCCGCTTCGACCAGGGCGGCCGCCTCGCCCACGGCCGCGTGGTGCTGGCCGGACGGGGTGGCCGGCCAGTCCGCCTCGGCCGCCTCGGCCAGCAGCGGGTTCTCCGCCTCGTCGGCCGGCTGATCCGCCCACACCGCGACCGTCCCCGCGCCCGCCTCGCACGCCTGGCGGACCTCGGTCAGGAAAACCGACGGGCCGAGGGCGGCGGTCGCGTCGCCCCACCAGTAGCCGGAGCAGCCGAGCCAGAAGGCGGCGCGGGTCGCCGCGACGTAGCCCAGCCTGCGCTCCTCGGCCAGGTCACGGGCGGCGCAGGCGGTTGTGAATGCCTCAAGCGCGTCGGCCTCGAGCGACGGCAGGTCGGGCAGGTCGGCGACGTCGCCGCGGAGCCGGTACGGGATCAGCCGCGCGTTGTCCGTCCAGCGGGTGGAGACCCTCGGCCGGGCCGGGAAGACCTGCGACCGGTCGCCCGCCGCCAGCCCGGGGACGAACACGGCCGGCCACTGCAGCCCCTTGGCCGCGTGCACGGTGAGCAGCTTGACCGTGTCCGACTCGCCGACCCGCCCAGTCTCCAGGCCGAACTCCTCCTGCTGGGCGGCCGCGAGATAGGCGAGGAACGCGCCCAGCGTCGGCTCCGGCTGATCGCCCGCGAACGTCGCCGCGACGTCGGTGAACGCGTCCAGGTCGGCCCGCGCGGAGGCCAGGTCGCCGCCTGGCCTGGCGGCGACCTCGATATCCAGGCTCAGCGCCCGCTCCACCTCGGCGATCAGGTCGGCCAGCGGCCGGGACACGTGCCCCCGCAGGTACCGCGCCTCGCCCGCCAGCGCGCTGAGCCGCGCGTAGCCGGCCTGCGAGTACCCGGCCGGGTCGCCGAGGTCGTCCAGGGCCTCGACCAGCGAGCCGGTCTCGGCCGTAAGGTCGGTGAGCGCCTCGGTCAGCGCGTCGGCGACCGGCGGGGCGCCGGGGTCGCCCTCGGGCGCCAGCCGCGAATCCTGCGGGTCTTCGGGCTGGGACCGACCGGGCCGCGGCCCGGGGTGCTCGTCGGTCGCCTGATCCCCGCCGTCCTGATCGGCGCCGTCCTGATCGGCGCCGCCCTGATCGCCGGCGCCCCGCGCCAGGTCCCTGGCCCGGCGGCCGAGCGCCACCAGATCGCGGGGGCCGATCCGCCAGCGCGGCCCGGTCAGCAGCCGGGCCAGCGCGTCCGACGCGGCCGCGTCGTGCAGCACGCGCAGCGTGGCCACCACGTCCTGCACCTCGGGGACCGAGAGCAGGCCGCCGAGGCCGACCACCTCGCACGGGATCGACCGCGCCTCGAGCGCTCGGCGGAGCTCCGCGAACTGCGATCGTTTCCTGCACAGCACCGCGATGTCGGACGGGCGAACGCCGGCCGGCTGCCCGTCCGGGGGGGATGGGGGGCGTCCCCCCATCCCAGAAGGGGGCCAGGGTCTGCCGTCCGGGGCCGAGCCGATCGGGAGCGCCAGCAGCGCCGCCGCCTGGTCGCCGACCCAGTCGGCCTCGTCGACCGCGGTCGGCAGCAGCGCCGCCGTCACGCGGCCTCGGTCGCTGCGGCCGGGCGCGGGGACCAGCAGCGGCACGTCCGGCGCCTCGGCCCGGAGCTCGGCCTGCAGCGTGGCGGCCGCGTCGAGGACGCGCCCGGTGTTGCGGAAGCTGGTCGAGAGCAGGCGGACCGGCGTCCGCTCCCCCGCCTTGGCCGGGAAGTCCTGCGCGAACCGGCGCAGGTTGCCTGCGCTGGCGCCCCGCCAGCCGTAGATCGACTGGCACGGGTCGCCGACCGCGGTAACCGGGTGCCCGCCGCCGAAGAGGGCGCGCAGCAGCACCAGCTGCGCCTGGCTGGTGTCCTGGTACTCGTCGAGCAGCACGACGTGGTAGCGGCCGCGCTCGGCCGCCCCCACCTCCGGGTGACGGGCGGCGATCCGCGCGGCCAGCTCCACCTGATCGCCGTGGTCGAGCACCTCGCGCGCCTTCTTGGCCGCCTGGTAGCGCTCGACCAGCGGCAGCAGCTGCTCCCTGGCGCGCTGCGTTTCGAGCACCCGGCGGACGGCGGCCGGGCTCCGGCCCGGCAGCGCGGCCTGCTGCCTGGCCAGCCACTCGCCCACGGCCCGGACCTCGTCCGGGCCCCGCAGGTGCTCGGCCAGGTCCCCGGTCAGCTGGAGCACGGCCGCGGTCACGGTCTGCGGCGTCCACTGCACCGCGTCCATCGGCCCGTCGTAGGCGGCCACGATCGCGGCCGCGAGCTGCCAGGACAGGGCCGGGGTGATCAGCCGCATCGACGGCTCGAGCCCTTCGCGGAGCGCGTGATCGCTGACCAGGCGGCCCGCGTAGGCGTGGTACGTGCTGATCACCGGCTCGGCCTCGGCGTCGGCCTGGACGTCGGCCAGCCCCGCGCGGTAGAGCCGGTCCAGGCGGCCGCGGACCCGGTCGGCCAGCTCGGCGGCGGCCTTCCTGGTGAAGGTCAGGCCGAGCACCCGGTCCGCCCGGACCATTCCGTTGGCGGCCAGCCAGACCAGCCGGGCCGCCATCGTCTCGCTCTTGCCTGACCCCGCCCCGGCGATGACGGCCAGCGGCCCGAGCCCCGCCCCGATCACCGCCGCCTGCTCGGCGGTCGGCTCGGGCAGCCCGAGCACCCGTGCCAGCTGCCCCGGCGTGTACGAGGTCATTCCCGTTGTGGCCGAGCTCGTTGCGCTCATGCCGCAACCGCCTCGATGGCGGCGGTCCCGGTCTGATCCGCGTTCGCGGTGCCGGGTTCCTGTTTCAGCGCGGCGCGCCCGGCCGCGAGGCCGGGTCTTACCGCCGCTCCGCAGGCGTTTACCCTGTCCGCCCCACTGGCGGCCAGCGACAGCAGATTACGGGCCGCGTTGACATCCCGGCCCGTCACCAGCCCGCACGCGTCGCACTGGTAGATCCGCTCGGCGAGGGTCAGCTTGGCTTTCACCGACCCGCAGCCCGAGCACTTCTTGCTCGACGGGTACCAGCGGTCCGCCACGACCAGCGTCCCGCCCTCCCGCGCCGTCTTGTAGCCCAGCATCCGCCGCGCCGCCCCGAACCCCTGATCCGACATCGCGCGGGCCAGCCTCCTGTTGGCGAGCATCCCCGTGACGTTCAGGTCTTCCACGACCACTCTCTCGTATCGCGCCGCCAACGCGGTGGTCGCTTTATGGAGCGCATCTGCGCGGACGCTGGCGACACGGGCGTGGATCCGGGCGAGCCGCGCCGCGCCCTTTCGCCGTCCCGCCGACCCTAGCCGTCTGCGGGAGTGCGCGCGGGACGCGCGGCGCAACCTCCGCAGGCCGGCCCGCAGCGGCCTCGGGCCGGCGACCTCGAACACTCGCCCTTGGTCGTCTACCCCGGTCAGCAGCGTCTTGATGCCGAGGTCGACCCCGATCGCCGCGCCGGGCCTGGCGTGGCGCTCCGGCCCGTAGCGCTCGACTTCCACGGCGAAGGACACGAACCACCGCTGCGCGGTACGCGACACCGTGGCCGACAAGATGCGCGCCGCGCCGTCTTCGATCTTGCGAGAGAGCTTGAGCACCTGCTCGTGCGTGCGGATCGTCCCCAGCCGGGGAAGTGTCACCGTCGCGCGGCCACAGCGGATCGCCGCCCCGTAGAGCCGGAACGAGTCCCGGCTTCTCCCGCGCTTCTTGAACTTCGGGAACCCGAGCCGCCTTCCCTTGCGCTCGCCCTTCCGCGACTTGACGTAGTCGTGCAGCGCCCGGTCGAGGTTCCGGAACGCCTCCTGGCACTTGGCAAGGCCCCAGTTCCACGCGAATCGGGCCGCGCCCGCGTACGACTGCAGCGCCCGCTCCTGCGCTGGCGACGGGTCCAGCGCAAACCGGAACGCCTGCATGACCTTCACCGCCCGCCCCCATCCGCAAGTCGCCCAGCATCATCGGGAACAGGCTATCGACCCGGTATGACATTCGAGCGATCCGATCGAACTACCGCATCCGCGACCGTGTGCGTCACAAACGCCGAACGGTCGCAAGGAAGCGCCAGGAAACACTAAAGACCACCGCGACCGCAGCAGTCGACAATCCCACCGACATTCCGTAGACGCCGTGGCAGCCGAAGGCGGGGCTCAGCCGACGGTGGCAGGGAGGGAGTAGAGGTCGATGCCGTCCGCGGACGTGGCGCGGGCCAGCTCGCCCCGCAGGACGAGGACCTCCAGGTGGGCGGCGGTCTCGCCGACGGCGAGGAGCTGGTTCATCGGGTCGAGCTCGGCGAACCGGCGCTTCCTGCGGGTCCACGGCAGACCGCCGGCCGCGGCGAAGGCGGTGACCGGGCCGGCCGACGCGACCTCGAGCGTCTGCCCGAGCCGAGTCTCGTGGTGCGCGAGCAGCTCGTTGACCCGTGCGTGGGTGGAGTCGCGGACCGGCCCGTGCGCGGGCAGCAGCCGGGCATCTGGCAGCGTCAGCATCAGCCGCAGCGAGCCGAGGTACTGGCTGAGCGCCTGCCGGGTGATCGCCGGCTGGAAGCCGATCGACGGGGTGATGTGCGGCAGCACGTGGTCCCCGGCGAACAGCAGCGCGGCCGCCTCATCGTGGAACACCACGTGGCCGCGGGTGTGCCCGGGGGTGTGGATCGCGCGCAGCGAGCGAGACGGCAGGTCGATCACCGCGCCGTCGCTCAGCCAGCGGTCGGGGTCATCCCACTTCAGCGGCGGCTGCGGGTTCGCCAGTCCCGGGGCCACGATCGCGCGCACCTGCGCGGCGAGCTCGGCCGCGCCGAGCGCGGGGAGCATTTCGATGAACCCGGGCTCGTGGTTCCCCTCGGCGACGTCCCTGATCGCCACCAGGTTGTCCCGCTCCCCCTCGCCGAGCGCGATCAGCCCGCGCAGCGTGCTGCGCAGCTCGACCGCGAGGGTGTAGTGGTCCTGGTGAATGTGGGTGATGAAGAAGTTCCTGATGTCGGGCAGTCCGTAGCCGAGCTGCCCGAGCGCCTCGGTGAGCCGCTCGCGCGCCTGGACGAGCGCCATCCCCGCGTCGATCAGGTCGACGCCGTGCTCGCCGGTGATCGCGTACACGTTGACCGCGGTCAGGCCGTCATTCGGCAACGGCAGCGGTATCCGGTACAGGCCCCCGCCGAGATCCTCCACCGCCGGCTCGGCCCAGGCGTTCCGGTCATCGGCGGCCGGTCCCCGGCTCGTCACGTGATCCACGGATGGGTACCTCCTGCCGCTAATGTACCCGGCAGTAGAGGACTCGTCATGATTCGGCTTACTCGCCGACCTGCGCGCCGTCCGCCTGCACCGGGCAGCAGGACGCGACCGGGCAGGTCCGGCAGCCCGGGTTCGCCCGGGCGCGGTAGACCGGGCCCGCCATCCCGGTCGCCACCGCCGCCACCAGCTCCCCCGCCCAGGCCGGGTCGGGGTCCTCGGCCAGCGCGCGCTGGTGCTGCACCTTCGCCCGGGCGGTGAGCCCGGCCTTGCCCACCTGGACCAGCTCGGCCCCGCCGGGCTCGGTCACGCCGAGCCGCTCGAACGCGCCGAGCAGGACCGCGAGCTGGTAGACGCCGAGCTGCGGGTGCCGGTCCAGCTCCTCCTCGCGCGGCGCGGTCCCCCCGGTCTTCAGGTCCACGATCACGCCCCGGCCCTCGCCGTCCCGCTCGAGCCGGTCCACCCGGCCGGTGATCTCCACCCGGCCCACCCTGACCCGCAGCGACTGCTCGGTCGCGAGCAGCTCCCTGGGGTTGGCGGCGTGCCAGTCGAGGAACTTCCTGACCATGCGCTCGGCCAGCTCCCGCTGACGGCTCCCGTACCAGACGGACCCGAAGTCGAGGTGGTGCCAGATGTCGTCGATCCGGTCCGCCACCGCCGACTCGCTCTCGCCCTCGGCGATGAGCTGGGCGGCGGCGTGAATGACGGTGCCGAGGTGGCGAAGCACGTCAGGGCGGCCCGCCCCCACCGCCGACTCCAGCAGCCAGCGCAGGCCGCAGCGGGTGAAGGTCTCCACGTGCGACGGCGACAGCCGGACCCGCTCGCCGTCCGCGACCACCGGGGCGGCGTCGGACGGCTCGGTCAGCGCGTACCAGCCCGCCGGGTCCG
>DATCGA010000473.1:0-4118 GCA_036509215.1 Trebonia sp.
CGGAGAAGTCGAGCCCGGTCATCGACGCGCCGAGCCGGGACAGGGAGATCGTGTCGGTCCCGATGTGGCACTGCAGGTGGGCGCCGCGCAGCCCGGCGATATCCCCGAGCAGGGGCCGGTCGAACGCGACGACGTCGCTGAGGTAGTCCGGCTCGGCCAGGTACCTCGGCACGCAGTAGAAGGCGGACGCCACGTGCGCGGGCACCCGCTCGTCCCAGTTGGCGCGGTTGTCGTCACGGTAATCAGTCACCGGCCGACTATGCCACACGCCCCGACGGGGCGCATTTCGTTATTCGATCCGGAACGGTCTTGTCGATAAGAGAGCATGGCAGTACCGTTGTGGACATGGTTGTTCGCGCTCCTGGTGCCGCGCCACCGCGCCGGCGGTCGAGGCCGCCGCTGCTCGACTTGGTCGCGGAGGCCCTGGTGGCCGACCCGGCGGCGTCGCTCGCGCAGGTGGCGGAGGCGGCCGGGATCGGCCGGACCACGCTGCACAAGCACTACGCGACCCGAGATGACCTGATGCGCGCGGTCGGCCACCGCGCGATCGACCTGTGGGAACAGGCGGTCGACGCGGTCACCGACGGCGACGGTGCCGAGCGCCCGGACGGCGGCCTGGCGGCCCTCACCGCGGCCATGATCCAGATCGGCCCGCAGCTCGCGTTCCTCTGGCGCACCCCGGCCTTCGATCATCTGGCCGAGATGGGCAGCCGGGCGCTGGCGGTGGAGGCCCGCTGCCTGGCGGTGCTGAAACGCGCGCAGCAGCGCGGCGTGCTGTCGGCCGACAGCCCCGACTGGTGGCTGCGGAGCACCTTCTACTCGCTCGTCTACGTCGCCTTCGAGTCGGTCCGGTCCGG
The DNA here is from genome assembly GCA_036509215.1 of Trebonia sp. Taxonomy (GTDB): domain Bacteria; phylum Actinomycetota; class Actinomycetes; order Streptosporangiales; family Streptosporangiaceae; genus Trebonia. The sequence goes on from DATCGA010000473.1 coordinate 858, forward strand.
TGACCTGGCCCCTCGCGACGCCCCCGACCTCGTACTGGCCACGTTCAAGCACGGCATCGGCGCGCCGCCGGCCCCGTGAGGGAGTCATGATGAGCGACCTCGGACAGGCGGTCACGTTCGCCGCCAGCCTCTACCGCGAGCGCGCCTACATCGCCTACAACGGCCACCTGCGGCGCGACCCGCTGGCGCTGCTGCAGCTAGGCCGGGGACGCGACCCCTATCGGCTCTACGAGCGGATCCGCCGCGACGGCCCGCTCGCGTCGACCTACGGGGACGACTGGGTGAGCGTGAGCCACCGCGTCTGCGGCGCGGTGCTGCGCGACCGGCGGTTCGGAACCCACCCCGATGACGGCACCGGGGCGGCCAGCTCCGAGCTGTCCTTCCTGGGCATGAACCCGCCCGACCACACTCGGCTGCGGCGGCTGGCCACCCCCGCTTTCAGCCCCAAGGCGGTGGCGTCCTACACCGGGCGGATCGAGAGCACGATCAGCGCGCTGCTCGATAAGGCGACCGCGGCCGGCCGGTTCGACCTCGTCTCCGAATTCGCCGCGCCGCTGCCGATCGCCGTCATCACCGATCTGCTCGGCGTTCCCGACTCCGACTCGGCCGCGTTCGCCCGCTACGGCGCGCTCATCGGCAGCGCGCTCGGCGGGATCAGGTCGCTGCGGCACGCCGCGCAGCTCGCCGCCAGCGAGGCCCCGCTCCAGCAGCTGTTCGAGGGCATCTTCGAGCTGCGCCGCCGTGAGCCGAGGGACGACATCGTCAGCACGCTGGTGGCGGCCCCCGAGGACCAGATCAAGCCGGCCGAGATGGTGCCGATGTGCCTGCTGCTGCTGGTCGCGGGCTTCGAGACCACGGTTAACCTGATCGGCAACAGCGTGCTCGCACTGCTCCGGCACCCGGAGCAATGGCACGCGCTCTGCGCCGACGCGGAGACGATGGCGCCGAAGGCGGTCGAGGAGACGCTCCGCTACGATCCGCCGGTCCAGCTCACCAGCCGGTTCGCGCTGCAGCCGGTCGAGCTCGAAGGCAAGCCGATCGCCAAGGGCGAGTCGGTGACCACGCTGATCGGCGGCGCGAACCGGGACCCGGAGGCCTACGAGCGGCCGGCCACGTTCGACATCAGCCGCGACAGCGAAGTCGGCAACCTGTCGTTCTCCAGCGGCATTCACTACTGCATCGGCCAGCCGCTGGCCCGCCTCGAGGCGACGATGGCGCTGCGCACGCTGGCCGAGCGGATGCCGGCGCTGTCCCTGGCCGGGCCGGTCAGGCAGCGCAGCAGCTCCGTCATCCGCGGCCCGCTGAGCCTGCCGGTGCGTGCGCGCTAGCCATGACGACCCCGCTGGCGGCGAATGTCGGTGGGCTCGGCTAGCTTGATCGCCATGCCACGATGGAGCGCCGACCGGGTCCTCGGCCTCGCCCCGGACGAATCCTCGCGCCGGGCCGCGGCCGCGCTCGGGCGGACCGCGCCCTGGAGTGGCGCCGGCGTCGCAGGCGACGTGCTGTGGGGGCTGTGCGCGGGCTCGGGCAAGAACCCGTATCAGGTCGTCGTCGACCTCGGCGGACCCGCGTACAAGTGCTCCTGCCCGTCGAGGAAGTTCCCCTGCAAGCACGCGCTCGGCCTGCTGCTGAACTGGGCCAATGGCAGCATTCCGGAAGAGAGCGCGCCCGCCGATTTCGCCGCCGCATGGCTGGCCGACCGCCGTGCCCGAGCGGAAAAATCAGGCGACCGAACGGACCCGGGCGACTCCCCGGCGTCGGCCGGCTCCGGCCCCGTGAAGGACGAAGCCGCCTCCGCGCGGCGGGCGCAGCAGCGGGCCGAGCGGGTCGCGAACGGCCTGGCCGACCTGCAGTCCTGGCTTCGGGACCAGGTTCTGGTCGGGCTGTCGGCCGCGTCGGCTGGCGGGTCGGCGTCGGCTGGCGGGTTGGCCGCAACGGCCGCGTCGGCCAGCGGTCACGCGGACGACATCGCGGCGCGGATGGTCGACGCGCAGGCGCCAGGCGTCGCCGCCGTCCTGCGCGGGCTGTCGGAGGTTCCCGCGTCCGGCGAGGGATGGCCTGGGCGCCTGCTGGGCGAGTACGCCGAGCTGCATCTGCTCGCCCGCGCGCACCAGCGGCTCAGCGCGCTGCCGCCCGACCTCGCCGCCACCGTCAGGTCCAGGGTCGGGTACCCGACCGGCCGGGCGGATGTGCTCGCCCGCCCCGCCGTCACCGACCACTGGGCGGTGCTCGGCGTCCGCGATCTGCTGGACGGGAAGGTCCCCGGCCGCCGCCTGTGGCTGCGCGGACGCGACACCGGCCGGTGGGCGATGCTGCTCACGTTCGCCGCCCCGGGCGGGGCTGGCGGCTGGCAGGACGCGGACACGGCCCGGCTGCGGCCCGGGACCGAGCTCCATGCGAGCCTGCACTATTACCCCGGCCAGCCCGCGCTGCGGGCGGCGGTGGGGGAGCGGCACGCCGACCCGGTCCGCGCGGACATGCCGCCGTCCGGCGACGTAGCTGCCCTGCTGGCCGGATACGCCACCGGCCTGGAACAAGATCCCTGGCTGACCGTATGGCCGGCCCTGCTCACCGGCACCCCCATCCCGCCCGGCGGCGGCCGTCCGGGAGAGCGATGGCGGCTGATTGACCCGGCCGAGGCCGCGCTGCCGCTGGCGGAGCGGGAGTCGCTGTGGACGCTGCTCGCCGTGTCCGGCGGACACCCGGTCACGGTGGCGGGCGAGTGGCACCCGGACGGCCTGCTGCCGCTCGCGGTCTGGCACCGGGGCCGGGCGGTGGCACTATGACCGATGAGGCCGACCCGACCGCGCAATCGGACGATGACGGCCGGACGGTGTCGTTCGAAGATCTGGTGACGGCCGCCACCGTGGGCGTGTCCAGGAAGCCGCTCGCGATCACCGGCCTCGATGGCCCCGTCGCGGGCTTCGCGGGGGCACTCGACGCCCATGACCAGGCCGCCGCCCTGCTGGACGCCGCCGCCCTGATGACCGTGGCGGGACGGGCCGGGTTCCGACCGGAGCAGAACAGCGCTGGCGAGCAGAACAGCGCTGGCGAGCAGGGCAGCCCTGGCGAGCAGGGCAGCGTCGAGCCGTCGTCTACGTCGCCGTTGTCGCCGTTGTCGCCGTTGTCACAGGTGGCACCGCTGGCGCCGTCGCCCGAGGACGCGGCACCCGAGCTGTCGCCGCGCGCGGAGCGAGCGCTTCGCCAGCTCGGCGGGGCGAACCTGGCCCCTGGCTTCGCCGCCGGCGACAAGGAGCTGCT
>DATCGA010000474.1:0-9774 GCA_036509215.1 Trebonia sp.
GGCGTGACGGCGCCGGCGACCGGGACCAGGGTCTTGGTGACGGTGGTGACGAGTGGGGCCACCGTCTGAGTGACCGGAGCCAGCGTCTTGACCACGGTGGTGACGAGCGGAGTGACCGTGCCCGTAACCGGGGCCAGGGTCTTGACGACGGTGGTGACGACCGGGGTGACCGTGCTGGTTACGGGGGCCAGGGTCTTGACCACGGTGGTGACGAGCGGGGTGACGGCGCCGGTGACGGGAGCCAGGGTCTTGACGAGCGTGGTGGCAACGGGGATGACCGCGCCGGTGACCGGTGTGACGGTCTTGACCACGGTGGTGACGACCGGGACGACCGTGCCGATGACCGGGGCCAGCGTCTTGGCGGCGGTGGTGACGACCGGGGCGGCCGTGCGGATGACGGGGGCCAGTGTCTTGGCCGTGGTGGTGACAGCCGGCGTCGCGGCGCTGGTGACTGTGACCAGGGTCTTCTTGGAGGTCGTGGTCACGATCGGGGTCGCGGTGCTGGTCACGGGGGTCAGCGTCTTGGCGGCGGCGGTGACGACGGGAGTCGCGGTGCTGGTGACCGGGGCCAGGGTCTTGCCGACGGTGGTGACGACCGGGTTTGCCGTGCTCGTGATCGCCGCCAGCCCGGTCGCGGTGGAGGCGGCCGTGGGGCCGGCCGTCGTTCGCGTTGACGTCAGGGGAGGCAGCGCCGCGGTCGCCGCGTGCGCCGGCCGGGAGAACAGCAGCATGATCACGAAGATGCCGACTGCCACCAGCGCAGCCTGCATCGCCCCGAGAGCGACGCGACGCACCGTTGGCTGCAGCATGAGCAGTTCCACTCGACGAGAAACCGGGCCGCCCGCCTACCCGCGGCGGCGGCGTCAAACCTCGCGCACACGAACTTGCTGTTCGGTGACCACCGTACAGCTATGTCGCCAATCGGACAAGAGCGAGACCACTCGCAAAAGCCGCGGCGGCTCAGCCAGGCTCATGCCCATGACAGTCGCCTATGACCCCGCCAGGACCGCCTTCGTGCTCGTCGACCCGTACAACGACTTCCTCGCCGACGGCGGCAAGATCTACCGCGGCTGCGGGAAGTCGCCGAGGCGGTCGGCCTGCGCCAGCACATCCGGGAGCTGCTGGCCGCCGCGAGGGCGGCGGGCATCCAGGTCGTTATCGCCCCGCACCGGCGCTGGCACCCGGGCGATGTCGAAGGCTGGCTGCGTCCCGGCCGGCCGCACCGCACGCTCAGGGACGGCCGGGTCTACGAGGCCGGCGCGTACGGCGGCGAGTGGTACCCGGACTTCGCCCCTCGGCCGGGCGACATCGTGGCCAGCGAGCACTGGGGGGAGAGCGGCTTCGCCCACACCGACCTCGATCGGCAGCTCCGCCAGCACGGCATCGAGCACATCATCCTGGCCGGCCTGACCGCTCCAGGCTGCGTCGAGGGGACCGGCCGCTGGGCGCTCGAACTCGCCTACGCCGTCACCCTGGTGAAGGACGCCACGGCGGCGACCTCGTCCGAGCACCTGCGCGCGGCCGTCGAGCTCAACGCCCCGATCTACGCCGAGCACGTCCTCACCACGGCCGACGTGATCGCAGCGCTGAAGGACTGACGGGCCGGGTGTGACAGGAAGCCAGCGTTGACCGGATTTGTGGCAGGATAAGCGAATGTCGCTGGTATTGCGCGCGGGCACCACCGCAGACGTTGACGGGCTGCTTGGGCTGTGGGCCGAGGCGGCCGAGAACGCGGCCCGGCCGCCCGATACCCGGCAGGCGGTGACGGCCCTGCTCGGCCGTGATCCGGATGCGGTGATCGTCGCCGAGCACGAGGGCGACCTGGTCGGATCGGTCATCGCGGGCTGGGATGGCTGGCGCTGCCATCTGTACCGGCTCGCGGTCCGCCCCGACTGGCGGCGCCGGGGAGTCGCCTCGGCCCTGCGGCAGGCCGCCGAGGACAGGTTCACGGCCGTTGGGGCGGCGCGGGCCGACGCGATGGTGCTGGACGGCAACGATCTCGGCCAGAGCCTATGGCGGGCAGGAGGCTACGTCCGCCAGGACGAGTGGCGCCGCTGGGTGAAGAAACTCGGCTGAGGCAGCCTCACTCCGTTCCGAGGTCTCCTCCGAGGTCCCCTCCGAGATCCTCTCGGGGGTCCTTTCTGAGGGTCGTGAACCAGCGGCCGCCGGACGACCAGGTCTCGGCCGGGCACAGGCCCGCCTCGGCGGCGATCCCGGACAGTTGATCGGCGCCGACATGGGCCCAGGGGAACCAATCGCCAACGCGCTGCCCGTGGCCGCGGCAGTGCCTGAGCCTGACCCGCTCGCGTCGCAGTTCCCGGCCCGGCGGCTGCACCTCGACCAGCGCCTGGCCGAACGGCGCGAGCAGTTCGGCCACCCGCTGCAGTAGCGCCGAAGGGTCGCCCCCGATGCCGATGGTCCCGTCCGCGAGCAGCACGATCGTCCAGCGCCCGGTTCCCGGCACCCGGTCGAAGACGTCCCGCAGCAGCGTCAGCGAGCCCGCCGACCGGGCCATGCGCACCGCCTGCGGGGCGACGTCGATGCCGAGCGTGGGCACGCCGCGCTCGGCCAGCGCGACCGCCAGCCGCCCGGGTCCCGACCCCACGTCAAGCGTCGGGCCGCTGCACCGGTCGATGAGCGAGGCGTCCCCCGGCTGGAGTCGCCGCCAGTCGCCGGCCCACAGCGGCGTGATGCTGCCGTCCGCGTGCTCGATCTCGGTCTGCGCGCTCCCGGCGGGCGCCTCCCCGTGCAGTACGCCGATCACGCGGAGTTCCCCCAGTGCAGAGACGGCCGGTCAGGTATGGGACCAGTGTTCACCGGTTCGGCCGGTCCGGTCGAGCGGACCGGCGCGTCCTCACCGTTTCGTCACCGGCCTTACGGTCTTGTGACCATTTCGTGCTGTTCGCTGACGGCGGCGTCGTCCCCGGAATTACCGTGTATCGGTAGTACCGACATGTTTCACCAGCCCCCCGATCGGATGGCGTCATGACTGGCAGCCCGCTTGACCAGCCCGGCCGGATTGTCGTGGTCGACGACGACCCGACGGTGGCGGACGTGGTCGGGCGATACCTGATCCGCGACGGGCACAGCGTGCAGAGCGCCCGTGACGGCTACGAGGCGCTCCGGCTGATCGAGGAGCGCCCACCGGACCTGGTGGTGCTTGACCTGATGCTGCCGGGCATCGATGGCATCGAGGTATGCCGGCGACTGCGCGAGCGGTGGCCGATCCCGGTCGTGATGCTGACCGCGCGGGGCGACGAGAGCGACCGGCTGGCCGGGTTCGAGATCGGCGCCGACGACTACGTGACTAAGCCGTTCAGCCCGCGTGAGCTGGCGATGCGCGTTCGCTCGGTGCTCCGCCGAGCCCGCAGCGGCGGGCTGCCCGACAACCCCGATCAGGGGGTCATCGCCAACCAGGGGCTCTCCGTCGACCTGGCCGCCCACGAGGTCAGGATCGGCGGCAACCTGATCCAGCTGACCTCGCGCGAGTACGACCTGCTGCTGTTCCTGATGCGCAACCCGAGACATGCGTTCACCAGGGAGCAGCTGCTGAGCGAGGTGTGGGGCTGGACGTTCGGCGATACCTCAACCGTCACCGTGCACGTGCGGCGGCTGCGGGAGAAGCTGGAGTCCGATCCGACGATCCCGCGGCGGATCGTCACCGTCTGGGGCGTCGGCTACCGCTACGAGCCGGGGCCGTCGTGACCGCAGGCACGGCCGCCGCGGCCGGGCTCGCCGCGCCCCACCTGCCCGCCCTGGCGGACGCGATGGCGCCGGTCAGCGTCGTCAGCGTCATCGCCTGGGTCGCGGTCGCGGTGGTCGCCACCGCCTTCGCCGGCCTCGGCGCCCTGCGGCTGCTGGCGCGGCGGTCCATCGGCGTGCACGTCGGCCTCGTCGCGGCCGTGTGCGTCATCACCGCGACGATCACGATCGGCGAGATCTCCGTGATCATGCTGTCGCCGGCCGATCGCGAGGTGATGCTCGAGCTGATGGGCGTCTCCGGCATCGCCAGCCTGGTCGCCTCGTACTTCGTCGGCCGGGCGATCAGCCGGGCGAGCGGGGCGCTGCTCTCCTCGGTCCGCCGGGTCGGCGACACCGGCATCTACACGCCGCCCGACGTGCCGCTGCCGGCCGAGCTTGAGGGGCTGTCGCGGGGGCTGGCCGAGGCGCACGAGCGGCTCGGCCAGGCGCGGGCGCGCGAGCAGGCGTTCGAGGCGAGCCGCCGCGAGCTCGTCGCCTGGGTCAGCCACGACCTGCGCACCCCGCTGGCCGGGCTGCGGGCGATGGCCGAGGCGCTCGAGGACCGGGTGGTGTTCGACCCGCGTGAGGTCGATCACTACCACTCGCAGATCCGCATCGAGACCGAGCGGCTGGCGGCGATGATCGACGACCTCTTCGAGCTGTCCAAGATCCACGCCGGCGCGCTGCGGCTGTCCCGCCGCGTGGTCGGCCTCGAGGACCTGATCGCCGATGTGGTCGCGAGCGCGGCGCCGGTCGCGCGGGCGAAGCGGGTCAGGCTCACCGGGTCCGCCGTCCGCGGGATGCCGGTGCTGATCGACAGCGCCGAGTTCGGCCGCGCGGTCAGGAACCTGGTGATCAACGCGATCAGGCACACCCCGCCGGACGGGACGATCGAGATCCTGGGCGAGCTTCGGTCCGGGGCGGCGTGCGTCAGCGTGTCCGACGAGTGCGGCGGCATCCCGCTCGAGGACCTGCCCCGGGTCTTCGACGTGGCGTTCCGGGGCGAGAGCGCGCGGACCCCCGACCCGTCCGGCGGGGCCGGGCTCGGGCTGTCCATCGCCCGCGGCATCGTCGAGGCGCACTCGGGCGACATCAGCGTGCTCAACACCGGGCCCGGCTGCCAGTTCCTGATCACGCTCCCGCTGGCACGGGTGGCGCCGCCCGCTCCCCTCCGCCAGGCGTCGCCGTGGGCGGCCCAAGTGAGGCGCTGACACGCAGTGGCTGACACGCAGTGGCTGACACGCAGGCGCCGACGCGCGGTCGGCCGTCACATTTCCGTAAGCCGGTAAACCAGGTCAACTCGGAACGCCGCTACTAGCGTCGGCGCCATGGAAACCGACATCGAAACCGGTCAGGGAAGCCAGGTCATCGTCCTCGCCGAGACGCCGTCCCCGGACCTGGTCGACGACTGGCTGTCCCCGCCGCTGCGCCCGCAGGAGGCGGCCCTGGTGGCCGAGGCGGCGCTGGCGGACACGCTCGATGTGGCGGCGGCGGCGCCGGTGACCCGGCGGGTGCTCGCGCTCGACGGCGCGCCCGGAGACTGGCTGCCGGCCGGGTTCCGGGTGTTCGGGCAGCGCGGGGCCGGGCTCGACGAGCGCCTCGCGGCCGCGTTCGCGGACGCCTACGCGGCCGCGCCGCTGCCGATGGTGCTCATCGGGACCGACACACCGCAGGTCACGGTGGACATGCTCGGCGATGCGGTCGCCTCGCTTGAATCCGGCGAGGCGGACGCGGTGTTCGGGCCGTCGACCGACGGCGGGTTCTGGATGCTCGGCCTGCGCCGTCCGGACCGGTCGCTGCTGGCGGGCGTCCCCATGTCCGCCCAGGATCCCGGCCGGGTGCTGCTTGAACGCCTGGCCGGGGCCGGGCTGCGGGTCGCCCTCGCGCCCCGACTGACCGAGGTCAGCACGTTCGAGTCCGCCGAGCAGGTCGCCGGGCAGTGCCCGTCCTCGCGCTTCGCGGCGGCGTTCTCCGCGTCCGCGAGCGGCCTGAGCGCGGCCTGAGCGCGGCCGGAAAGCAAGCGGTCCGCCGACCCCGCCAGGCGGGGTCGGCGGACCGCTTTCGTCACGTTCCGGTCAGGCTGGCGCTCAGGTCAGCCCGGTTCCCGGCTCGGTTAGGCGACCGCCCCGGTGACGGTGACCAGCGACCCGTAGGTGAGGTAGTCGTAAGCGTTCTCGGCAACGCCGGGGCCGCTCCCGTTGTACGGAAGCTCGACGCAGCCGAGCGACTGGTACCACCCGTAGCCTGGGCGGGGGAAGGCGTGCACCGCGTCGCCGCCGTTGAAGTACGACGCCCAGTACACCGTGTCGTCGTACTTGGTGCCGTCCGGGTTGAGGCCCTTCATCTGCGTGACCGTGTACTTCAGGTAGACCGGGAAAGTCCCGTCCGGGGTCGGCGAGGCCGGGATGCCGGTGTTGGCCCCGGTTTCCAGGACCCGCCTGCCGTCGTGCCAGACCTGCAGCGACTCGTTCGACGAGCCCTGGGTGGCGAGCGCGTAGCTGTAGCCGTTGGGGTTGGTCTTGCCCTTGGCGACCGCGGTGAGCAGGGCGGCCCAGACCTGCGGGCCCGCGTCGCCGTCCATCGTGATGCCCAGGTTGTTCTCGAAGGCGCGGACCGCCCCGTTGACCAGGATGTTGTCCGACCCGACGGACCACTGGCGGGTCAGCTCGCTCGGGTAGCCCGAGTTGAAGGTGAACGTGCCGGCCGGCGGGTCGTAGGCCGCGGCGAGCTGGCCGTTGGCGTCGGAGCCGGCGACCGTGCCGGTCGTCGGGTCGCTCGGCGTCCAGGTCAGCGGCAGGTAGCCGAGCTGGGTGAGCAGCTGCTGCAGGCGCAGCGTGGAGTAAGAGCCGGTGGTGAACGAGGTGACCGACGCCTGCTTGAGCGCCCCGGCCGATGCGGTCGCGGGGAGCATGCCGTCGGCGCCGGCCGGGACCGTGACCTTCACCGTCGTGTCGGGCAGGAACCCGGTCGCGGGGGTGAACGTCGCCGTGTCCCCCGATACCTGCCAGCTGCCCTTGACCGACGGGGAGAGCGTCGGCAGCGGGGTCTGCGGCGACAGCGCGGAGGAGAACTTCACCGTGATCGGGGAGGCGCCGTTCGCGCCGTGAGCGCCTCCGGCCGGGGTCACCGAGACCACCTTCAGCGGGGCGACCGGCGCCACCACCTTCGCCTTCGTCTTCACATGGTGGGTGCTGGTCACGGGGGTGTTATTGCTGACGTTGGCAAGCGTCTCATGGCCAGACCCAGTCGAGGACGTCGCGGCGTACGCGCACCCCACCACCAGCACCGCGGTAGCCGCGCCCGCCGTCGCCGCAATCACCCGATGCTGAATCAGGGCCCGGCCTGCCCGGCCCACGCCACTCGAACTCCCCAAAAACGACACAGCTCGGCTCTCCTCGTCGTTCGGCCAAGGTTGATGATCCCGGTGCACCAGAGCGTGGTTGGGCGCTTGCGACACGCGAGGCTGATCACAACGCGTGGTGAGCGGGCAACGTTCAAAGTCTAGGCGAAATTCTTATCAAATCGGGAAACATCACATCACGGCTCTCTTATCTATACCTAACACGACGTTTGCCGCCGCCAACTGGTTGCGCCGGCTCGGCCAAGTACTAATAACGGTCGCGTAACGGCCACCGGCCAGCGGCGTCCGGCCGGGCCGCCCGACGATGTCTTATCGTTGGAACCTGAAGGTTCTGCGGAGAGGTAGGTCAGGGTGAGCTCGGTATTCGTGGTAGACGCCTGTCGGACGCCCATCGGCAAGGTGAAGGGGGCGCTGGCCGAGGTCCGCCCGGATCATCTCGCCGCCGACATACTCAAGGCGCTCGTCGCCCGCAACGGCAACCTCGACGTGAACGCCATCGACGACGTCTACTGGGGGGCCGCCAACCAGGCGGGCGAGGACAACAGGAACGTCGCCAGGATGGCGGTGCTGCTGGCCGGGCTCCCGGTCGAGATCCCCGGCGCGACCGTGAACCGGCTCTGCGGCTCGGGCATGGAGGCCGTCAGCGACGCGGCCAGGGCGATCGCGGCGGGCGACGCCGACATCTGCGTCGCGGGCGGCAGCGAGTCGATGACCCGGGCGCCGTTCGTGGTCCAGCGCAGCGGCGACGCCTGGGCGCGTTCGCTCGAGACCGCCGACACCCGCCTCGGCTGGCGCCTGGTGAGCCCGCGCATGCTCCAGATGTACCCGCCGATCAGCCTGGGCGAGACGGCCGAGAACGTGGCCGACAAGTACGGGATCACCCGCGAGCGCCAGGACGAGTTCGCGCTGCGCAGCCATCGGCTGGCCGCCGCCGCCCGCGACGCGGGCCGGTTCGACGCCGAGCTCGTCCCGGTCGCCACCGCCAGCGGCGAGGTCACCAGCGACGAGGGCATCAAGGGGTCGATCACGCTGGAGGAGCTCGCGGGCAAGCGGGCCGCGTTCCGCAAGGGCGGCACGGTCACCGGCGGCAACTCGTCCCCGCTGAACGACGGCGCGGCCGCGCTGCTGCTGATGTCGCAGGAGGCGGTCAGCAGGACCGGCGTCACTCCGCTCGCCCGCTACGTCGGCGCGTCGGCGGCCGGGGTGCACCCTGACTACATGGGGATCGGCCCGGTGCCCGCGATGAACCGGGTGCTCGCCAGGGCCGGCTGGCGGCCTGAGGACCTGGACCTGGTGGAGCTGAACGAGGCGTTCGCGGCCCAGTCGGTCGCCTGCGCGGACGAGCTCAAGCTCGACCCGGAGAAGGTCAACGTGAACGGCGGCGCGATCGCGATCGGCCACCCGCTCGGCTGCTCGGGCGCGCGGATCGTCACCACGCTGCTGCACGAGATGCGCCGCCGGGGCGCCGCCAGGGGCGCGGCGTCCATGTGCATCGGGGTCGGCCAGGGCATCGCCTCCCTCTGGGAAGCCTGTTAACCAATCGTGACGGAACGGATAAGTCTCGCTATCCACTCGATAACTGTTGAGTAACAGAGTTAGGCTGACTGCCAAACCTTTACGGAGCGGGGGTAGCCATCGTGACGCTGATCGAGGGCGGCTACGGCAACCGGGTCGGCAGTGACAAGCGCCGCGCGCAGGCTCGCCGGACGCGCGGGCGGCGCACTGCCCGCGCGGCTGCGCCGCTGCTCATCCCGCTGGCCCTGGCGCTCACGCTCGGGGTGATCCTGGCCGTCTCCTCCGTCGGCACCCCCACCGCGCGCGTCAACCAGCAGTCCACGTCCCACTCGGCCAGTCCCTGAGTCGCCCCGGTCCGTTCGGGGAAATTCAAGATCTTTATCTCGAACGGGCCGTTGCTCCGCGTTTACTCGCCCGGCCGACTCGCGGCGGCGTCGTCGTCCGATCTGGTCCGGCGGCGCCGGGCGGCGCCGGCCTGGCCGATGGCGAGGCAGAGCGCGAGGGCGGTGGCGGCCACGATCGCCCACTCCGGCCAGGCGCCGAGCCGCTCGGACAGGGTCGTGTAGCTGAGCAGCGGAACGCGCGCCTCGAGCTCGGCCTGGGTCCACATGCCGCTGCGCGAGATCAGCTGGCCGTTCGGCGCCACGATCGCGCTGTACCCGGTGGTGGAGGCGACGACGACCGTCCGGTCGAACTCGACCGCCCTGATCCTGGCCATGGCGAGCTGCTGGCCGCTCTCGGCCGTGGTCGGGGCCTCCCGCTCGAAGGTGGCGTCGTTGCTCTGCACGGACAGCAGGTTCGCGCCCGCCGCGACCTCGGACCGGACCAGGTCGTCGAAACCGACCTCGTAGCAGATGACGTCGCCCAGCTTGATCTGGCCGACGTTGAAGACCACGGTCTTGTCCCCGGGCGTGAAGTCGGTCGGCTGGAGCTGGGTCAGCGAGGTGATCTTGCTGATCAGGCTGCGGAACGGAATGTACTCGCCGAACGGCACCAGCCGCCGCTTCGCGTAAATGCTCGTCGGCCCCTTGTTCGGGAGCCAGAGCACGCCCGCGTTGCGCTCCGGGTTCTGCAGCACCGCCCCGACCAGGATCGGGCGGCCGATCTCGGCCGCGGCGCTGGCGATCTCGTCGTAGACCGGCGGGTAGAGCATCGGG
>DATCGA010000475.1:0-2191 GCA_036509215.1 Trebonia sp.
CTCGGCGGCGCGCTCAAGCGCGGCCGCCGCGGCGGCCGCGCCGCCGCGGCGCCGTGCGTCGGCGGCCGTATCCTCAAGCAGCGCCGCCACCTGCTCGTCAGGCTCAAGCGCCGCGGCCGCCAGGTGCCACGCTCGCCGGTCGGGGTAACCATGGAGCGTCTCGGCAAGGTCGCGGTGCGCGGCCGCGCGTCTGGCAGGGGGCGCGCTGTGGTAGATGGCGGAACGGATAAGCGGGTGGGTGAACTGCACACCCGCCCGGCTATCCACGCGGATCAGGCCAAGCCGCTCAGCGGGAGCGAGGGTGCCAGGATCCAGCTCTGAGCCGCCGCCGGCCGCCGTCGGGTCCGCGCTATCGGCGACCGCGGCGAGCAGCAGCGCGGCCAGGGAGGGCTCAGGCAGGGCCGCCGCCTGCGCGGCGATGGCCGAGGTGAGCCGGTCGGTCAGCGGCAGCGGCTCCGTTGTCCAGCGTCGGCCGGCGGCAGGGTCGGCCGCGATCACCTTCGCCAGCTCGATCAGCGCCATCGGATTGCCGGCCGCCTCGGCGAGCACCCTGGCGCGGGTCCTGCCACGAGGCGGGCTTGGCTGGACATCGAGAAGCCTGCCCGCGTCTGATTCCGGCAGCGGACCCAGGGTCAGCTCGGGCAGGCCCCAGTCAAGGCCGGCGGCCGGCGATTTTCCGCGTGCGCCGACGAGGAACACGACCCGCTCGCCGTCCAAGCGGCGGGCGGCGAAGGCCAGGGCATCCAGTGAGCTTCTGTCGAGCCACTGGGCGTCATCGACGATCACCGCGAGCGCGCGGTCTTCCGACACGTCAGACAGCAGAGTGAGCACAGCGATCCCGATGCTAAGCCGGTCAGCGGCACCGGGATCTGCGTGGAGGCCGAGAGCTCCGAGCAGCGCCGGGCCCTGGAGCCCTGGAAGGCCCGCGGCACTGCCGAGGACGGGCCGGAGCAGCTGGCGTAGCCCGGCGAACGCCAGATTCGCCTCCGACTCCCGGCCTGATACTGAAAGCACCGGCAGGCCGGCCGACCGAGCCCTGGCGGTAGCGTCCGCCAGGAGCGCGGTCTTGCCCATCCCCGCCTGCCCGAGGATGAGCAGCGCCTGGCTCGCGTCGGCCGCCCCGTCTACAAGACCGAGCAGTCGGTCAAGCTCGGCTTCCCTGCCGATGATGTGCCCGGCGTCCGGATAAGGATCCCCCGTCAATTCTGCGGTCCAGGGCTCAGCATGCGTCCAGCGTAACCATGTGTGCTGGGTAACCACGTGTCCTGGGTAAGAAGGTCCCGGACGGCAAGGCCCTAAACAGACACGAATCCTGGCGGCTACTGCCCGTCGAGGAAGATCCGCGCGTGGCGGACGAAGAGCTCGTGGTACTGGAAGTGGGCGCCGTGGTTGGCGTCCGGGTACAAGATGAGCCCGGCATCGGGGAGGAACTGCTGCAGGATGTAGGAGTTGATCGTCGCGATGATGATGTCGTCGCTGCCGTTGACGACGAGGACGGGTAGCGCGAGGCCCTTGAGGTGGGCGTAGCTGGGGTCCTTCGCCGCACCGTACGCGTGGATCGCGGCGAGCTGGGCGGTGACCGACTGGTCGGAAAACGGCTTGTCGCGGTCGGCGCGGGCGACGATGCGCTCCACGTAGGCACGCCCGGCCGCCTGGCTGGCCTCCGACGGCGCGAACAGGATCGGCAGCCACATGTCCTCCTGCCGCTCGTACTTCCTGGTGAACAGCTCCGCGACCCACGCGGGCGACGCGCCGATGCCCTCGCCGCCGCGCGGCCCGGTGCCCACAAGGACGAGTCGGCGCACCAGGTCCGGCCGGGCGAGAGCCACCTCCTGCACCACGAGGCCGCCCATCGAGTGCCCCACCAGGTCGACCGTCGTCAGGCCGAGGGCGTCGATCAAGCTGATGGCGTCGCGGGCCATGGCCTCGATGGTGTCGGGCACGAGCCCGCTGGAGGAGGCCACGCCCGTGTTGTTGAACAGGATGACCTCCCTGTCGGTGGCGAAGGCGTCGCTCAGCGCCGGGTCGTGGTCGTCAAGCGTGCCCATGAAGTGCTGGAAGAACACCAGCGGGGTGCGCTCAGGCGCGCCGAAGCGGCGGTAGGCGAACCGGATGCCGTCGGCCTCGACGTACTGGGTCGGTGCCGTGTCGTGCGTGAACTGCGTCATATGAACTGTTCTCCTCGGGTCGG
>DATCGA010000476.1:0-18884 GCA_036509215.1 Trebonia sp.
AGGGGCGCGGGGGTGCGGTGGTGAACAACGCCTCC
Organism: Trebonia sp.; assembly: GCA_036509215.1. Taxonomy (GTDB): domain Bacteria; phylum Actinomycetota; class Actinomycetes; order Streptosporangiales; family Streptosporangiaceae; genus Trebonia. Next base: position 36 of record DATCGA010000476.1, read on the forward strand.
GTGCTCGGCTGGCGCGCGCAGCCCGGCCAGGCGCACTACGCGGCGGCCAAGGCGGGGGTAATGGCCCTCACCCGGTGCGCGGCGCTCGACGTGGCCGAGCACGGCATCCGGGTCAACGCGGTCGCGCCGAGCCTGGCCATGCACCCGTTCCTGGCCAAGGTGACCAGCGAGGAACTCCTGGCCGAACTCGTCGGCCGGGAGGCGTTCGGCCGATCGGCCGAGCCGTGGGAGGTCGCCAACGTCATGGTCTTCCTCGCCAGCGACTACGCCTCGTACCTGACCGGCGAGGTCATCTCGGTCAGCAGCCAGCATCCCTGACGTGGCGCGCCTCCACGGGCGTCCCGAGCGGGTCGCGGCGGGCGGGCATCCGCAGCGTGACCATGCGGCGCCAGCCGCCGAGCCGCTCGTAGAGGTAGACCGCGTCGATCCCGCCGGCGAGGGTGGCGGACTTGAGCCTCGACCAGTGCAGCGTCCGTCCCAGGTGGGCCATGACCGCCTTGCTCACGTGGCGGTAGACCACGATCTCGGCGCGGGCGGTGGTGCGCAGGATGGAATCGATGTCGCGGCGGTGGCCCTCTGCGGCGAGCCGAAGCAGCTCCTCATGGCAGTAGGCCAGGTGGCTGTCCTCGTCACGGGAGACCATCGCGACCGCCCGGCTGACGTCGGCGTTGTCGGTCGAGTGCCGGCGCAGCGATCGCATCTGCTCGGACGCCCGCTGCTCGGTCACCCGGCTGTGCGCCAGGTAGACGATGATGTCCGCCTCGGTCAGCGGCCGGTCCGCCCGCAGCTTGCTGTGCGCGAGCCCGATGCCCATGCCTTCGAGGCGCATGGTGTAGTCAGCGTCGGCAGGCACCGGCGCAGGAGAAAGGTTCCGCTTGCGCAGGAGCGCGTTGAAGATGCGCCCGTGCTTGTCCTCGTCGGCCCCGTGCCTGGCGATCTTGGGCGCGAGATCACGGCAGGAGTCGGGCACTAGCGCGGCGATCCTGCCGTTCTCCCAGCCTCCCTGGGCCTCGCCGCTTGCCGCGATGGAGCAGAACAGCCGGAACGCCTCGTCGTTACTGAAGATCTCGCCGTAGATTGCCCTGGGTGAAAGCATCCTGGGTACCTCCGGTGCTTGGCCGTGTCCCTCCTTGTTATCACCAGTGCACACGATCCGTAATCAAAGCATTACATTGCGTTTTCGATGCTCCGGCGACGCCATCGCCCGGCCGAGGCTGCGGCGCAGGCTCGGCGCAGCATCAGATCAGCAGGTCATCGGGTCCATCCGGTGGTCCTACGGTTGGAGAATCTCATCGTCGATTAGCCCTCCCTTCCCTGCCTGCGGTGGATGAACGTCATGGCCTGGCCTCCAGGACCAGGTTCATCGGGGTTTCCGTGGCCCGGCGGACGGCCCCGGGCAGCGCGTGGTCCTTCCGCCCACTCGACCCCGCCTCGGTGCAGTCGGCGTGCAGACGATGTGCAGATCGTGTGGAGGCGGCTGGGCCGCCCCGTCTCGTCAAAGACGATTTCAGAATTAATAAACCGTTCGAAAGGCGCGGAATCGCTGTGAATCGCCTCTTGTATAAACACGCCTAAAGTTATCCACTCAAACGCGAGGCCATTGAAGGATCAAACGCCGATCAAAGGAGACCGTTATGCGAAGAACGCCTCGCCGCTGGCGAATCGGACTCGGCATCGCCGCGCTCGCGCTGGTCACGCCCCTCGTCACCGCCGCCACCGTCACCTCGCCGTCGTCGGCCAGCGCGTCCGCTGTCCCGAACGCCGCCCCCACCGTCAACTGGGCTCTCGCGAGCACGGCGACCGCGACCGCGACGACCGCGGAATCCGGCGATCCGGCGTCGAACGCAATTGACGGCGACGCCGGGACCGACTGGTGCACGGGCGGCTGGACGGGCACCCTGACCGTCGATCTCGGCCAGGCCAGGACGCTGAACGACCTCGGGATCACGCTGGACGCGGCCAGCCCGTCCGCGTCCGCCAGCATCGAGCTCGCGTCCACCGCCGGGGCCTGGCAGCAGCCGCCTGAGCTGCGCGACCTGGCCCTGGACCCCGGTAGCCCGATGTACTTCCCGCTGCCGCACGGCACCAGCGCCCGGTACGCCGAGATTACGGTCTTCAGCGACACCGGCGCCGACGTGTGCGTCGGCGAATTCCGCACCTACGGGCCCGACCAGGCCGCAGCGGGCATGGACCTGGGGGCCGACCTCTCCTTCACCCCGCAGGAACTCGCCGCGGGCGCGACGTTCACCGACCAGGGCCGCCCCGGCACGCCGGTGACGATCATGCGCGAGGCGGGCGCCAACTACGTGCGGATGCGGCTGTGGGTGGACCCGCCGGCCGGCTACAGCGATCTCGCCAGCGACCTCGCCCTCGCCCGGCAGGTGACCGCGTCCGGGATGAAGGTCTATCTCGACATCATGTACTCCGACTTCTGGGCCGACCCGAGCAAGCAGAACATCCCGGCCGCGTGGGCGGGCGAGGACCTCGACCAGCTCACCGCCACCGTCCGGTCCTACACCAAGCAGGTCATCTCCGCGTTCGCACAGCAGGGCACGCCGGTCGGCCTGGTGTCGATCGGCAACGAGATCAGGAACGGGATCCTGTGGCCGACCGGGGAGATCAACTGCACCGGCTGCGGCGGCTGGGCCAACCTCGCGCAGCTGCTCAAGGCGGGCGTCGCGGGCGCCCAGGCGGGCAACCCCGCAGGCCACAAGCTGCTGATCATGATCCACTACGACCAGGGCGGGAGCTTCGCGCTGAGCTCGGCGTTCTACTCCGAGCTTGAGTCCTTCGACGTGCCGTTCGACGTGATCGGGCTGTCGTACTACCCGGTGCTCGACGAGCCGTCGATCTCCGGTCTGCGCGCCAACGTGGACGGGCTCGCGGCCGAGTTCGGCAAGCCGATCATCATCGCCGAGACCCAGTACCCGTGGACGCTCGCGAACGGGAACTCGCCGGTGGGCGACAGCACCGGGGACTTCGCCTGGGAGCAGAGCCAGATCGAGCCGGGCTACCCGGCCACCCCCGGCGGCCAGCTGTCGTTCGTCACCGACGAGCTGTCGATCCTGGCGACCGCCCCAGACGGGCTCGGGGCGGGGCTGTTCTACTGGGCGCCGGACTGGATCCCGGGCGTGCCGTGGGAGCCGGGCACCGGCATCGGCTCGCCCAACGTGAACATGACCCTGTTCAACTTCGGCGGCCAGGCGCTGCCGTCGATCGGCATCTTCCAGAACCCGGCCGGGGTGTGCGAGCGCGCCAATCCCGACAGCGCTCCGTGCGTGGTGGGCGGCTGACACTCCACGATCAGAAAATCCAGATCAGTCATCTCGAACGGGCCCGGCTGACTCTCGCCCCGCCACGACTCCTCAGGTCGTGGCGCGGCGCGGTCAGCCGGGCCTCCGCCTTCAGGCCTTAGCCGAAGATCTGGATCTCGGAGGCCTGGGCGCCGTTCTGGACGTTGTTGGCGGTGTAGCTGAGCTGGAGGTACTGGTCGCTGGTGCCGGAGGGGAGGGGGATGGTGACGGTGTTGCCGGTGGACGGGTTCCAGGTGTAGGTGGCGGAGGCGACCAGGGTGCTGAAGGTGGTGCCGTTGGTGGATCCGAGGACCGACAGGGTCTGGGTTCGCGTCGACCACGCCGCCGACGGCGGGAGGTCGACGGTGACGGAGCCGAGGGTCTGGGCGGATCCGAGGTTGACGGTGATGGTGCTGGGCCAGGCGGCGTTGTTCGCTTCCCAGTAGGTGCTGGTGTTGCCGTCGGTGACGTTGGCGGGGACGTAGACCTGGGCGTGGCTGGAGGCGGTGACGGGCTTGTTGAGGGCCAGGTTGGTGGTGGTGGTGGCGACCCCGGTTCCTGACAGGGCGACGGTCAGCGGGCTGCCGGCGGCGCTGCTGTTGACCGACAGGGTGCCGGTCGCGGATCCGGCGGCGGTCGGGGCGAACGTGACCCCGACGGTGCAGGTGGCGCCGGCCGCGAGGGAGGTGCCGCAGTTGTTGGACTCGCCGAACGGGCCGGTCACGCCGATGGACGACATGGACGCGGCCGCCGACCCGCTGTTGCTGATGGTGACGGACCGGGCGGCGCTGGTCGAGCCGACGTTCTCGTTGCCGAACGACTCGCTTGTGGGCGAGGCGGTCAGCGCGCTTGAACCGCCGGTCGACCCGCCGCCGCCGCCCGGGAAGACCTCGAACTCGGAGAGCTGGGCGGCGGTCCAGCCGGTGTTGCCGGTGAAGCTCAGCTCGACGTACCGGTCACTGGTGCCGGACGGCAGGCTGATCGTGGCGGTGTTGCCGGTGGACGGGTTGAAGGTGTACCCGGCCGACCCGACGAGCTGGCTGAACGTCGTGCCGTTGGTGCTGCCGAGGACCGACAGCGTCTCCGTCCTGGTGGCCCAGGCGGTCGCAGGCGGCAGGTCGAGCGTGACCGACCCGATGGACTGCGTCGAGCCCAGGTCGACGGTGATGGTCTGCGGGTACGCCGCGCCATCGGCGCTCTCCCAGTAGGTGCTGGTGTTGCCGTCGGTGACGTTGGCGGGCACGTAGGACTGGTAGTCGCTGCTCGCCGTGACCGGCTTGTTGAGGGCGATGTTGGTGGTCGAGGTGATGCCGGCGCCGGACAGCCCGACGGTCAGCGGGTTGTCGTTGGCGTTGCTGTTCACGGTCAGGGTGCCGGTGTTGGTCGCCGCGGTGGGCGTGAACTTGACCGTCACCGTGCAGGTGCCGTTGACCGCGATCGTGGTGCAGTTGTTGGTCTGGCTGAAGGCCCCGGTCACCGCGACGCTGGAAACGGTCGCGGCGGTGGTGCCGGTGTTGGTCACCGTCACCGTCTGCGTGGCGGGAGAGGATCCGACCAGGGTAGACGGGAAGGAGAGGCTGGCCGGGGAGGCGCTCAGCACCGGGCCCGGTGCCGTGCCGGTGCCGGACAGGCTCACCGTGCTGGTGACGCCGCCGGCGTTGATGGTGACGCTCCCCGTGCTCGCGCCGCTCGCCGTCGGCGAGAACGTCACGTTGACGGTACAGGAGCTGTTCGCCGCGATCGACGAGCCGCAGTTGTTGGTCTCGGCGAAGGGACCGCTGGCGGCGATGGACGAGACCGGCGCGGCCGCGCTGGTCGGGTTGGCGACCGTCACCGTCTGCGCGGCGCTGGTGGTGCCGGTTACCTGCGGGCTGAACGTCAGCGCTGTCGGGCTCGCGTTGACGCCGGTGACGGGGTACGGCGGGTAGACCGGGGTCGGCGAGTCGCCGACGCTGCAACCGGCCGGGCTGATGCCGGAGTTGCCGCCGTCGTCGGTGATCGCGAAGCCGGTGCCCTCGCAGTTGTAGCTCGGGTCGTTGCCCAAGTTCGCCTGCGCCACGCCGGTCGCCGTGACGTTGGTGAACGTGGCGGCGCCGCCGGTCTGCTCCTGCAGGGCGAAGGTGCCGGTGCCGATGATCGACACGTTGTTGAGGTTGACCCCGCTGACCGTGCCCTCGACCCACTGGATCGCCTCGAACGGGCTCTGCTCGATCAGCGCGTTGGTCACGTTGACCGGGCCGGTGACCGAGCCCTGCTCGCCGTCGAACCACAGCGCGCCGACGCCGAACTGCCAGTTCGGGTCGAGCTGGCCGTCTCTGATCATGGTGTTGTTGGAGATGGTGGTCAGGCCGAGGGGGGTGGAGTCGAAGCGCTGCGCCGCCGTGATGCCGCCGCCCTGATTGATGCCGGTGTCCTCGACCAGGTTGCCGGTGACGGTGTTGTTGTTGCCGCCGTAGACCGCGATCCCGTTGGCGAGCTGCTGCTGCTGCAGGGTGTTGTTGGAGATCATGTCGCCGGAGTCGGCGCCGACTCCGGCGTCCGCCCAGAGGGCGATGCCATCGTCACCGGTGTTGCGAATGCTGCTGTTGGTAATGGTTGAGCTGGTGACGCCGCCGTGCAGGTTGATGCCGTCGGCCGTGGTGTCGCGGATCCTCATGCCGCTGAAGGTCAGGTTGGTCATCGGCCCGTCCATCCAGGCCCCGACCTTCATGTGCTCGATCCAGATGTTCGACACGGTCGAGTTGCTCAGCGCGCCGCCGATGCCGTTGACCTGCGCACTGTCGTCACGTATCTGAACGTTGCCGAAGATCGCGAAGTTCGACAGGTGCACGTTGGTGCTCGCGTTCGGCGCGGAGTTCCCGTAGAAGCCGGGTGCCGTGCCGGTGACGGTCGAGTACCACATGCCGGCGCCTTCAACGGTGACGTTGTTGACGATGATGTGGCCGGGGATGTTGTAGGTGCCGGCCGGGATCCAGACCGTGCCGCCGGAGCCGGCCGCGGTGATCGCCGCGTTGAACGCGTTCGTGGAGTCATTCACGCCGGTGGGGTCGGCGCCCTCGCTGACCACGGACACCGAGCCGCCTGGCTGGGCCAGCGGCGCGGCGACGTTCTCGAAGTCGGCCAGGTTGATCGTGTACGAGGACGCGGTGTCCTCCGAGTCGACCTCGAGCTTGAACGTGGTGCCGGCCGGATAGGTCGTGCTGAACAGCCGGTGGACCTCGTCGAAGAAGTGCATCGGAGTGCCGCTGCCCGGCGTGTTGACGAACGGGTAGCTGCCGTAGTACCAGCTGTAGGCGTTGGTCAGGGTGAAGTCGGTCTGCTTGACGCCGTTGATGTACAGCGACAGCGGGGCGGTGTACACGGACCCGCCGGAGCTGTCGGGGATGCTGTAGCGGAAGTCGATCGAGTTGGTCGTCACCGGGGTGGTGAAGGTGACGGACTGGCCGGAGCCGCTGCCCGCGAGGGTGACGGCCTTGCGGCCGACCGCCTCGTCGGCGAGCTGGCCCTGGGTGTAGCTCGGGCCGATGACGGTGCCGGTGGTCGCGGAGTTCTGGGCCAGCACTTCGGTGTAGGGCAGGCTCGCGCCCTGGCCGCCGGTGGCGGTCGCGGCAAAGGCGGGCGTGGCGGCGAGCACCGCGACGCCGGCCAGGCCCGCAGTCGCGAGCGCGATGGACGTTGCGCCTGCCAGTAGCAGGCGTCTCAGGCCGTGAAGCTTCGGTGGCCTGGATGGGGGGGCGGGATGGAACACCGTTGATCCTCTCGACGCGGGGGATTCGCGTGGGCTGGCGGTCGCGTACGTAGCGTCGCCGACTGTGACGCTAAACTCCTTGACATCTCTTTGCAAGATGTTGATTTTTATCAGCAAGAGATCTACTAATTGAGGCAACGACGTGACTGACCCCAGAGTGGTCGGTAGGGCACGCGCGCGCCGACCCGTGCCGGACGGTCAGTTTTCGCGGACGTCCAGGCCCAGCGCCGCGGCGATCACGAGGGCCTGAGCCGGGTCGATGACCGCGCCCTTCAGCCCCGTCGTCTCCGGATCGAACGCGGATAGATCGCTGCCGCGCAGGTCGCATCCGGTGAACGAGGCGCTGTGCAGCCACGCGCCGGACAGATCGCAGCGCAGCAGCCTGGCGTCGTCGAAGCGGGCGCCGGTCAGGTCGGCCTCGCGCAGCCGGACCCCTCGGAACACGCTGCGCCGCAGGTCGGCGCCGGGGAGGGCGGTGAACGACCAGTCGCCGCCGTCGACTTCGAGCAGGCCGAACGTGCAGCCGTCGAACATGCTCCCCACCAGCTTGCAGCCGGTGAAGGTGGCGTCGAAGAACGAGCACCGGGTGAAGGTGCAGTTGACGAACGCCGCGTTGACGTGGGCGGAGACGTTGAAGCGGGCGCCGCGGAAGACGCACTCGGTGAAGACCGCTCCGTTGCCGGCCGACTCGGTGAGGTCCGCGTCGATGAAGGCGACCTTCTCGTGACGCTCGCCGGACAGATCCCGCCCGTCCCAGTCGGCCGAGTGCACCGTCGACGTGGTGGCCGGCGCGGGGGCCCCGTGTTTCCTGTCAGCCATCCGGGCCGCCTCCGACCTCTTCGGCCGAAGCCTAGCGAACAGGGCTGACAAACGACCACGCCCAACCTGATCCGGTCCGAGGTGGCGGACCGGCTCGGCCGGTCTCGGGCCTCCGGCGGCTTCAGCCTCCGGATGCACTACGACGAGATCGCGGCCGAGCAGCCCGACCTGCTGGGCTGAGGGACGGCGGCTAGGCCGGCGGCGTGATCTCGAAGACGGCGACACGGGACACCGCAGCGGCGCGACATCGGGGGTACTTACCGTCAAATAGCAACGGCAAGTACCCCCGATCATGCGGCTCAGCCCGCCGGAGCCGCCAGAGGGGGCTCGACGCTGGGAACCAGGCGGACCGATTAATCCGCTCCCGGCGCGCAGTCAAACCAGGTGAGAGACTCGAAACCCCGTAGGAGGTCCACATGGCTCTGCCCGACGTCGTGACGCGCGAGGAGTGGCTCGAGGCAAGGAAGCGGCTGCTGGTCAAGGAGAAGCAGGCGACCCGCGAGCGGGACGCGCTCAACGCCGAGCGCCGCCGACTGCCGATGGTCGCGGTCGACAAGGAGTACGTGTTCGAGGGGCCGGACGGCAAGGTCGCGCTGGCCGACCTGTTCGGCGACAGCCGGCAGCTGATCGTCCAGCACGTCATGTACGGCCCCGACTGGGACGCGGCCTGCCCGGGCTGCACGGCCGGGATCGACGAGACCTCCGACGGGATGATCACGCACCTGAGGTCACGGGACACCAGCTTCGTCCTGGTGTCGCGCGCGCCGCTGGAGAAGCTGCGGCAGTACCAGGCCAAGATGGGCTGGACGATCCCGTGGTACTCCTCCTACGGCAGCGACTTCAACTACGACTACCAGGCCACCGCGTCCAAGGATCGCCAGCCGATCGTCTACAACCACCGGGAGGAGCCCGACCTGCTCGGGGACAACGACTCGACCGAGATGCCCGGGTTCAGCTGCTTCCTGCGCGACGGCAACCGGGTCTTCCACACGTACTCGACCTGGGCCCGCGGCACCGACATCACCGGCAGCGCCTACTCGTTCCTCGACCTGACCGCGCTCGGCCGGTCGGAGGAGTGGGAGGAGCCCAAGGGCCGCGCGCCGAAGCCGCACGGCGCGGACCCGACGTTCAGCGACTGAGGCGCGAAGACGAGTTCACCGAGCTCGCCGCCGCCTACCAGGCGGAGCTGCGCGCCCACTGCTACCGCATCCTCGGCTCGGTCCACGACGCCGAGGATGCGCTGCAGGAGGCGCTGGTCCGCGCGTGGAGGGGCATCGACCGCTTCGAGGGGCGCGCGTCGGTCCGCTCGTGGCTGTACGCGATCGCCAGCAACACCGCGCTCGACATCGCCCGGCACCGATCGCGCCGGGAGTTCGCGGTCGACATGGGGGCGCCTGGGCGACGCGCGCACCAGGAAGCTCGTCCGCCAGTACGCGGACGCGATGGAGAACGGCGACATCGTCGCCCTGGTCGGCCTGCTCACCGAGGACGTGACCTGGTCGATGCCGCCGGTCCCGACCTGGTACCGGGGGCTCGGGCCGGTCCGGGACTTCCTGCTCAGGTACCCGCTCACCGATCGCTGGCGGCACCGCCCGACCGGGGCCAACGGCCAGCCGGCGGTGGCCGGCCACGTGTACGACGAGGACGTCGGCCGGTTCATCCCGGCCTCGATCGACGTGCTCACGCTCTCCCCCGACGGCGGCAGGATCGCGGCCGTGACCGGGTTCCTGACCGCCGACCTGATCGGCCCCGAGGGCGCCGGGAGCTGGATCTCGGGCGCGGAGCTGTTCGCCCGCTTCGGCCTGCCCGCCGATCCGCCGGAGCCCGGCGATTGAGGCGGAGCCCGGGTCCGTTCGGAAGAAAAAGATCTTGAACTTCACGAACTTTCTGGTCGAACGGACCCGGGCGACTCTCCCGGTTACATTGAACGCTAGGCTCGGATGAAAGCTAGTTTCATCTACCGAGGAATCGCCGGAAGGGACGCCTGGCGTGGAGTTCATCGGCGGCCTGACGTACGCCGCCCCGCTCGGGTTCCGCCCGCTGCTGCTCGACCTGTACCTGCCCGCCGGGCGCGATCTCGCTCCGCTGGTCGTGTTCATGCACGGCGGCGGCTGGCTGCGGGGCGACCGGTCGATGGTCAGCCCATCGTTCGCGTCGTGGCGGCCCGGGCCCCTGGAGCGGCTGGCGGCGGCCGGGTTCGCGGTCGCCTCGGTCGACTACCGGCTCAGCGGCGAGGCGCGCTTCCCGGCCCAGCTCGAGGACGTGTCGGCCGCGGTCGACTGGCTGGCCGGGCACGCGGGTGAGTACGGCTTCGACGCGGGCCGGATCGTGCTCTGGGGCGAATCGGCCGGGGCGCACCTGGCCGCCCTGCTCGGGCTGCGGTCGCCGGGGCCGTCGGTGCGCGGGGTCGTCGACTGGTACGGGCCGGCCGACCTGGCCGCGCTGCAGGAGCAGGTCGGGGCGGCGGGCGCGCTCACCGGGGACCCGCTCGACACCCGCGAGGCGCGGCTGCTCGGCGCCCCGGTGGCCGACGTGCCCGAGCTCGCCCGCGCGGCCAGCCCGATCACCCACGTCCGGGCGGGGGCGCCGCCGTTCCTGATCGCGCACGGCACCGCCGACCGGGCGGTTCCGTTCGGGCAGAGCGAGGCCCTCGCGGCGGCCCTGGCCGAGGCCGGGGCGGATGTCCGGCTCGAGGCGGTCCACGGCGCCGATCACATGTGGGCCGGCGTGGACGACCTGACGCCGTTGTTCGACGCCGTGGTGGCGTTCGCGCGCGAGGTCGCCGGCGGCTAGGCCGGCTGGCTCATTTCTGGCTGCTTGTGGGCGCGGCCGCCCTGTACGATCCACTCGAGGTTGGCGGCGTCCTGCAGCAGGCTGACGTCCTCGGCCGGGTTGCCCCGCACCACCAGCAGGTCCGCCAGGTAGCCGGGGGCGAGCAGCCCGAGCTCGTCGCCCATGCCCATCAGCTGGCCGCCGAGCCGGGTGGCGGCGGTGAGGGCCTCGACCGGGCTGTAGCCGAGCAGGTCGACGAAGAGCTGCAGGTCGCGGACGTTGCGGCCGATCGGGTTGTTGGGGAAGCCGTAGTCGCCGCCGGGCAGGGCGCGGATGCCGCGGCGGCGGATCTCGGGGTAGATCTCGGTCATCGCCTCGAGCGCGGCGACCGAGCCCATCATCGTAGCCGCCGCCCGGTCGATCCCGTACTCCGCGCCCTCGTCGAGCAGGATCGCGGCGTTGCGCTCGGCCCGGGCGAGCTCCGCCTCGATGCCCTCGATGTGGTGGAAGAAGCTGACGTCGAGCGGCGGGTTGAACGACGGGTCGATGTGACCCACGGCCGACGGGAACGTAAGGTGCGCGTGCGACTCGATCAGCCCGGGCATGATCGTGCGCCCCGCGATGTTCACCACCCGGGCCGGGCCGTGGTCCTCGCGCCAGCCGGAGCGGACCTCGACGATGCGGTCGCCGTCGACGACCACCTCCCCGGGGGCGGGTCGGCGCCGCTCGCGTCGAACACCGCCCCGCCGGTGAACACGGTCCGTTCCATCGCCAGCTCCCCGTTCGGTCTATTACTTTCGCTCTGGGAGAGCAACTTTCAATAATCAGCTTCCTGTGAGTTCCCCCGCTGCGCTTTGCCCTGTCAACCGCGCCGCCTGGTCGGCGCCGGCCGGACGGCGGGTGAACTCCGCGGTCCAGTTGGCCTCCCAGGTCTGTCCGCCGTCGGGCGAGAAGGCCTGCTCCCAGCGGGCGGAGTCGGCGGTGATGTGCGACCAGGTGAAGCGGACCCGGATCGCCCGGCCGTCGAGCACCTCGTCGGCGTAGAACAGGCCGACGCCGTTCTCGAAGCGGCCGGTGACCGGCGGCACCCCGAGGATCCCGTCGCGGCTGTTGGCCCAGAAGATCGACCAGTCGCCGGTCGCCACGTCCCTGAGCCTGACCGTGAGCCCGGTGAAGCCCTGCTCGGGGAACGCCACCTCGTCTATGTTGCCTGCGCCGCCGAAGACCGACCAGCAGCGGGTGACCGACTTCATCTCGTACCACTCGTCGCAGTCGGCCAGCCACGCCTGCCTGCGCCGCTGGATGCCGTCCCACTCGCCGACGAGGAAGTCGAAGTCGCCGCTGCCGTGATTGTTCCGTGTGGATGTCATGTCCCTGACCGTAGATCGCAACCCTGACACGTATTGTCAGGGTTATGCGCGCGAGCCGGCTTGTTTCGATTCTGCTGCTGCTGCAGACCCGCGGGCGGCTGACTGCGCCCCAGCTCGCGGCCGAGCTCGAGGTGTCGGTGCGGACGATCTACCGCGACGTGGAGTCGCTGAGCGAGGCGGGCGTGCCGATCTACGGCGACGCCGGCCCGGCGGGCGGCTACCAGCTGCTCGGCGGCTACCGGACCCGGCTGACGGGGCTGACCGCCGCCGAGGCGGAGGCGCTGCAGTTCGCCGGGATGCCGGGCCCGGCGGCCGAGCTCGGCCTGGGCACGGTGCTGGCCACGGCCCGGCTCAAGCTCGACGCGGCGCTGCCGCCGGAGCTTCGCGAGCGGTCGGCCCGGATCGCCGAGCGGTTCTTCCTCGACGCGCCGGGGTGGTATCACGACGGCGATTCCTCGCCCCACCTCGACGCGATCGCCGACGCGGTCTGGAACCAGCGGCGGATCGAGGTCCGCTACCGCCGCTGGGTCGCGCCGACCGACGTGACCCGGATCCTTGAGCCGCACGGGATCGTGCTCAAGGGCGGCAAGTGGTACGTGGTGGCCGTCTGCGACGGGGCGCTGCGGACCTACCGCATCAGCCAGGTGCTGAGCCTGACGCCGCTGGCGGAGGAGTTCGAGCGGCTGGCGGGGTTCAGCCTGCCCTCGTACTGGGCCGCGCATATTCTGCGGTTTCGGGAAGGGCTGCAGCAGGGCGAGGCCACGATCCGGCTGTCGCCGGAGGGGCGCTCGCGGGCGCGGGACCTGCTCAGCCAGGCGGTGACGGCGGCGGTCGACGCGACCGCGGTGCCGGACGAGGGCGGCTGGGTCACGGCGGTGGTCCCGATCGAGTCGCTGCCGCACGCGCAGTCCTCCTTCCTCGGCCTCGGGGCCGAGGTCGAGGTGGTGGAGCCGGAGAGCCTGCGCGGGCGGATGGCGGACGCGGCGGCGGGCATGGCCCGGTTGTACGCTGGTTAGCGATCGACGGCGGGCGTTAGGCGCCCATCGTCAGGGACGGTCAGCGCGCGCTGGGGGGCCTCCTGGCGACGGCGCGGCTGCGCAGCGCGCGGGAGACCTCGGCCAGGGAATTGACGGTGAAGTCGGCCCCCTGGACCATGCCCGGCGGCGTGTACTCGGTGCAGACGGCGACCGTGCGCATGCCTGCCCTGCTGGCGGCGGCCACGCCGGCCGGGGAATCCTCGAACACGACGCACCGCGCGGGCTCGGCTCGCAGTTGGCGCGCGGCGAGCAGGAAGATCTCGGGATCGGGCTTGCCCGCGGCCACCATGTCACCCCCGACCACGCGATCGAAGTAGCGCCTGATGCCGATCGTGTGCAGGCAGGTCTCGACCCACCGAGCGCGCGACGACGACGCCACCGTGAGCGGCAGCCCGCGGGCGGTCAGCCAGTCGAGCAGGTCGATCGCGCCGGGGGCGGCAGTCGCGTGCTTTCTGTAGGCGGCCAGCACGTGGGCGTCGAAGCGCAGGACGTAGTGCTCCTGCGGCCGGGTCAGACCGCGCGTCGTGCGCAGGTCACGCCACATGTCCTCATCGGTCGTGCCGAGGTAGCGGGTGTACTCCGCCAGCGAGAGCGGAGGACGGCCGTCCTCGATCAGCACGGCGTTCGCGGCGCGGTGGTGCAGCGGCTCGGAGTCGAGCAGGACGCCGTCCATGTCGAAGATCACCGCCTGCGGGGTGAGCGCCTGCGGCCCGGCCGGGCGCCGGGGCCGGGTGTTGGCGAGCGCGTTCACATGCCGCTCCCGCCGGGCTGGAGCGTTCGGCTCGCCGCGAAGGCGCTTGCCTCGGTGTCGCTTCCCGCCTCGTCCTTCGGCAGCTGCGTGACCAGAGGCGGCTCGAGGGCGTAGGCCCGCAGGCGCTTGGGGTACAGCGACCGGATGTCCTCGCGCGGGTGGTCCATGTAGAGGGCCGGGATCAGCTCGTCGACGGGGATCAGCCCGCGTTCGAACCCGCAGCCCCGCACCGCGTCAAGCCCGGACGGGCTGAGCAGGTAGCCGAACGTGCAGTAGCTGTAGCCGGGGCGGACGATGCCCTCGGTCACCGCGTGATCCTCGCCGTCGAGCGCCCACCGCCCCAGGTAGAGCAGATCCCAGTGCGGATCGATCGCCGACAGCAGCCTTAGCCGCAACTGGAGCCGTACGGCACAGTGACCGGTGAGGACGGCGTCGTCCTCCAGGATCAGCGCCGGGTCGGCAGCGTCGGCGGCGGCCTGCTGCCAGCACATCCAGTGGCTGACCGCGCAGCCGATCTCGCCGAGCTTGAGCGGCCGGCTCCACCACGGGTTGTCGCTCGGGACCTCCCACGGGTAGAGCTCGAAGCCGGGCAGGTCGTCGGGGTCGATGGCCTGCCCGTCCATCGGGCCGTCCCAGTCCGAGGTGAACTGGACGTCCCACGCGCTGGGGAGCACGCGCTCCATCCGCGCGCGCCGGTCGGGGCGGCGCTTGAGGTTGACGACGTAGGTCTTCAGGCGCTGGGTGGTCATGCCGCCCTCCCTCGGGTGATCAGGTCGGCTTCGAGCTCGCCGATCACGGCGTCGAGCCGGTTCACGAGGAAGCCGAGCTCGCTGCGGGTGACGCACAGCGGCGGGGCGATGAAGAACACGTTCCCGGCCCGGCCGAGGAGACCGTGCCGTTCCATCAGCAGCCCCGCCCGGCGCGCGAGCCCGGCCTCCTTCGGGAACGGCTCCTTGGTGGCGCGGTTGGCGACGATCTCGACCGCGCAGATGAGGCCGAGCCCGCCGCGGACCTGACCGACGATGTTGTGCCGGTAGAGCCTCTGCAGGCGGCCGAAGAGGTAGCCGCCCATGTCGGCCGCGTTCCGCACCAGGAGCTCGCGCTCGAGAATGTCCAGGTTCGCGAGCCCGGCGGCGCACGACACCGGGTTCCCGCCGAAGGTGATGCGGTGGTTGAAGGCGGCCTCGGCCGGGCCGGTGAAGGCGTCGGCGACGTGCTTGGCCGCGATCGCGGCCCCGATCGGCACGTAGCCGCTCGTCAGGGCCTTCGCCACTACGGTGATGTCCGGCACGACCCCCCAGTGCTCGCATCCGAACATCCGGCCGGTGCGGCCGAACCCGGTGATCACCTCGTCGCAGATGAGCAGGACGCCGTACCGGTCGCAGATCTCGCGCACCGTCGGCCAGTACTCCGGGTGCGGGATGTGCACGCCGGCCGAGGCGGAGACCGGCTCGCCGATCACGGCGGCCACGGTGTCGGGTCCCTCGTTGAGGATCGCCCGCTCGATCTCGCGCGCGCATTCGAGGTCGCCCCGGCCGTCGGCCCCGCCGAACGGGTTGCGGTACTGGTCGGGTCCCTGCACGCGCACCCCGCCGTAGGGAAGCGGCCCGTACTCGGCGCCGTTGTTGCCCCCGCCGCCGCCGAGGCTGAGGGACCCGTGGGTCGCGCCGTGGTAGGAGCCGCGGCGGCTGATGAACTTGTAGCGGCCGGCCTCGCCCCGGTTGCGATGGAACTTCTTCGCCATCTTCATCGCGGTCTCGACCGCTTCAGACCCGCCGCTGGTGAAGAACACGCGCGAGGCCGGATCGGGGGACAGCCGGGCGACCCGGGCGGCGAGCCGCAGGGTGGCCGGGTGCACGCTGCCGTCGGGTGCGTACCCGAGCTCGCAGATCTGCGCGTGCACCGCGTCGGCGACCTCGCGGCGGCCGTGCCCGATGTTGCTGAGCCACATGCCGGACAGGGTGTCGAAGTAGCGGTGTTCCCTTTCGTCGTACACCCAGACGCCGTCCCCGCGGGTCACGATCTGCACCGCGCCCGGCGACGAGAGGTCGCCTGCCATCCGGGCGTGCGGCCAGAAGTGGGCCTCGCCGAGCTCCCGCAGCGTGGCGGCGGCGGCCGGCCCGACGGCGGCCGGCTGGTGTTCCGGCGGCTCGTCGGAGTCGGCCGGCTCGGCCTGCGCTGCGGTTCGCTGCCGGAAGGTCCAGGCCGGGCTGGCGGGCTCGTCAAAGCCGTGGCCCAGCGCTGGGTCCATGGTCGAGTGCATGGTCGTGCTCCCTAGTTGCCGTTGAGTGCACTCATTGCTTGTGAAAATTTTCACAAGAAGGGCGACCGATGCCTCAGATGGCTTGGTCATGGATCGCCGTGCCTCTGCGGCCTTCTGCCGGCCTCTCGAATCCTTTCTAACACCGGCAAAAGCCCCAGTCACGTCGGCTTGACCGTCCTGACGGATCCCTGACAGCAGCTATGCGTTTCCCTAACGTGGCGCTGCTTCGGCTGCCCGTCGTCACGACCGCCACGGTGTCGCGGACCACGCCGGCGCTGTCTATCACGTCGTGGATTAAGTCGAATTGCCCTGGGTAGCTGAGGCCCGTGGCAAGAGCGAGATCGGTCGGCGGATACGCGATTCCCGGCATTGTGGTGTTCTTCTTCTGGCTGGTGGTGGCGATACTCGCCATCATCCTGCTGGCGTTCATCGTGCACTGGGCCGGCGGCGGGGAGCTGAACCTCCGCCTCGGGCACTTCATCCTGAACGTCGGCTTCACCTGATCCGCAGTACCCGCAGTCGCGCCGGCCACGTTCGTGGCCGGCGCGACCTCATCTTGGTTGCTACGCTCGGTACCCGTCTGTGATGGGATTGAGCATATGTCCTCTATCAGCGGCGACTTCGTGCGCGCGACCGAGTGGCGGCGCGTGCGGGAGTTCGCCACCGACGCCGCGAGCCGCGTCACGCCGACCGCGCTTGTCATCGAGGGCGAGGCGGGCGCGGGCAAGTCCAGGCTGTGGCGGGCCGCGCTGGAGGTCGCCGCCAACGCGGGCTGCCGGGTGCTTCGCAGCGAGCCGTCAGCGAGCGAGGCCGACTCGCCCTTCGCCGGACTGTCCGACCTGCTGGCGGCGGTCCTGCCGTCACTGGCGGACGGCATCCCCCGGCCGCAGCTGGAAGCGATCGAGGTCGCCCTGCTGCTGCGCTCGGCCGGAGACACGGCGCCCACCGCCCACGCGATCGGCCTCGCCGTGCTCGCGGCGCTGCGCGCCCGCGTCGACGACGGGCCGGTGCTGCTGGCGATCGACGACATTCAGTGGCTGGACCCGGCCAGCCTCGAGGCGCTGGGATTCGCGCTCAGGCGGATCGCCAGCGGGCCGCTGTCCCTGCTGCTCGCCGCGCGTTGCCCGGCGCCGGCCGACCCGCTCACCGTCGCCGCCCCGCCGCTGCCGCAAGGGCTGGCGCGAGCTGCCCGCCGCGCTGCGCGCGGCCTCGCCGATCATGCTCGCGCCGCTGGACGCGTCGCAGGTCCAGAGCCTGCTGCCGCCGACCGCGACCCCCGCGCAAGCCGGCTGGTGGCCAGCCGGTCGCGCGGGAACCCGTTCTGGGCGGAAGAGATCTGGGACAGCATGGCTTCGGCCCAATCCGAGGTCCCGCCGCTGGCGCGCGCCGCGCTGGCCGAGCGTCTCGAACGCATCCTGACCCCGGCCGCCACCGACGCGCTGGCGGTCGTGGCCGCAGCCGGCCGGATCACGGTGTCCGACGCCGTCGCCGTCATGGATGACCTCGACGACCCCGGAGGGGCGCTGGACGCGGCGGTCCTGGCCGGCGTCGTCGTCGAGACCGAGGGCAGAGTCGCCGCCGGGCGCCGCTGCTGTCGCTGGCCAGCGACGTGGCGTACGGCATCCGGGGCGGGCGCCGGGCCGCCGCGCTCGAGGCGATCGGCTGCGCCGAGGCGGCCGGGCCGGCCGCGAGCCTCTCGCTCCACCGCGCCCTGGTCAACCTGGTCGTGGCGAAGGTAACGGCCGGCGAGGGCCTGGACGCCGCGCTGCTCGAACGGGCCGAAGAGCTCGAGCGCGCCGTGCCCCGGATTCCGCTGCATGACACCGCCGACCTGCACCGCGGGCTGTGGTCCTTGTGCGTCGAGGACCTCGACACCGCACGGTCGGCGCTGCTGCGCAGCATCGCCCGCGCCCGGGAGACGGCCGAGGACTTCGGGTTGTCGGCCTGCCTGGGCTACCTGGCGCAGACCGAGGAGCTGGCCGGCGATTACGCGGCCGCCGCGGCGGCCCTGGCGGAGGTCGACAAGATCGCCGCCTGGTACGGCTGGCCGGTATCACCGTGGACGCTGGAACCGCGCTGGGAGCTGCTGATCGCGACCCGTGAGCTCGACCCGACGCTCCGCCTCGCCGACGAGCATCTGCCCGACGACGAGGGCCAGCCGGACGCCACCCGCTTCATGGGGGCCTGCGTAGGGGGCAAGATGAGCTTCTGGACCGGGGACGCCGTCGCGGCCGTGCGGCATCTCGAGGTCGCTCTCCGGTACGCGGCCCAGTTCGACTGGGCCGAGCCCGGCGTGCGGTCAGGGATCGATCACCTGCTGGCCGAGTCCTACATCGCGGCCGGGCGGCCGCAGGACGCGAGCCCGATATCGGCCCGGCTGCGGGAGCTCGGCACCCGCCTGGACCGCCCGGCCCTGCTCGGCCACGCCTGCCGGATCGACGCCCTGGCCGCCGCCGCGCGCGGCGACCTGGAGACCGCCAGGGAGTCCGCGCGGGCGGCAGTCGCCGCCCACGAGCGGTCGCCGCTGCGCCCCGAGCTGGCGCGCAGCCTGCTGGTGCTCGGCCGGATCGAACGGCGGCGGAAGGCCCGCGGCCAGTCCCGCTCGGCCCTGTGGCGCGCGAGGAACCTGGCCGTCGAGATGGGCCACGGGCCCCTGCTGGCCGACATCGACGCCTCGCGCTAGGGCTGCAGGGCCGTCGGGTAGGTCGGCTCCGGCCGCACCCCGGTCCGGCGGTGGCGCGGTCCCGTCCACGCGTTCTCAGACCGGCGGTCGCCGACCTCCGGCGGCTTCTCGGG
>DATCGA010000477.1:0-11426 GCA_036509215.1 Trebonia sp.
CGCGCTGCGGGCGGCGCTCTCGGCCGACGAGTTGATCGTGGTCGACAGGGACGCCAGGTTCACCGGGGCGACGACGATCGCCTGGCTATTCGGCACCGGCTTGCCGGCGTTCTTCCCGGCCGTGTTCATGATCTGGACGTCGAGACCCGCCTTGACCTTGCCGGCCGGCGGCGCAGCGCTCATATCGTGCGCGATGTTGGTCAGCCCGGCGTCGCCGTAACTGCTGAGATCCTCGCCGCCTGCGTCGGTGACCACGCCGACCGTCGGGGCGACCGAGACGGCCCCCAGTTGGGTCGTCGCGGTGAGGTTGGGCGCGACCACGTCGGGCTTCCAGCTGACGAACCAGACCGAGGAACTGGGCTGCTGGTAGGCGACCAGCGTGGAGTGGTAAGCCCAGGGGCCGCGGATGACCGAAGAGCCGTACTTGGCCGCCACCCAGGCGGTGACGGTGAACTTAGCCGTCTCGCTGGGGGCGGCTGAGGTGGACCCCGCGGAGGCGGCGACGCTGTTGGTCGTCGCGCTCATCTTCCCCAAGTCCAGGGACGTGGCGTTCGCCGCGAGGTAGGCCTTGGCCGCGGCGTGGTGATCGGTGAGCTTGGCGGCCGCAGTGAGGTTCCCGCTCCGCCACGCGCTGAGGAACGCGGCGGCGACCTGCTGACCGTCCTGCTGCGGCGTCGACCCGGTCGGGATCATGCCGTAGGCCGGCGTGCCCGGGCCGTGGCTGAGCACCTTGACGCCCACCCCGACGCCCGCGGCGACCACGATGACCGCCGCCGCGGTGATCCCGATCACCTTGCCCCGCTTGCCCGGCTGCCGCTGCTTCTTCGGCCGACGGCCGCCGCCGTGCCCGGACCCGCCGGCCCCTGCCGGGGGAACGGCCGGCGGCTGCTGCCATTCCGGCCTCGGCCCGAAGGGCCCGAGCCCGGCCTGACCGCCGGGCTGCTGGTTGTACGCCTGCTGCCCGTATCCGGTCTGCTCGTACCCCTGCTGCCCGTATCCGGGCTGCCCGTACCCTTGCTGGCCGTAGCCCTGTTGCTGGCCGTACTCCTGCTGCCCCTGCTGGCCGTAGCCTGGCTGCTGGCCGCCTTGCTGCCCCTGCTGGCCGTAGCCCGGCTGCTGGCCGTAGCCTTGCTGGCCCTGAGGCGGCTGCGGCGGCTGCCACCCGCCCTGCTGCCCGTAACCCTGCTGTCCTTGCCCGGACGAACCGTACGACTGCTGCCCCGGCTGGCCCTGCTGCTCCCAGGGCGGACCGTAGCTCGGCTGCCCGTGCCCTTGCGGTCGGTAGCCTGGCTGCCCCTGCGCGCCCTGCCCGTTCGATCCCTGGGCCGGCATGGCTGAGGTCGGCTCCTCGCCATTGCCCCAGGGTCCGGCTGAGCTGCTGTCGTTCGGGTCGGTCGTCACCCAACCGACCGTACCTACCATCGGGCGATGCTCGGTAAATAATGCGCCAAAATCAACACTGAAATCCGAGCGGAACCGTCTGCCCGCCCCGGCGGCCAGCCCCGCCCGGCCGGGGCGCCGCCCGGTTAGCCCACGTTCGCGGTGACGATGATCCAGGCCAGCACCAGTGCCTCTTCCTGCCAGGCGTCGTAGCGACCGCTCCGGCCGGCGTGCCCGGCCTCCATCTCCGTCTTCAGCAGAAACGGCCCGCCGGAAGACAGCGCGCGCAGCCGCGCCATCCACTTCGCGGGCTCGTGGTACAGCACCCGGGTGTCGTTCAGCGACGTGATCGCGAAGATCGCCGGGTAGGCGGCGGCAACGACGTTCTCGTACGGCGTGTACGACTTCATGTACTCGTACACGGCGGCGTCGTGCAGCGGGTCGCCCCACTCCTCCCACTCGGTCACGGTGAGCGGCAGCGACGGGTCGAGGATCGAGTTGAGCGCGTCGACGAACGGAACCTGGGCGACGATCCCGGCGAAGGCCGACGGCGCCAGGTTGGCGACCGCGCCCATCAGCAGGCCGCCGGCCGACCCGCCGCGGGCGACGAGTCGTGACGGGGAGGTCCAGCCGGCCGCGGCCAGGTGGGCCGCGGCCGCCACGAAGTCCGTGAACGTGTTCCGCTTGGTCAGCATCTTCCCGTCGTCGTACCACGGCCGGCCCATCTCGCCGCCGCCCCTGATGTGCGCGATCGCGAACACGAACCCGCGGTCGAGCAGCGAAAGCCGGGAGATCGAGAAGCTCGGGTCGATCGAGATCTCGTAGCTGCCGTACCCGTACAGCAGGCAGGGCGCGGACCCGTCGCGCGGGGTGCCCTTCCGGCAGACGATCGAGATCGGCACCCGCGTGCCGTCCTCGGCCACGGCCCACTCGCGGTACTGCTCGTAGGCGGCGGGGTCGTAGCCGACCCCGGCCGGCGACGGCAGCACCGGCTGCTGCTTGAGCAGGGTGAGGGCCCCGGTCGCCAGGTCGAGGTCGTAGACGGTGGACGGCGTGACCAGGGAGGTGTAGCCCAGCCGGAACCGGGTCTGCGTGTACTCCGGGTTGTTCCCAGAGCCGACCGTGTAGAGCGGCTCGGGGAAGGTCACCGGCCGCTCCGGGCCGGCCCCGGAGGCGGGCAGCACCGACAGCCCGGTCAGGCCGTCGCGGCGGTAGGAGAGCACCAGGTAGTCGGCGAACGCGTCCACCGACAGCAGCCGGGTGTCGGCCCGGTGCGCGATCACCGGCGTCCACGAGGAGGCGTCGCCGTACCCCGTGTCGCCGGGCAGCGGCGCCGCGGCCAGCTCGAAGTTCTCCGCGCCGTCGTTGTGCAGGATGAGCAGGCGGTCGCCGGCCACCTCGACGCCGTACTCCACGCCGTGCCGTCGGGGCGCGACCACCGCGAACGAACCGGACGGGTCGGCCGCGTCGAGCAGCCACGCCTCGCTGGTCAGCTTGGACGCCGTGTGGATCTCGATGAAGCGCTCGTCGCGGCTGGTGCCGACGCCGAGCCAGAACTTCTCGTCGGCCTCCTCGAAGACCACGACGTCGTCGGCCGCGGGCGTCCCCACCACGTGCCGCCAGACCCGGTAGGGCCGCCACGCCTCGTCGACGGTCACATAGAACAGGGTTGACCCGTCCCGCGACCAGGCGCAGCCGTAGTGCGTGTCGGGGACCTCGTCGTCCAGCACCGAGCCGGTCGCGAGGTCCTTCACCCGCAGCGTGAACCGCTCGTCGCCGGAGAAGTCGGTGGAGTAGGCGAGCAGCCGCTCGTCCGGGCTGACCGACAGCGCGCCGAGCGAGAAGAACGCGGCCCCGGCGGCCAGTTCGTTCCCGTCGAGCAGCACCTCCTCGCCGTCCAGGGGCTTGCCGTCCTGCGGCACCGGCGGGGTGACCTCACCGTCGGCGACCCGCCGGCGGCACTGGATCGAGTACTGCTGGCCCTCCACCGTCCGCGCGTACCGCCACCAGTTCCCCTTGCGCACGGGCACCGACAGGTCGGTCTCCTGAGTGCGCGCCTTGATCTCATCGAAGATTCCGGACCGCAGCTCGCCGAGCCCGGCCGTGGACGCGTCGGTGTAGGCGTTCTCCGCCTCCAGGTACGCGATGACCTCCGGGTCCTTCGGGTCGGCGAGCCAGGCGTAGGGATCGTTGACCGTGTCGCCGTGGTACGTCCGCTCGGACGGCACCTGCTTGGCGATTGGCGGGGTCGACGCGGTCGGGGACGCGGGCGGCACGGTGCTCATAGCGGACCAGTCTAGACTCACGCGAAGTCGACCGGCGCCGACGGCGGCCCGCCCGCGACGACCTCCTCGCCCCGCCGCAGCACCGCCCGGTTCCGGTTATCCGACGTGAGAATGTAGAACCGTCTCGACCTGATCCCGTCCAGCACCATCCCCGCCACCTCCCGCGGGGAGGCCCCGAGCACCGCGAGCTCGTCGAACCGCTCGGCCGAGGCCTGCTCGGCCTGATCACGGGGCGCGGCCGGGCCCGCCCAGGCCGGCCGGTTCCGCGACGAGGTGCCGAAGTTGGTCTGCACCGCGCCCGGGCAGAGCACCGACACCCCGACGTGGGCGACCCCTTGGGATTTCAGGTTGAAGTAGAGCGTCTCGGTCAGCGCCGTCACCGCGTGCTTGGACACCCCGTACGGGCCGAGCGTCCCGGCGAACACCCCGAAGATCGAGGACGTGTTCACCAGGTGCCCCGCGTCCTGGCTCAGCAGCACCGGCATGAACGCGCGGACGCCGTTCATGACCCCGTTCAGGTTCACCCCGAGGACCCAGTCCCACTCACCGGGCGGGCACTCCCACAGCGGCCCGTGCGACCCCCCGACGCCGGCGTTGTTGCAGACCACGTGGACGGCGCCGAACTGCGACAGCGCCGCGTCGCGCAGCGCCTCGACCGCTCGCAGATCGGCCACGTCGGTCGCCACCGGGAGCACCGCGGCACCGGATTCGGCGATGCTCGCGGCCGCTTTGGACAGCGCGGGCTCCTCGACGTCGGCCATCACCACGTGCAGGCCCTCGGCCGCGAACCGCTGGGCCAGCCCGAACCCGATCCCGCTGGCGGCGCCGGTGACGACGGCCACCCGCCCGGGGGCCACCGGATCGGGAACGCTGCGGGCCGGCTCGCTACCGCTGACATCCTTGACGCTCATGCCGAGGGTCTAGCCACCGCAAATGGCCGGAAAACCTACGGTGTCGGGCCGATCTGGACGTTAGTGGGATGGCCACCATTGAAGTGCAGCAGCGATAGTGCCCCGGTGGCAAGGGTCAGCCAGCGGGTCAGCGTGTTGCGCGGCAGCAGCGCCACCGTCACCCAGGCGATCGAGGAGTACCAGGGCAGCGACCACGGCGCCACCACGAACCAGGCGAACGTCAGCGCGCAGGTGGCGGCGACGACGGTCGGCACGTCGGGGGACAGGCGCTTGTAGAGATACCAGGCCAGCGCCAGCATCAGCGGTTCCCAGGCGAACCCGATGATGGTGTTGAGCACCTGGGCGTCGTGCACCTGGGTCGCGTGGGCCGAGTGGCGGGTGGCGAGGGTGACGATCTCCTGCAGCCCCCGCCAGACGGTAGGCGAGATGACCATGCCGGAGGCGTGGTAGAGCGTCTTCAGTGCGCTCAGGCCGTAGCTGAAGTAGTAGAGGCCGAACGTGGTCAGCCCGGCGATCAGGCCGATCCTGATCAGCCGCGCCCAGGCCCGGTCGTGTAGCAGCGGGATCGCGATGCCGAGCGCGACCAAGACCGCGTTCACCTTGATGCCGCCGGCCACGCCGACCAGCAGCCCGACGGCGACATCGTGCCACATCTTGGTACATCGCCGGGACACCACGATCGCCGCGATCGCGAACAGCGCCAGCAGGGAGTCCAGGTGCCCGCCGATCACCAGCTCGACGATGATCAGCGGGTTCGCCACCCACAGGAGGACGGCGCGGACCGGGTTGGCCGCCGTGCGGAGCAGGATGTAGCCGGTCAGGATGAACGCGATGCCCATCATGATCATCAGGACCCACAGGGTCAGCCAGGCCCTGGTTCCGCCGATCTCAGCCGCCAGCTGCTGCGTCCAGGTGGCCACCGGCCCGTACACCGAGGGCGTTTCCCGCCAGTACGGGCTGACCAGGATCGTGTAGGGGTTGGAGGGGTTGGCCCCGGCCCCACCAGGAAGCTGCGAGGGTAGGTACGTGTAGGGATTGTGGCCGAGCGCGGCGATCCGCCCGTAGGCGGCGTAGCTGGCGGCGTCGGACGAGCCGACCGGGGTGATGTTAACCAGCACCGCGATGGCGCCGACGGCCGTCCAGAAGACGCGCCGGGGGTTCGGCGACCAGCCCCGGCTGTTGGCCCACAGCATCATCGCCAGCCCGAGGCAGCACAGCCCGATCGAGACGTACATGACCACGTCGGCCAGCAGATCGGGTAGGTGCGGCGCGCCGAGGTCCCGGGCCACCGATGTGAGCGGCAGCAGCACCGGGGGAGTGGCCACGCTGGCGGCCGGCGCGGTGGCGCACAGGCCGACGAACGCGACGCCGCCGAGGCCGAGGGCGGACAAGATCACGGCGGGCAGCGGGCGCGCGAGCGGGCTGTGCGAGAGCACCCGGATGATGACGCCCATCGCGGCCTCGACGCGACCGCCGGGAATTGGCGGCTCCGCGAGCTTGGGCGCGGTGGCAGTGCCCGGCTGCCCGGCGCCTGGCTGAGCGCTGTCTACTTCAGCGCCATCGACGTGGGCATCGCTGACCTGCGCCTCGGCACCATCGACGGGGACGCGGTCGACGGTGGCGGGGTCGGCGTGGGTGCCGTCCAGTTGATCGGTAGCCGACCGTTGCGTGGATTGCCGCTGGCCCCCGCGATCACGCGGCGACGGCGGATCCACCAACAAGGTCATGCAAAATCCTCCTGGAACGGACTGTGCTTGCTTGGAATGTCACGGATGGCCGGACCCGGGCACCTGTTAAGCCGCCGTCTTAGTGCGATAATACCCCGTGATCTTGCCGGAAAGATGGGCGCTGGCCACCCGGCATAATCCTTTTGATACCAAAGAACACAACCACATGTCTGCTTCGGCCCGAGGTCGGCGAGACCGTTTCGTCACCCACGCGTCACCGGGATGTGACTGTTCCCACATGCGTCGGCCGTCGTCACATCCTCACCACAAGTTACCGGGGATAGCCCTGGTTATCGGCTGTGAAACGGCCGTGAAGCCCGGCCGAGACCACGCGACGGCGCAGCCCGAACGACCAGGCTGCGCTGGTCGGGCCGCACAATGGAGAACATGGCAGACCGAGCGCGGTACGCGGCCGCGATGACGGCGATCACCAAGCGGCTTCCGTTCGGGCTGTCCAGAGTGGTCGAGCCCAGCCTGCTCGGCTACCTGCTGATCAACCTGTTCACGTTCTGCATCGACCTGGGGTTGCTGGTGCTCCTGCACGGCAAGGAGCGGCTGCCGATCCCGGTCGCGGTGACGATCTCCTACGGCACGGCGTCGCTGATCAGCTACCTCCTTAACCGGGTGTTCAACTTCCGCAGTCACGCCGGGGTCGGCAGGCAGCTGCCGGTCTTTGTGGCGGTCAGCGCGTCCAACTACCTGATCTTCGTGCTGGGCCTGACCGATCTGCTGTCCGCCGTCGGCGTCTACTACGAGCTTTCCCGGATCCTGGCCGCCTGCTGCGAGGCCGTCTATCTCTACTGCATGCTGCGCTGGGTCGTCTTCCGGGACACCGCCGACACTGACACTGGCCCGGACATTGGGACCAGGCCGGCCGAAGACGCGGCTACCCCTGAGCCGGCGTCGGCAGCGCAGGCACCACTGCCCACGACGTCGCCAGGGTCTCGGCGACGTTAGGCGCGGCCGCCAGCCGCGCTGCCGCCGTCGAGGAACCGGTCAGCGTGGCGTTGTTCAGGTCGCGCTGCACGGGCCTGGCCACGTCCTCGATCGTGTTAATCCCGTACTGCTCGTCGTTGTTCATGTCGGCGTTGTCTGACAGCACCGCGATCATGTAGTTCGCGCTGTGCCCGGAGAACGTGCCGATGCTGTTGATGTGCCAGCCGCTGGCATCCGGCAGCCACCCGTTCTTCACGTGCCAGCTGACGCCGGACGGCGTTCCGGCCGTCACGCCCCACGACTCCGAGCTGGTGACCTGGGCCATCAGTCCGAGCTGGTAGGAGCGCGAGTAGGCGTCGAGGACCGAGTTGGGCGCGGTGAGCAGCTTCAGCAGCAGCAGCTCGTCGTGCGCGGTGACCTGCGTGAGGCCCCACTCCCCGTCCTGGCCGAGCTGGGTCTCGCCCATGCCCGCCAGGTTGAGGAAGTCCTGGAGGTTGTCCATCCCGATCTCGTCCCACAGATCGGTCGCCGCGTCGTTGTTGGACTCTGTGATCATCTCGTTGGCCTCGCTCTTCTCCCACGAGGAGAGCGGCGTCTTCGTCTCCTGGTGCCAGCGCAGCAGGGCGGCCATGATGATCGCCTTGACGATGCTGGCCGAGTCGAAGTGCTTGGAGCCGTTGTCGAGGCAGGAGACCCCGGTGCCCTGGTCGTACAACGAGACCGCGTGCACGCCGTTGCGGCCGCGCAGACCCGTGTAGATGTCGGCCGACAGTTGGGCGGACAGCGCGCGGCGCGCGTAGGGCCCAGTGCACAGGCCTTCGGTCACGGTGGCAGGGGTGGCCGACCCCGCGGTCGAGGCCTTCGCGGTGGCCGACCCGGACGCCGCGACCTTGGCTATCCGGCTGGCGCCGGCGGCAGCCGGCGCCGCGGTCGCCGCGCCGGCCGAACAGCAGGCGACGACGCCGGCCAGCAGCACAGCCGAACCAGCCAAGAGCGCCCGCATCCCCATCGCTCACGCTCCATTTCGTGTGCCGTGTGTTGGTGTCGCGCCTGACGTCGGCGCACGTGCCGCAGAGCAATCAGGAGTAGCTATATCGGCGCACTCGGTTGCGCTGAGTGATGATGACAACGAGGGCATGCGTGTCGGACGCTAACGTCCAGATACGTGGTGATTACTTTCTGTCACAGGACTCCGTTGGTGACGTGCCCAACAGGCGACGTACGCCCCGTAGCGGCGTAACTCAGACAATCGTGAGAAACCTCGACATGCCTGACGCTCGGCTGATCGCTTGCTCTGCGCTGCCATCAACGTCCCGTCCAGCTCCACGACCGGGTGGCTGGCGCCGGATGACGGCCGTTACGCGCCTAGCAGAGCGGCTGGCCGAGCACGCCAAAGGTGCGGATAGTAACGTCCAGATGACCGATCGCGGTCGGCGACGACACCCGATTGGTAAGCAAAGGGTTAGGCAAATGGACGAGTATCAACAGATATCGCACCGTACGATCGGGGGCGTGCCGCAACGCCCCCCGTTGCCCCGCCCTGAGCCGTTCCTCATCCCTCTAGCCCTGGAGTCGCATGCGTCTGGTCGTTCGGTTGCTGATCGCAGGGTTGGCGCTGGCCTCCGGGGGGACGTTGGCAGGATGTTCGGGAGCGGCCGGGCTGGCCGACGCGCAGGGGGCGACGAACCCGGCCGCCGTGGTCTCGACGCCGCTCGGCCGGGCCATCACGGCGACGGTGCCGGCCGCCTCGGCGACCAAGACCGTCGCCTCGGGGCCGGAGCTCGACGTCGTTGGAACGCCGGCCGGGGTCAAGGCCAAGGAAGGCATCCTCGTCGACGCCAGCACCGGCCAGGTTCTCTGGTCGAAGGGCGCGGACGTCCCGCGGCCCATCGCCTCGATCACCAAGGTGATGACCGCGCTCGTGGTCCTGCAGGCCGGCGGCCTTAACCGGGAGATCACGGTGCCCAAGGGGGTGATCGGCTACGTCGCCAAGTACGGCGCCGAGGCGGCCGGCCTGGTCCCCGGGCAGAAGTACACCACCGACGAGCTGCTGCACATCATGATGGTCATGTCGGCCGCCGACGCCGCCTACACGCTGGCCAACGCCTACGGCCCCGGTCTGCCGGCGTTCATCGCCAAGATGAACATCGAGGCCTCCGGCCTCGGCCTGGCCAACACCCACTTCACCTCGCCGGACGGACTGCCTTACCCGACCGAGTTCTCCACCTACTCCACCCCGGCCGACCTGGTGACGCTGGGCGAGACGGCCATGGAGAACCCGGCGTTCCGCTCGATCGTCGACCTCAAGGTCTACAACCTGCCGAAGGGCGACGGCCACAACGCCGTCTCCGTCACCAGCGACGACGTGCTGCTCGGCAGCTACGGCGGCCTGATCGGCATCAAGACCGGCTTCACCAACGCCGCCGCCCACACGCTGCTCTTCGAGGCCGTCCGCAACGGCCGCACCCTCATCGGCGTCGTCCTCGGCTCCCCGGCCACGAGTCCGTTCACCGGCTTCCAGGACACGACCAAGATCCTCAACTGGGGCTTCGCCCTCAAACAATCCAGCTAACGCACCCTCACCTTCCGGATAACAGCCACCTTCCGGATAACAGCAAGAAGTCCATGAGGGCGAGCCCGGCCCCGCCTCACCGCCGCCTCGTGAGTCCCTTCCACTCCGATGGACACACTGATCTTGGAAACTTTTATCCTGGCGGAAGAAAAACACGCTGTGCGAGTGCAAATCCTCCAAGATCATTGCGCCCGCTAGGTCAATCGAGGCCTTTAGACGCTAAAACTGGCACGGCGGCCGGATTGTCGGTACGTAAATTCATAATTTCCCTATGAGCAACGAGATTCCTGCCGGGCTGCGTCAGCAAGCGCAATGGCAGGCCGGGGTGATCACTCGAGACCAGGCGCTCGGCTGCGGCCTGTCCAGGAGCGCCATCGCATCGAAGCTGGCGCATGGCCGGTGGGTGCGGGTCTACCGCGGCGTCTATGCGACCTTTACCGGGCCGATGGTCAGGGACGCTCAGTTGTGGGCCGTTGTGCTCCATGCCGGACCCGGCGCGCGACTCAGCCACGAAACCGCAGCCGAGCTGATTCGCCTCACGGATTCCCCGTCGCCGCTGATCCACGTGACCATTGCGGCCAAACGGCGAGTGGTGACGCCGACAGGCGTGGTAATTCACCGGTCGGCCAACCGCGATACGAACTGGCGGTTCGCGCGCGGTATCCCGCCGCATACGTTCGCCGAGGAGACGGTTATCGACTTGGCGCACGCGGCGACGAACCGCGATGCGGTTGTCGCGTACGTGACCGCCGCCTTCGCTCGGGATCTAACCAGCGAAGAACGTCTGCGGCGGGAGGCCGACGCGCGGAAGAAGCTCCGCTGGCGGGCCGATCTCGACGAGATCATCCCGAGGGCGGCGGGCGGCGCGCACTCAGTTCTGGAGTACCGCTACGACCGCGACGTGGAGCGGGCCCACGGGCTCCCGCCGGCGCGCAAGCAGGTGACGTTCACGAAGTCGGACGGCCGCCGGGGCCGTCGCGATCGCTACTACGAGAAGCACGACTTGATCATCGAGCTCGACGGCAGGCGGTATCACCCCGACGAGCGCCGCCGCCTCGACCAAGCCCGCGACAACGATGCCACCGCGACCGGCGGGTCGACGCTCCGCTACGGCTGGGATGACGTTACCCGCAACCAGTGCGCGGTGGCAGCCCAAGTCCATGGAGCGCTTGCCAAGCGCGGCTACACCGGACTGCTCAAGCCTTGCTCGCCCACCTGCAGCGCGCTGAGCAGGGCGGGATGACCGCCCCAGCGCGGTGTCACCCCCGACTGCGCGGCAGCCGTGAAACCGCGATGATTAGTCGCGCTGGCGGGCGCTGCCGAGCATGATCTCGTCCCAGGACGGGACTGAGGACCGCCGGCCCTTGGCGTTCTTCTTGGCCGCCGGACGCTGCGGGGTCGACTGGTCCTCGGCGGATTCGGACTTCTCGGCCGGAGCCGCGGCGGGCTTCGGTTCCGGCTCGGGCGACGGCTTCGCGGCGGCGGCCGGCTCGGGCTGCGCCGCAGCCGCGGCAGGAACCGCTGGTGCCTTGGCAGCGGTCGGCGTGGCCGTCGGCGCGCTGACCGGCTCGGTGGATGCGGCCGGGGCCGACTCGGATGCGGAGGCCGACCCGCC
>DATCGA010000478.1:0-4237 GCA_036509215.1 Trebonia sp.
CCCCTCCCGATGACTTTTTAAGTTGATACTCGAATATTAGTCCTTTTTAATTGCACTTGCTGCGGATAGAGGCTTACTAAATGGCCACACTTACCTAACCTCGGGCGGGTAGCCCCGAACCGGCCGCGGCCCGCCACGCCGCGACCGGCCGGAGTCGGGAGGGGCCTACTCAGTGGCGGGGGCCTCGGGCTGGCCGCGGCGGGCGGCCGGGATCGGCGGGCAGGGGTCGGGGTCTACCACCCGGTTGGTGACCATCCCGAGCGCCTCGACCTCGCAGGTGACGACGTCACCGGGGACGAGCGGCGGGGGGATCCGCTCGCCCGCCCGGCCCCAGATCTCGGTCAGGCAGCCGCGCTGGTGGGTGCCCGAGGCGAGCAGGTCGGTCGGCCCGACGAATGAGCGGCGGGAGGCGAAGCTGATCAGCTCCTCGAAGGTCCATGCCATGTTGGCGAGCGAGTCCTCGCCGAGCAGATCGCCGTTGATGAACGCGCGCATGGTCAGGTCGAGGAAGCCGTCGGCGGTCCGGTACGGCTCGACCTCGTCGGCGGTGACCAGGTAGGGACCGAGCGTGTGGGCGCCGTCCTTCCCCTTGAAGAAGCCGAACGGCAGCTGGCCCTCGAGCCGCTGGATGTCCCTGGCCGACCAGTCGTTGAAGATCGTGTAGCCGACGATCCCGGCCGCCGCGTCCTCCGGGGTCAGGTTCCGGCCGTGCGCGCCGTAGACGACGCCGACCTCGCACTCGAGGTCGAACAGCTCCGAGCCGGGGAAGCGCTGCACGTCATCGAGGGCGCCGATGCACGCGTGGGGGTTGGTGAAGTAGAAGCACGGCGCCTCGTACCAGCGCGCGGGGACCGGGTCGGTGGCGCCCTCCTGCGATCGGCGGGCGCCCTCGATGTGCGCCTCGAACGAGACCGAGTCCCTGATCGAGGCCGGGCGCAGCGGCGCCAGCAGCCGCACCTGGCCGGGCCCGGGCCCGGGCGCACCGCGCAGCGCGGCCGCGCCCGGGTCGAGCAGCGCGCCGAGCCCGCCCCGCTCGATCAGCGCCTCGACGGTCTGACCGGTCGGGAGCTCGTGCAGCCGCTCACCGGGGCCAAGCACGCCCGCCTGCGTCGTCCCCTGGAATGAGTAACGGGCGTAACGGCCGAGCGGGATCTTGGCCAGGATGCCGGGCAGCGGTCCCTCGGGGTCGTCGATGAAGCGGGCGGTCTCCGGGGTGTAGATCAGCCCCGGCAGGATCGCGTTGGCCCTGATCCCGAGCGGGCCGCCGGCCGCGCACAGGTGCTTGGTCATCGCCAGCACCCCGCCCTTGGCCGAGCCGTGCGGTACCTGGCCGACGAACCGCGCGCCGAGCCTGGCCGCGATCGAGGCGACGTTGACGATCGACCCGCCACCCCGCCCGACCAGCTCGGGCCAGGCCGCGCGGACCGAGTACCAGACGATGTCGAGCTCGTTCTTAATCGTGAAATGCCAGTCGTCGTCGGACAGCTCCATCAGCGGGCCGTTGCGCAACGCCGAGGCGTTGTTGTAGAGGATGTCGACGCCGCCGAACCGCTCCACCGCCGCGTTCACCCACGCCTGCGCGCCGTCGCGGGCGCTCGGGTTCACCGGCGCGATGGCCGCCATCTCGCCGCCGGCCTTGGTCACCAGTGCGACGGTCTCCTCGCTGGCGGCCTCGTCCAGGTCGCAGCCGAAAACGGCCGCCCCCTGGGCCGAGAACTCAATTGCCGCCGCCCGGCCCATGCCGCGCGCCGTGCCGCTGATCAGCGCGACCTTGCCGTCAAGCCTGCCCATCCGGCGATACCCCTTTCCGGCCGCGCGACAGCGCGCAGCCGTTCCCAGGCGACGTTAACAACCGACCGTAGCGTTGGAGAAATCACCAACCTGTATGCCAACCATCGGCAATTGGCGGGTTCCGGTACCGGCCGGGCCATTGCTAGTTTCCGTGATCGAGATCACTTGGAATTCGCCGCCAGCCCGCCACGCAACGGCATGAGTCCGATGGAAGGGCAAAGCATGAGCGCAGTGACCCGACGTTCATTTCTGTTCACCGGAGGCGCGGCAGTAGGGACCGCCGCGGCGGGCGTGACCCTGCTCGCGCCCGCGGCGCCCGCGGCGCACGCCGCGACCGCCGTGCCGCGGTCCCGGCAGGCGCCGGCCGCCAGTGGCATCACCGTGGCGTCCGGCCAGACCTACACGGTCGTCGCCACCACCACCGTCTCCGCAGTCACGATCGAGCAGGGCGGGGTGCTGACCGCCCCGGCCGGCTACAGCCTGACGATGACCGTCAACGGCGTCGAGACCGGCCAGGTGCTCGCGGCCACCAGCGGCGCGGACACCGTGTTCGTGCCGGGGAACTGGCGCGGCGACATCGTGCTGACCGTCACCGAGGCCGACGACATCACGTGGCAGCAGCACGTCTACCCGTTCCGCCAGGCCATCTACGCCGACTCGACCGGCCTGGTCAGCGCGTACTCGGTGCTCGCGGCGGCGGTCGGCGGCCAGGTCACCAACGCCGGCGCCTACGGCGTGCGGATCGCCTCGACCGGCCAGTGCTTCGACGGCGTCTTCGTCAACGGCGGCAGCTATGCCCTCGAGCGCCCGGTGATCACCCTCAACGGCAACGGCCGATGTGACTTCGTCGGCTACGGGGCCGCGCTGGTCGCCAACAACACCGGCACCACCGTCGTCGTGGACGGCGCGCAGATCAACACCCACGGCGCGGTGCGGACCGCCGCGATCGCCGACAACGGCGCGACCCTGGTGGTCAGGAACTCGGCGCTGTCGGTCAAGAACGGGGTACTGCCCGCCGACTACGTGCCGACGGTCAACCTGGACACGATGGAGTCGGCGCCGTGGATGCTCTCCATCGACGGCAACGTCCGCGCCACCAACCTGCTCGGGAACAACTCCGTCGCCGCCTACGTCAACAGCTCCGTCTTCTCGGAAACCTGGGGCGCGCTCTCCACCAACTCGGGCTCCAACTGCACCCTGGTCGCGGTCAACAGCGTCGTCGGCCAGACCGGGAGCGACGGCTACGGCACCTACGTGATCGGCAACGCGACCGAGTACCTGCTGGGCACCCAGTTCGACGTGGGCAGCTACGCCTCGATCTTCACCGGCGGCAGCGCGACCTACGGCGACAGCGACCCGGCCACCGTCGCCGCGCTCAACGCCAACCTCGGCCTCGGCCTGACCGCTGCGGAGCTGCGGGCGCTCCGGTCGCGCCCGACGATGGTGAACTCGCGCCGGTTCGGCTTCATGAATCACCAGGGGACGAACACGCTGACGATCACCGGCGGCACGATCGTCAACTCGCCGCACGCGACGTTCCTGAACAAGGGACAGCAGTGGGGCATCAGCGTCGACGGCAGCAACGGCGCCAGGCTCAACCCCGGCGACGGCATCCTGGTCCAGGTCATGGACAACGACGACCCGGGTCCGGCGGTCGTCAACGGGGTGCTCGAGAACGCCGGCGTTTACGCCCAGCCGACCGGCGAGCCGACCAAGGACCCCACGTTCGATGTGGCGCTGGTGCACGCCGACTCCGACTTGGTGTTTTCGTTCAGCGACATCAAGCTGGAGGGCAACTTCTACAACGGTCTGGCCGGCGGTCCCTCCTCTGCTGCCGCCGGACCCGGACCCGGACCCGCGACCGGCCTGAACCTGGTGCTGAATCTCGCCGCCTCCAGCGTCACCGGCATCATCACGTCGACGCTGGCGACGCACTCCGTCGACACCATCACGTCGGCCAACTGGTGGGAGCTGGGCAAGGTCAGAAACGTCGCCCAGCCGGTGATCAACAACGGCGTGATCGTGTCCATCACCGGCGGCAGCCGGTGGACCGTGACCGGCACCAGCTACCTGTCCGCGCTCTCGCTCGACGCCACCTCGAGCGTCGGCGGCCCAGGCCGCAAGCAGGTCACGATGACGGTCGACGGCACCACGACCGAGATCGAGCCAGTCGGCAGCTACACCGGCGCGATCGTCCTCACGGTGGCCTGAGGCAGCCCCGCCCCGGGTCACTCCCCCGCCTGAGGCATCCCTCATGTCGCAGGCAACGCGACGGGCCCGTCCGGGAGGCAGGATCTCCTCCCGGACGGGCCCGGAGCGGATCGAGCGGCGCGTGGTGGCCGCGCGATCGTCGGCCACGACTTGGAGGGATCGCGGGCGGATTGAGAGCGGTCACGGTCCGTTCGAAATCAGGACTTCGGTTTTACGGGGTGGGGGTGGGGGTCGT
>DATCGA010000479.1:0-2687 GCA_036509215.1 Trebonia sp.
CGCGCCGCGTTCCGCCGGGTCTACGAGGGAGAGGAGGGCTCGCGATGACGGATCCGTTCGAGGCTCTGCGCGAGCCCGTCACGCCGGTCGATCCCGACCCCGACTTCGCCGGGCGGCTGCGGATGCGGCTGACCCGGGAAGTCTTCACACGCCCAGGAGGAACCATGTCCCAGCAGACCGTCGCGACCCGGGTCGAGCGCGAGCCCGCCTGGCCTCCGACGCTGACCCCCTACATCGTCGTGTCCGACGCCCGGCGCGCCATGGACTGGTACGTCGAGGTGTTCGGCGCCCAGCGCCGCGGCGAGCTCCACGTCAACGCGGACGGCACGATCGGCCACGCCGAGGTCGGCATCGGCGACGCGGTGCTGATGTTCGCCGAAGCTTCCGACCTCTGGCCCGACGTGCCCGTACGCGCGCCCGATTCCCCCGCGACCTTCAGCCACACCCTCCACCTGGAGGTCGACGACGTCGACGCGAGTACCGAGCGGGCCCGGCGCAGCGGCGCCTCAGTGGAACGGGAGCCGGCCGACCAGCCCTACGGTCGCGGCTCGGTGATCGTCGACCCGTTCGGGCACCGCTGGATGCTGCTGAGGCCGCCGGCGCGGGCCACCCGGCTGCGCCAGGGCGACGTCGCGAACGTGACGATGGTGGCGCGGGACGCGCGCCGGGCCAAGGAGTTCTACGAGGCCGTGCTGCAGGTGCCGTTCTCCTCCGGTCGCCCCGGCGCGTGGCGCACCGGCGAGACCACACCGCCGCTGGGCATCTGGTCGCCGGAGGGCGCGGAGCCGGAGGTGCAGCTGTCCTACCGCGTCGACGACATCGCCGCTGCGGTCGAACGGGTCCGGGCGGCCGGCGGCCGCGCGGACGAGCCCGAGCGCGAGCCGTTTGGGCTGCTTACCGCCTGCATCGATGACCAGGGCACGACGTTCCACCTCTGGCAGCCGGTTGACTGACCGGCGCGCTGGAACGCGGCGGCGAACCGGTGGCACAGCCCGGCGAGGCGCTCGACCGGTCTACCTGCGGCGAGGGGCCGGCTGCTGGGGCCTGCCTGACCGGACGCACGCCCGGGGCTGAGCGGCAGCACCGAGCACCCTGGCCTCACTCCGCCTGAGGCGCCGCCGCGCTGCGGGACGCGTCCGTGGCCCGGACGACGTCCCCGCCCGGCGGACGGTTACTGTCGGTGCTGACCGAGTGAACGAGCAACGATGGAGGTTCAGCATGGATGTCGGGATCGGGCTGCCGAACGCAGTTCCGGACACAGAAGGCAGGACCCTCGTCGACTGGGCCCGGCTTGCTGACGAGGCTGGCTTCAGCACCCTCGGCACCATCGGCCGGCTTGTGTACCCGAACTACGAGGAGCTGATCGCGCTCGCCGCGGCGGCTGCGGTCACCAGCCGGATCCGGCTGACGACGTCGATCCTGCTGGCGCCGCTGCATACCAACATCGCGCTGTTCGCCAAGCAGGCGGCCTCGCTCGACCGCATCTCAGGTGGCCGCCTGGTGCTGGGCCTGGGTATCGGCGGCCGGGAGGACGACTTCGCCGCGAGCGGGCTGACCATGGCCGGGCGGGGACGGCGCTTCGACGAGCAGCTGGCCGAGATGCAGCGCATCTGGGCGGGTGAGGGGCAGGGGGACGTCGGCCCGATTGGGCCGCCGCCGGCCCGGCCGGGCGGCCCCGAGCTGATCCTGGGCGGCTCGACGGAGGCCAGCTTCCGCCGGGTGGCCCGCGTCGCTGGCGGATGGATAATGGGCGGCGGCACCCCGGCCATGTTCGCCGAGGCTGCGGCGGCCGTTGACCAGGCGTGGCAGGACGAGGGCCGGCCGGGCAGGCCGCGCAAGCTGTCGCTGGCGTACTTCGCTCTGGGCCCGGACGCCCGCGCGCTGGCAGACGGCTATCTCGGCCACTATTACGCCTTCCTGGGCGACATCGCCGGCCAGATCGCGGCCGGCGCGGCGGTGAGCCCGGAGATGGTGAAGGGCTACGCCGCCGCGTTCGCGGAGGCTGGCTGCGACGAGCTCATCTTCGTGCCGGCCTCGTCGAGCCTGGAGCAGGTCGGGCTGCTCGCTGAGGCGGTGTCCTGAGGGAGCACCGTCCTCAGGTCACCGTGCTGCGGCGTCAGGTCGTCCGGCCCAAGCCCGGCTGGGCCGGCCGGGCGATCCTGGCGGCGTCTGGCCGGCTGCCTCCGCCATGCTGCGAGCCCATCGGTTCGTGACGCCGGGCACGCTGCCGGCCTGGGCATCGCCAGCTGATCACGCGCACCTGGACTTAGCCGAACCGGCCACAACGGCGCCGCAGCTCAGAGGCTGTAAAGCAGTTCCGGAATCTGACCGGTCAGACGAACAGCGGCTCGCCCGCCGTCCGCTCGGCCAACGCGCTCATCGCCGCGTCGCCGGGCCCCGCGGTGAACCGGCTGGCCGCGTCGAGCACCTTCGGGAGCAGGTCCACGTCCCCCACGCTGTCCAGAAACACCCCAGGGCGGTTCAGCGCCCACCACACCGCGAGATCGATGTCGTCCTGCTGATCAAGCGGCTCGTACCAGGTCGCCCGGGTGTGCGGCCGGCCCGCCCAGGGACGCAGCGCGATCGATTTGATCGTCTGCACCGCGACCTGCCGCTCGCGGCAGGTCTCATACAGGGCGTCGAAGTTGCCGGCGTAGTACGGGTTCTGCATGGTGACGAAGTTGTAC
>DATCGA010000480.1:0-2395 GCA_036509215.1 Trebonia sp.
CACGATGCCCAGGTCGATCACGCACTGGCGCGCCGCGGCGTAGAAGCTCCGGCCGGCAGGCGTCAGGCCGGTGTCCTCAAGCGCGTCCATCAGCTCGTCGAGGGGCTTGCTGTCGTCGATCCAGCCGAGGAACTGCCAGATCGCCCGGAAGTCCTCGATGTCGTTGATCAGCGGGGTGCCGGTCAGCGCCATCAGCAGGGGCTGGTCCGTACGGGACCGGATGCGGTCGGAGAGCGCGAGGACGTGCTGCGATCGCTGCGAGGTCTTGTTCTTGATGAAGTGGGCCTCGTCCACGACCATGCCGCGGAAGCCGAAGTCGCTGAGCCAGCCCACGTGACGGTCGAGAACCTCGTAGTTGAGCACGACGATATCGGCGAAGCCGTCGACAGCCTCGCCGACGCCCTGCACCACGGTGGCCGGGCGGCGGGGAGTCCAGCGGGCCGCCTCACGGGCCCAGTTGGTCTTGACGACGTTCGGCACGACGACGAGCAGCGGGTAGGCGTTCGCTGCTTCCGCGGCGAGCAGCGCCTCGGCCGTCTTGCCTAGGCCCGGCTCATCGGCGAGCAGGAACGTCCGGTGACCGGCAGCGGCCGCGGCGACCACCTGCCCCTGGTGCGGCATCAGTTCCAGGCCCGCCGGGGTGAACCGTTCCGCCGGCGCCGGGAGCGCCATGCACGCCGGGGCTCCCCCGCCGGCACGTTCGAAGGAACTCAGCAGCGGGCCGAGCAGCTCCCAGCCGGCCAGGCGGCGCGGACGGGAGGTGCTCTGCGGAACGGCGGAGAAGTCGGGGGCGAGAAAGGGTTTCGCCAGTTGCCGGGAGATCACCGGCTGCGGCACGATCCGCCGCTCCGAGCCGGCGGAAGCTGTAGCGGTCTCCGTAGGCGCGAGCTCTTCGCGCGCCGGCTCGATGCCGAAGTCCCGCAGCATCTCCCGCTTGAGCGACCGGGCCGCCTCGGAGACGCCGGAGCCCTCGGCGAGCAGCGCCAATAGCCCAGCGTCCTGGACGGCGGTCGTCGCGAGGATGGTCGCGACGCCGTCCAGGCGCTTGAGCTGCTCGGCCCGATGACTGTCGCTTCCGGCCGCCGCCCGGACGCGGGCACGCTCGTCCCGCAGCAGCAGGGCGACGGCCTGGAACTTCGCTCGCACGGCAGGCGTCACGCGGCCGCGCCGGGCAGCCGCCTCGACCTCACGGACGGTTCGGGTGAGCACCGGGACGACATCGCCGCGGTGGTGGACGCTTCGCTGCTTCCGCGGGGCGGTACGGCGAGCGCCCGTCTGGCGCTGGCCTGGTCGAGCCACAGACTTCTCCTCTGGAATGCCGGGACACGGTGGCCACGGCAGCATGCAGCACAGTCCCGCGGCCGGGGCGAGAAACGTCCCGAGCAGCGGGCCTGGTGCTTTCAACGCCGAGCCGACTTGCGGATCTCCGACGATCCACGCAGGCAGGCCCCGGCAGGCCATTTACACGAACCCTCAGCCGCCGGTGGGTGGGCTGGTGACCACGGCGCGGGGAAAGTCGTCGGACGACCGGCCCGGCGCTCGGCTACCGCTCATGTTAACGCGCGCGGGAGCGCATAATTCCCGGCCGCACTTTGGGTGAACGTCCTCAATTGCCGCGCCGGGGCCGCGGGCTTCGCGGCGGAGCGAAGCAGGCGCAGTGTCTGGCCATGAAGAACTTCACCGACCTGCCCTCTGTCCCGTCCGATCACCTGGTGCCGTCCACTGACCAGCTGCGGCTGGCGGTGGCTGCCTACCTCGCCCGATTCAAAGGCGCCTCCCGTTACCACACCGAATCCGACCTGCGCTGCTACCTGGCCTGGTGCGCCGAACACGGCCTGGACCCGCTGGCCGCGCGTCGCCCGCACCTGGAGCTGTACATCCGGTGGATGCAGGAGATCCGCCGCTTCAAGCCCTCCACCGTCTCCCGCCGCTTCTCTGTCACCGCCGGGTTCTACCGGACCTGCGTGATCGACGGCCTGCTGGAGCACTCACCCGCCGAGCACGTCCGCCGGCCCTCCGTCCCGCCGGAGTCACCGACCCTGGGGTTCACCCACCTGCAGTACCGCGGAGTCAACCTCATCTGCCGCTCTTGGCGCGGCTTGCTCGCCGGATTTGCCCTGCGGCCGTTTTGGCTGAGCGTCCCTGCTACCAGGCGTAGTTCTCCGGGGCTGGCCGGTAGCCGGGGAAGATGCTGTCGAGGCGTTCCAGCACCTTGTCATCGAGCTTGAGCGACACCGCGCGCTGTGCATCCTCAAGCTGCCCGGCGGTACGCGGGCCGATGATCGGCCCGGTTACGCCGTCCTGGTGCAGCAGCCAGGCGAGCGCGACACTGCCCGGCTCCTCGCCGATCTCATCGCACAGGTTCTCGTATGCCTCGATCTGCTCGCGGCTGCGC
>DATCGA010000481.1:0-8702 GCA_036509215.1 Trebonia sp.
TCGACCCCACGCGACTCTGTCGCCGGCCCCGTCGGACCGGTGGACGCCAGCCGGGCCTGTCGGCTTCCCCACCGACCCCAAACGGGATCTGTCGGCTACGCCATCGACCCCACTAGGCGCGGTCGCTGGCGTAGGCGACAGACCGCATCGGTGGTCGATGGCGTAGCCGACATGGTTCCTCAGCTACTGCATGCCCTCCGCCAGCAGGGTGATCGAGCGCAGCCGCCCCTCCAGCGTCGGCGCCTGGTGGACGGTGATGAGCTCGTCCGCCTCGGTCTCCTTGCGGAAGCCGTCGAGGTAGTCGCTCACCTCGCCCGGCGTGCCGACCGCGGCGTAGCGGAGCATCTGGTCCACGTGCAGCCCGGCCGCGCTGCCGAGCAGCTCGTCCGCCTGCTCGTCGGTCATGTCCTCGGCCGGGATGCCGACGTGCCGGGAGAACAGGCTGATCGCCCGCGCCCGGCGGATCGCGTGGAACTGCTCGCGCGCCGCGGCGGTGCTGTCGGCCGCGGTCACGTTGACGCCGACGATCGCGTAGGGGCGGTCCAGCTGGGCCGACGGCTTGAACTCGCTCCGGTAGGCCGCCAGCGCGGCGAACAGCGCGTCCGGGGCGAAGTGCGACGCGAATGCGTACGGCAGCCCCAGGGCCGCCGCCAGCTGGGCGCCGAACAGCGACGAGCCCAGCACGTAGAGCGGGACCCGCGAGCCCTTGCCGGGGATCGCGTCGACTCCGGGTACCAGCGACGAGCCCGCCAGGTAGGCCTGGAGCTCCTGCACGTCCTGCGGGAACGCGTCCGACGAGCGAGGATCGCGGCGCATCGCCCGGAACGTGGCCTGGTCGGAGCCGGGGGCCCGGCCGAGCCCGAGGTCGATGCGGTGCGGGTACATCGCGTCGAGCGCGCCGAACTGCTCCGCGATCGTCAGCGGCGAGTGGTTGGGCAGCATGATCCCGCCCGCCCCGAGCCGGATGGTCGAGGTGTGCGCGCCGATGTGCGCGATCACCACGCTGGTCGCGGCCGAGGCGATGGACGGCATGTTGTGGTGCTCGGCGTACCAGACCCG
Source organism: Trebonia sp. (assembly GCA_036509215.1). GTDB lineage: Bacteria > Actinomycetota > Actinomycetes > Streptosporangiales > Streptosporangiaceae > Trebonia. Next base: position 1,060 of record DATCGA010000481.1, read on the forward strand.
GGTGTAGCCGAGCTCTTCCGCGCGCCGCGCGACCGCGACGCTGGCGGCGAAGGCGTCGGTCACGGTCTGGCCCCGCGTGATCGGGACCAGGTCAAGAATCGAAAGTGGAAGTCGCATCGGATTACAGGTAATTCTCCAGGTCGGCCTTGATGTCGGCCGGCGCCACCGGCGGCTCGTAGCGCTTGATCACGGTGCCGTCGCGGCCGATCAGGAACTTGGTGAAGTTCCACTTGACCTCGTCGGTGCCGTCGGAGCCGGGCCGGATCTTGGAGATCGCGTCGTAGAAGCCGCCGTACTGCGGGCCGAAGTCACCGGGCGCCTCCGCCCGCAGGTACCCGTACAGCGGGGCGGCGTCGGGGCCGTTCACCTCGACCTTGCCCAGCACCGGGAAGGTCACGTCGTAGGTGGTCTTGCAGAACTCCTGGATCTCGGCGTCGGTGCCAGGCTCCTGCTCCTTGAACTGGTTGCAGGGGAAGCCGAGGATCTCCAGGCCGCGGTCCTTGTCGTCCCGGTACAGCGCCTCCAGGCCCTCGTACTGCGGCGTCAGCCCGCACTTGCTGGCCACGTTGACGATGAGCAGCAGCTTGCCCGCGTAGTCGCTCAGCTCGACCTTGTCGCCGCCGGCGGTCGTCGCCGTGAAGTCGTGCGTACTGGTCATGGTGTCCTCCAAGTGACTGGCCTCAGCCTCGACCGCCCCGGCCGGGCACGGTCGGTCCGCGTTTCCGTAGGGGTAGAACGTGCGGGTTCGCGCCGATCATCCCGCACCGGCGGTCCCGTTCCGGGCCAGGCCGGTCGAGTACCCTGGCCCGGTGACCGGAGACGCTTCGCTTGGCACCGCCGCCGGGCCGGCCGGCCGGGTCAGCACCAGCCTGCCGGACCTGGTCGGTCACGTCGCGGGCGAGTACGGCCTGGGCGAGGCCGGCGACTGGTCGGTGCTGGCGACCGGGTACGAGGACTGCAACATCGACCTGCGGGCGCCGCGGGCGCGGGTCGTGATCAAGGTCTTCGCGGCCGGCCGCCCGGCCGGGATCGCCGCCCGCACCGCCGCGATCATCGCCGCCGTCACCGCCGCGGGCGTCCGCCACCCACGACTGCACGCCGACGCCAACGGCAGCGACGTGCATGCCTACGACGGTCACCGGCTGCTGGTGATGGACTTCGCCCCCGGCCAGACCTTCTACGACCTGGGCCGCCCGCCGGACGAGGCCGAGCTGGCACGGGTCGTCGGGCAGGCGGCGCTCATCCACGCCACCGAGGCGCACCCGGACCCGGTGTTCGACCCGTGGGCGATCGCCAACCTGGTCCCGCTGGCCGCGCAGGTCGGCGACCTGCTCGACGCGGAGCAGCGCCGCCTGGTCGACGGGGCCATCGCCGAGCTGGCCCGGGTCGACTTCGCGTCCCTGCCGACCGCGCTCATCCACGCCGACCTGACCGCAGGCAACGTCCTGCTCGGCCCGGGCGGCGAGATCACCGTGCTCGACTTCGCGCTCGCCAACCGCTGGCCGAGGCTGCAGGAGCTCGCGGTCATCGCGGCCAGCCTGCTGCACGGCTCCCCGGATGCCCTGCCGGCCCGGATGGATAGGGTCGCGCGCCTGTACGAGGCCGCCAGCCCGCAGCCGCTCACCCAGGCCGAGGAGGCCGCCCTGCCCGCCTTCGGCCGCGCCGCGGCGGCGATGGAGCTGCTCGGCGGCCTGAACCAGTGGCGGCAGGGCAACCGCGGCCCGGAGACCGACTCGCTGATCGACATCGGCACGACCGGCCTGCGCGACTACGCCTAGCCCAAACGCCGCTAAGTTAGGCGCGCGCTGACGCTCGTCACGGTGACCCGTCTAGCCGCCCTCGCCCCCAAATCTAAGCACGTGAGCGCTAAAATCGAAAAGATCCGTGGCGTTTCCGGTGTTATAGCACCGGAAACGCCACGGATTTCGAAAAAATGATCTTGGCATCGTGCCTAGCTCTACTCCGCGCCTCGCTTAAGTCAAGTTCAAGTTGTCCGAACGGTCGCGTGTTCCACCCGTCCGTCAGGAGCAGCTCACCCGCATCGCGGCCGGCCGCCCGGCAACTTTCAGCGAACCCGTTGACAGCTGCCGGAGGCGGCCGCTAACGCAGCAGCAAGTCAGCGGTACGAGTACTGCTCGGTCGGGAACGCCCCGGAGGCCACGTCGGCCGCGAACTCGGAGGCGGCCGACCGCAGCGTGGCGGCGACGTCCGCGTAGCGCTTGGCGAACTTGGGCGAGCGGGCCGACAGCCCGGCCATGTCCTGCCACACCAGCACCTGGGCGTCGCATTCGGGCCCGGCCCCGATGCCGATGGTCGGGATGTGCAGGGTCTCGGTGATCCTGGCGCCGAGCTCGGACGGGATGCCCTCGAGCACGACCGCGAACGCGCCCGAGGCCTCGAGCGCCTTGGCGTCGTGCACCAGCCGGTCGCCGGCCTCGGAGCCGCGGCCCTGGACCCGGAAGCCGCCGAACGCGTGCACCGACTGCGGGGTGAGGCCGACGTGCCCCATGACCGGTACCCCGGCAGAGACCAGCTCCTCGACGTGCGGGGCGACCCGCTGGCCGCCCTCGAGCTTGACCGCGTGCGCGCCCGCCTCCTTCATGAACCGGGCGGCGGCGTGCAGCGCCTCGCCCGGCGAGGCCTGGTACGAGCCGAACGGCAGGTCCGCGACCACCATCGCCCGCCTGGTACCGCGCACAACGGCTGCGGTCAGCGGGATCAGGTCGTCGACGGTGACCGGGATTGTGGTCTCGTAGCCGAACACCACGTTCCCGGCCGAGTCCCCGACCAGCAGCACCGGAATCCCGGCCTCATCGAAGATCCCGGCCGTGAGGGCGTCGTAGGCGGTGAGCATCGGCCACTTCTCGCCGCGGGCCTTCGCGGCGGCGATGTCCCTGACCGTGATCCGCCCGGATCGGCGGCCGCCGTACAGTGGCTCGGATTCCTGCGAAGGCAGCGTGCGCGGCGGTATGTCCTGTGACGGCATCGTCAGATCCTCCAAGTCTCGAGGCGCCCCTGCGGCGTACCCGGACGGACCAATAATCGCATGCGCGCGGCGTGCGAGGATAGTCATGTGCCTAGTGACCCAGTAGCCGGCCCCCGGCTGGTAAACAACGTGACCGGGCGTGACCGTTTCACCGCCGACGATTTTGCGGCGGCGGACGCCGTCGTCAGCGACCTCTTCGCCCGCGGCGGGCAGCCCGCGATCGCCTACGGCATCGTGGCCGGCGGCGAGCTCGTGCACAGTGCCGGGTTCGGCGCCCGCGTCCTCGGCGCCGGCCCGCCCGACGCGGACACGGTGTTCCGGATCGCGTCGATGTCCAAGTCGTTCACCGCGTCGGCCGTCCTGCTGCTGCGCGACGCAGGCGCGCTGGCGCTCGACGACCCGGCCGCGCAGTACGTGCCCGAGCTGGCCGGCTGGACCTCCGGGTCGGCCGACGCCCCTGCGGTGACGATCAGGCAGCTGCTGACGATGACGGCCGGCTTCCCGACCGACGACCCGTGGGGTGACCGGCAGCAGGGGCTGCCGCTCACCGCGTTCGACCGGCTGCTGGCGGCCGGGGTCTCGTTCAACTGGGCGCCGGGGACCCGGTTCGAGTACTCCAACCTCGGCTACGCGATCCTCGGCCGGGTGGTCACGATGGCGTCCGGGGTGCTCTACGACGAGTTCATCAGGACCCGGCTGCTGGCGCCGCTGGGCCTGACCAGGACCGGCTTCAACGCCGACGAGTTCGAGCGGGGCAACCTGGCCGTCGGCTACCGGCACGGGCCGGCGGGCTGGGACGAGCTGCCGTTCGACCCCTACGGCGCGTTCGCGCCGATGGGCGGCGTGTTCTCGACCGTCTCCGACCTCGCCCGCTGGGTGGCCGGGTTCGCGGCCGCCTTCCCGCCCGACGGCAACCCGGACGGCGCCGACGGCAATGGCAAGCACCCGCTCCGCCCGGCCTCGCGGCGGCTGATGCAGCTGCCGCAGGCGGTGACCGGCTGGCGGGCGGCCGGGCGGCTGCCGGGCGGACCGCCCGCCGCGCCCGAGTACTACGGGTTCGGCCTGTTCGTGGACGAGGAACCGGCCCTCGGGCGGGTGGTCTCGCACAGCGGCGGCTACCCCGGGTTCGGGTCGAACATGCGCTGGCACCCCGCCTCCGGCATCGGCGTGATCGCCCTCGGCAACGGGACCTACGCCCCGATGTCCCCGCTCACCGGCCTGGTCCTCGACGCCCTGGTTCCCGCCTCGAGCGCGTACCAGGTGGCCCTGGCGCCGGCCGCCGCCAAAAACGACAAGACCGGCGCCCCCTGGCCGCAGACCCTCGCCGCCCAGGAAAAAGTCAACCGACTGCTGACGAACTGGGACGACGAGGAAGCCGACGCGCTGTTCACCGATAACGTCGCCCTCGACGGCCCCTACCACGAGCGCCGCCACACGATCGGCCTGATCCGCGAGCGCATCGGCGAGTTCACCCCCGACCCGAACCGCACACCCGAGTCCGACACCCCGGCCCACCGCCGCTGGTGGCTGACCGGGGAGCGCGGCACCGTGCAGGCCCAGATCCAGCTCAGTCCCGAGCGCGAGCCCCGGGTCATGTCGCTGACCCTGGCCGTCCCGCCGGCCCCGAACTCGGCCCTCGCCCGCACCCTCGACGCGGTGGTCGAGTGGCTGAACGACCCCGCGCAGGACTGGCCGGACGAAGTGCCGGTCGCCCCGTCGGCCGACGCCGGCCTGATCGCCCGCCGCCTGCGGATGGCCGCCGTCTGGGCCGGCAAGTGCGCGGTGGGCGCCTGCCAGGCAGGCAGCGGGACCGCCTCGGTGACGGTCGAGCTGGTCGGCGAGCACGCCCCGGTCACGCTCGCGCTGCTGGTCAACCGGGCCACCGGCGAGCTCCGGCGGGCCGACGTAACCCTGTAAAAAAACGCACAAAATCTCCAGGAATAGATTCCGATACGGTCCTGTTCCGTATCGATAGTGCAGGGTCCGGGCATCGCTGAGTCGGCGCCTACGAGCGGCCGGCACCGAAAGCTTTCTGTAGTTCTGGAGGGGCCTGTGGAGACTTCAGCGATCCAGCGCAGGCGATGGATCATCCTCGGCGTGCTCGTCGTCGGGCTGCTCGCCATCGTCATCGACAACACCGTGCTCAACGTCGCCCTCAAGACCATCGCCAGCCCGGCCGGCGGCCTCGGCGCCAGCCAGTCCCAGCTCGAATGGGCGATCAACTCCTACACGCTGGTCTTCGCGGGCCTGCTGTTCACCTTCGGGGTGGTCGGCGACCGCATCGGCCGCAAGCGCGTGCTCATGGTCGGCCTGGCCCTGTTCGGCCTCGGCTCGCTCCTGTCGGCCTACTCGCACTCGCCCGACCAGCTGATCGCGGCCCGCGCGGCGATGGGCCTGGGCGGCGCGGCGGTGATGCCGCAGACGCTGTCGATCATCGCCAACGTCTTCGAGCCGCAGGAGCGGGCGCGGGCCATCGGCATCTGGACCTCCGCCGTCGGCATCGGCGTCGCGATCGGCCCGGTCCTCGGCGGCCTGCTGCTGACCCACTTCTGGTGGGGCTCGGTCTTCCTGATCAACGTCCCGGTCACCGCAGTCGGCCTGGTGGCCGCGTTCTTCCTGGTGCCGGAGTCCCGCAACCCCGCCCCGGGCCGGATCGACTACGTCGGCGTGCTCGGGTCCGTCCTCGGCCTGGTGCTGCTGATCTACGGGGTCGTGCAGGGCGGCGACGGCGCGTCCTGGCTGAGCGCGGGCGTGCTCGCCCCGCTGCTGGGCGGCCTGGTCGTGCTCGCGCTGTTCGTCTGGTGGGAAAGCCGCATCGAGCACCCCAGCCTCGACGTCCGCCTGTTCAAGAACCGGACGCTGTCGGCCAGCGTCGGGTCGATCGCGCTGCTCTTCTTCGGCATGGGCGGCGTCTACTTCTTCACCAGCTTCTACCTGCAGAACGTCCGCGGCTACAGCCCGCTCGAGGCCGGCTCGCTGGCGGTGCCGTTCGCGCTCGCGCAGTTCCTCATCGCGCCCCGCAGCGCCCGGCTGGTCGACCGCTACGGCGTCCGCGCCGTCGGCGTCGCGGGCATGCTGCTGAACGCGATCGCGATCGGCGGCTACGCGTTCATCGGCGTGTCCTCGCCGATCTGGATCATCGCGGTGCTCTACTTCGTGCAGGGGGCCGGGCTCGGCGTGGCCATCCCGGCCGCGACCGCCAGCATCATGCAGGCGCTGCCGCGCGAGCGGGCCGGGGCCGGGTCGGCCCTGTCCAACACCGCCCGCCAGGTCGCGGTCGCGCTCAGCGTGGCCGTGCTCGGCTCGATCCTCGCCCAGGCCTACCGCAGCTCGCTCAGCCCGACCCTGGCCCGGCTGCCGGAGTCGGCCAGGAACACGGCGGGCACCTCGATCACCGCCACCCAGGCCCTCGCCCAGCACCTCGGCCCGGCGGGCCGGTTCCTGCTCGCCCCGGCCGACGCCTCGTTCGTGGACGCCATGCGGGTCACCACCGCGATCGCGGCCGGCCTCGCGGTCATCGGCGCGATCGCGGTCTCCCGCTGGATGCCGGGCAAGCCGAGGCCTACCATCGAGGAGATGGAGGAGCTGGTCGCGATGGAGATCGCGGCGGCCGAGCGCGAGCTGGCCGAGCTGGCGATGACCGCCCGCCCGCGGCCGATCCCAGCGCAAAATTCAACCCCGATTTATCTCGAACGGACCGTTGCTTCGCCCGGTACCGCCGGCGACTCCACCGACGGGTAACCGAACTACGAGAGAGAAGGTGAATCCCGGCCATGCGAACCACCCAAGACCCCACCCCGTCCGCAGCCCCGCCCGCCCGCGCCCCCGGGATCCCCCCCGCGCCCGACACCCACTCCGCCGCCAACACCCACTCCGCCGCCAACTCCCAGTCCGGCACCGGCGCCCACTCCGGCCACGTCACCCAGTCCGGCGCCGACACGCAGTCCGGCACCGGCACGGTCGCCGGGAACCCCGGCCCCGCCCTGCCGCCGAACGCCCGGGTAGCCCCGAACGCCGAGCCGACCCCGGACTGCGCCGCCCACCGGCGCCCAGGGCGTCCCCGCAGCGAGCAGGCCGAGCAGGCGATACTCGACGCCGCCATCGAGGCGGTCGCGGACCGCGGCATCGACGGCGTGAGCTGCGAGGACGTCGCCTCCCGGGCCGGCGTCGGCAAGGCCACGCTGTACCGCCGCTGGGGCGGCAAGGAGGACCTGCTGATCGCCGCGTTCGCGGCCCTGCGGCGCCCGCTGCCGCAGCCGCGGGGCGAGTCGGTCCGGGCCGACCTGATCGCGATGCTCGAGGTCATCGCCGAGGACGCGGCCGACCCCCAGCACGCGCAGCAGTACGCGCTGCTGCACGCCGAGGGCGAGCGCTACCCCAGGCTGGTGGCCCTCTACCGGGAGCGCGTGATCGAGCCCCGCCGCGAGCTGATGAGGTCGGTCCTGCGCCGCGGCATCGCCGACGGCGAGGTCCGCCCCGACGCCGACGTTGAGATCGCGATGCTCGCGCTCACCGGCGCGGTCATGGCCCGGGGCAAGCTCGACGCCCCCCGCCCGGACCCCGCCTTCGCCGCCCGCGTCGTCGACGAGCTCCTCCTCGGCCTAGCCCCCCGCTAGCAACCCCCCAAACCACCCCACCCGCGACCCCGCCCCGCTCG
>DATCGA010000482.1:0-35554 GCA_036509215.1 Trebonia sp.
GCCCGCAGGGCCGGACGGCGCGGCAGCGGCACCGCGCTGGCCGTCGGCGGGCTCGCCGCCGCCACCGTCGGCGGCTACCTCGGCGGTCACCTGGCGATGCGGCTGGGGGCCGGGACGAGCCACGCCGAGCAGATCGGGCACCTGGCCGCGATCGGCTGGCAGGATCTCTGCCCGCTGGCGGAGCTGCCCGAGGGGCGCCCCGCCCGACGCCAGCTCGGGTACCTCAGCCTGCTCGCGGTTCGGGCCGGCGAGTCCGTCTCCGTCCTCTCCGACCAGTGCTCGCACCTGGGCGGGCCGCTGCACCAGGGCCGGCTGGTAATCGACCGGGACGTCGCCTGCGTGGTCTGCCCCTGGCACGGCTCGACCTTCAGGCTCAGCGACGGCAGCGTGCGCCGGGGGCCCGCCACCGCCACCCAGCCGGCCTTCGAGACCCGGGTCAGCGACTCGGGCCTGGTTCAGGTCCGGCCGCTGCCGACGGGCGGCGCCGCGAGGCCGGCCGCGGGCCTGCGTCGGCCGCGGCCGTTCAGATCGGCAGCCGGGTGACGCTGCCGTTCCCGTCGGGGCCCGGCAGCGCCGCTGGGCCGTCCTCGCCGGGCTCCCGCACGACCGCCTCGGCGGTCGCGTTGCCGAAGAACCCGCCGATCCCCTCGAGCGCCTTGCCGAGCTCGCTCGGCACGATCCACATCTTGTTGGCGCTGCCCCGCGCGAGCTCGGGCAGCATCTCCAGGTACTTGTAGGCCAGCAGCCGCTGATCGGGATTGCCCTCGTGGATCGCGCGGAACACGGTCGCGATCGCCTGCGCCTGGCCGCGCGCCCGGGCGGCCTGGGCGGTGGCGTCCGCCTCGGCCCGGACCACCTCGGCCTCCGCCTCGCCGCGGGCGCGCAGCACCGCCGCCTGCTTCTCGCCCTCGGCGGTGAGGATGGCCGCCTGCTTGGCGCCCTCGGCCGACAAGATCGCGGCCCGCTTGTCCCGGTCGGCCCGCATCTGCTTCTCCATCGAGCCCTGGATCGACGCGGGCGGCTCGATCGCCTTGAGCTCCACCCGGCTGACCCGCAGCCCCCACCGCCCGGTCGCCTCGTCGAGCTCCTTGCGGAGCTCGCCGTTGATGAAGTCCCGCGACGTGAGGGTGGTGTCCAGGTCCATGCCGCCGACCACGTTCCGCAGCGTGGTCACCGTGAGCTGCTCGACCGCGGCCACGTAGTTGGCGATCTCGTAGGTGGCCGACTTCGGGTCGGTGACCTGAAAGTAGATCACCGTGTCGATGCCGACCACCAGGTTGTCCTTGGTGATGACCGGCTGCGGGGGGAAGCTGACGACCTGCTCGCGCAGGTCGATGAGCGGGCGGAGCCGGTCGACGAACGGCGTGACCAGGTTCAGCCCGGCGTGCAGGGTCCGATGGTAGCGGCCGAACCGCTCGACGATGCCCGCCTGCGCCTGCGGGACGATCCGCACCGATCTGACCACGGTGACTATCGCCAGCACAACAATCAGGACGAGCAGGACTATCGCGACTATGGTGCCCATCAGGGTTATCTCCGCCCAAGCGACGATAAAGCCCACGGTAACCCGGCGAACACACCGAGCACTAGTGCCGTAAAACGATAGGCCTTGCTAACTCATGGGCCCGCCTAGCCGGCGGCGGAGCGGTCCTAGCGCGCGGCCCAGGCCCGCCAGCGGCCGTCGCGGCGCTCGATCTCAAGCGGAACGCCGAAGCAGCGGGAGAGGGTGCGGGCGGTGAAGACGTCCTCGATCGGGCCCGCCGCCAGGACCGAGCCGCGGCGCAGCAGCATCGCGTGCGTGAACCCGGCCGGCACCTCCTCGACGTGGTGGGTGACCAGGACCATCATCGGCGCCTTGGGGTCGCGGGCGAGGGTCGACAGGCGTCGCAGGAGGTCCTCGCGGCCGCCCAGATCGAGCCCGGCCGCGGGCTCGTCGAGCAGCAGCAGCTCCGGATCGGGCATCATCGCGCGGGCGATCTGGACGCGCTTGCGCTCGCCCTCCGACAGCGTGGAGAACCGCCGCCTGATCAGGTGCGCGCAGCCGAGCGCGTCGAGCAGCTCGACCGCCCTGGTCACATCGGCCGACTCGTACTCTTCCTTCCACCGGCCGAGGATCGCGTAGGACGCGGTGAGCACCAGGTCGATGACCTTCTCGCCGGCCGGCACCCGCTCGGCCAGCGCCGCGCTGGTCAGCCCGATCCGGGGGCGCAGGTCAAACACGTTCACGTCGCCGAGGCGCTCGCCCAGCACCTCGACGCTGCCCTCGGTCGGGTGAACCTGAGTCGCCGCAACCGCCAGCAGCGTGGTCTTGCCGGCCCCGTTCGGCCCGATCACGATCCAGCGCTCATCCTCGTGCGCCGTCCAGTCGACGTTACGCAATAGCAGTGACGTTTCGCGCCGCACAGTGACGCCACGCAGCTTGAGCACCTCGTCTGACACTGCCTGCCCCTCCTCAACGCCGACCCCGCTCTCGCCGGGTCGAACGGCCGCCGAGACCGAACCTATGCCACCGCGCGCCGTTCGGCTAATCACCAGCCGAAATAGGGCGCGGGGGTTGGTCACACCGGCCGCGGGGCAGAAAGGTACGGTTGGCACGCGATGAATCATTCACGGACCACGCTCCTGATCACGCTGACGGGCCGGGACCGGCCCGGGGTCACCGCGCGCCTGTTCGGCGCCCTCGCGCGCTTCCCGCTGAGCGTAGCCGACATCGAGCAGGTCACGATCAGGGGCCGCCTGGTGCTCGGCGTGCTCGTGAGCTGCACCGAGCGGCCCGACCTGACCGCGATCTACCAGGTGGTCAGCGACCTGGCGGCCGACCTCGGCCTGGAGGCCGAGATCACCACCGGCTCGGCCGAGTCGCCCGCCCGCGCGGGCGCCGGCCGGGTGCGCGGCCGGCTCCATGTCACCGTGCTCGGCAGCCCGCTCCAGCCGAGCGCGGTCGCCGCCGTCGCGGCCGCGGTCGCGTCGAGCGGCGCCAACATCGACCGCATCACCAGGCTCGCCAGTGACCCGGTGACCTGCGTCGAGCTCGACGTGTCGGGAGCCGACCCGGTGCCGCTGCGCAACACGCTGGCCCAGGTGGCGGTCGACAGCGGGGTGGACGTCGCGGTGCAGCGGGCGGGCCTCGAGCGGCGGGCGATGCGGCTGATCGTGATGGACGTCGACTCGACGCTGATCCAGGACGAGGTCATCGACCTGCTGGCCGACCGGGCCGGCTGCGCGGCCGAGGTGGCGGCCGTGACCGAGTCGGCCATGCGCGGCGAGCTCGACTTCGCCGCGTCCCTGCGGGAGCGGGTCGCGCTGCTGAAGGGCCTCGACGCCAGCGTTCTGGACGAGGTCCGGTCGGCCCTGCGGCTCACCCCGGGGGCGCGCACGCTGATCAGGACGCTGAAGCGGCTCGGCTACCGCTGCGGCATCGTCAGCGGCGGCTTCACCTCGGTGATCGCGCCGCTGGCGGACGAGCTCGGCATCGACTACGTGGCCGCGAACACCCTCGAGATCGCGGCCGGGAAGCTGACCGGCGAGGTGATCGAGCCGATCATCGACCGCGAGGGCAAGACCGAGGCGCTGCGCACGTTCGCCCGGGCGGCCGGGGTCCCGCTCTCGCAGACCGTCGCCGTCGGCGACGGCGCCAACGACCTCGGCATGATCGGCGCGGCCGGGCTCGGCGTCGCGTTCAACGCCAAGCAGGTGGTCCGCGACGCGGCCGACACCGCGGTCAACGTCCCCTACCTGGACACGATCTTGTACCTGCTCGGCATCCCCCGCGACGCGGTCGACGCCGCCGACCAGGGCGCCGAGTAAAGGTCAAAGGCGGCAAACCCGGTATATCGAACGGGCCGTGGCCTTCGCGTTCATGCGAAGGCCACGGCCCGTTCGGTGGTGGTGCGCTACTCCGTTTCCGCCTGCTTAGGCGAGCCGCTCGACACCTGGCCGTTGAGCGACGCCTCCTCCGGGGCGTGACCCAGCGGGACGTCGTTGATCGCGTCCGCCTGCTTCTCGGTCAGCTCCGCAGGCACGGCCGGCTCGGCGGACACGGCCGGCGCCGTGGCGCCGGCGATCTCGGTGTCGGCCGGGGCCTCGTCGCCGAGGCTGCTGGCCCGCCGCTTAGACCAGACGATCGCCGCGACGATGATGATCACCGCGCCGAGGGCGACCCCGACCCGCAGGCCGGTGTTCGAGCTGTACTTCACCACCGACGTGGCGATCAGCAGCGAGACCAGGTTCATGACCTTGATCAGCGGGTTGATCGCGGGGCCGGCGGTGTCCTTGAACGGGTCGCCCACGGTGTCGCCGATGACGGTCGCCTCGTGCGCGGCGGAGCCCTTGCCGCCGTGATGGCCGTCCTCGACCAGCTTCTTGGCGTTGTCCCAGGCGCCGCCGGAGTTGGACAGGAAGACCGCCATCAGCACTCCCGCCGCGATCGCCCCGACCAGGAACGAGCCCAGCGGCGCGTAGCCGAAGGTGAACCCGATCGCGATCGGCGTCAGCACCGCCAGCAGGCCCGGGGTGACCAGCTCGCGCAGCGAGTCGGCGGTGACGATGTCCACCACCCGCGAGTAGTCCGGCTTCTCCTCGTAGGTCATGATGCCCGGGTGGTTGCGGAACTGCATCCGCACCTCGAGGACCACCCGCTGGGCGGCCCGGCCGACCGCCATGATCAGCAGGCTGGAGAACAGGAACACGACCGACGCGCCGATGATCACGCCCACGAGGACGTTCGGCTGGGCCACGTTCAGCGCGAACGAGCCGGCCGCGCTGGCCGGCAGGGCCGACTCGACCGAATCCCGGAACGAGCCGAACAGCGCCGTCGCCGCCAGCACCGCCGTCGCGATCGCGATGCCCTTGGTGATCGCCTTGGTGGTGTTGCCGATCGCGTCCAGGCTGGTCAGCGCCTTGGCGGCGTCGCCCTCGATCTCGCCCGACATCTCGGCGATGCCCTGGGCGTTGTCGGTCACCGGGCCGAAGGAGTCCATCGACACGATCACGCCGACCGTGGTCAGCAAGCCGCCGCCCGCCATCGCCACCGCGAACAGCGCGATGGTGGCGTTGCCGGTGGCCAGCAGGTAGGCGCCGAACACGGCCCCGCCGATCAGCAGCGCCGAGTAGACGGCCGACTCCATGCCGGACGAGATGCCGGACAGGATCACGGTCGCCGCGCCGGTCTCCGAGGCCTGCCCGATGTCCCGGACCGGCTTGCGCGTGGTCTCGGTGAAGTACCCGGTCAGCAGCTGGATCGCGGACGCCAGCACGATGCCGATCACGACCGCGCCGAACGCGATCCAGCGCGGGTTGCCGTTGTAGCCGGAGATCGCCGACTCGGTGATGCCCTGCAGCGCGCTGAACTTCGCGGGCAGGAAGGTGAAGCACAAGACCGCCACGCCGATGACCGAGATTATCGCCGAGATGAAGAACCCGCGGTTGATCGCGCTCATCCCGTTGCGGTCACGGGCCAGCGGCCGGACCGCGAAGATCCCGATGACCGCCGTGATCACGCCGATCGCGGGCACGATGAGCGGGAAGATCAGTCCCTTGTCGCCGAACGCGGTCTTGCCCAGGATCAGCGAGGCGACCAGCATGACCGAGTAGGACTCGAACAGGTCGGCCGCCATGCCCGCGCAGTCGCCGACGTTGTCGCCCACGTTATCGGCGATCGTGGCGGCGTTGCGCGGGTCGTCCTCGGGGATGCCCTGCTCGACCTTGCCGACCAGGTCGGCGCCGACGTCGGCCGCCTTGGTGTAAATGCCGCCGCCGACGCGCATGAACATGGCGAGCAGGGCGGCGCCGAAGCCGAAGCCCTCGAGCACGTCCGGCGCGTTGGCCTTGTAGATGAGCACAACGACGGCCGCGCCCAGCAGGCCAAGGCCGACCGTGCACATGCCCGCGACGCCGCCGCAGCGGAACGCGATCCGCATCGCCGTGCGCTCGCCGCCCTCACGCGCCGCGGCCGCCACCCGGACGTTGCCGCGCACGCAGAGCGACATGCCGATGAACCCGGTCAATCCGGAAGCCAGCGCACCGATCAAGAAGAAGATGCTGCGACCCCACATGACCCCGGGGCCGGGGGACGGCAGCACCAGCAGGATGAAGAAGATAAGGACGACGAACGCGCTCAGCGTCCTGAACTGCCTGCGCAGGTAGGCCGCCGCGCCGTCCTGCACGGCCTTGGCTATTTCCTGCATCTTCTCGGTTCCCTTGCTTGCCGCAAGGACCTCGCGCACCAGCACGCCCGCGACCCCGAGGGCAAGCAGTGCGACAACAGCGACGATCACAACCCAAGTCAGGTTGGAGCCGCTCACGCTGACCGGAGCCACCGGTCCGCCCGCCGCAAGGGCGGGACTGAGCTTAGACATACCATCTCCTTCGACGTCTGTCGCGCGCGGCTAAAGGCAGTCCTCTGGCCGAAAATACCGATGCTCCCAGCTCAGCCGCCATCCGAAAAGTGCGCTGTTGGGGGAGTCTACGCCGACCACCCCGGATCTTGTAGTGACACGAGTTTCCTATCTTCAACCAGTCAATTAGTGATGTTAAGTACGCGAAAACATCATCTATGGCCGCAAGTGTCACAGTTCGTCGCTTTCCGTCTCGTGGTTTGCCCCGGTTTAACCAGTTCGCCTGTTACGGAAGGTATTAATAAATATTAAAGTGACAAATGTGTCATTTGTTAATAGATGTGACTACTGTGACTCGTGATGATTGAGTAAACGACTGAGACTACCGATGGTGTCTCATGACGGGTGCCGGGCGACGCAGAATCGCCAAAACAACGGGCCGCAAGGAGATGGGCGAACCCGGGGCAGCCGTCTGTCACACAGGTACAGCGACGCCGCTACTAGGCGGCGGTGCGGCGCTTCCAGATCATCGTCACGCTCGTGCCGTGGCCGGCGGGCGCGATGCGAACGTCGTCGGCGAGGCCGGCGATGACCGCCAGGCCCACGTCCTCCGGCAGGCGCAGCGGAACCGAGCCTCCGGACGGGACCGCGAAATCGAGGCCAAGGGCCGCGCCGTCGCCGCCGTCGGCACCGGCGCCTGCCGGCAGGCTGACGCCCGCCGGCAGGTCGTGCTCCGGTCCCTGCACCGCGTCGGTCACCACCACCAGGAACTGCTCGCCGTCATCGGTGAGCGATACCCGGATGGGCTCGCCCGGGCAGCGCCGCTGGTGCGCCTCTACCGCCCGGGAGCACGCCTCGCCAACCGCGAGGCGCACCTCGTCGAGCAGTGACTCGGCCACGCCGCTCCGGCGCGCGACCGCAGTGGCGACGAGCCGGGCGGTCCGCACGTGCACGGGCAGCGGCGTGAAGGTGACTTCGACGGTGGCCATTACGCAGGTAGGCGCTTCTCGGCCTTCCTGGCGGCGATGGCCTCATCCACGGAGTCGTGGATGCCGAAGACCTTGGTGAGGCCGGTGATGCGGAAGATCTTGAGGATGCGCTCCTGAGTGCACACCAGGTCGAGGGACCCGTCGTGCGCCCGCACCCGCTTGAGCCCGCCGACCAGGACACCGAGGCCGGTGGAGTCGAGGAACTCGACCTTCTCCATGTTCACTACCAGCTGGTAGTTCTTCTTGTTCACGAGCTCGATGAGCAGCTCGCGCAGGCGCGGCGCGGTGTAGACGTCAATCTCACCCTCGACGTCCACGATCTCGATGCCGTCCTTGTTGCTGTTCGACAGCTTCAGATCCACTAATCCTCCAGCGCCCCGAGGGCGTCTCTAGCGTCATGGGGGCGACCCCTGATCGGCATTCAACCACGCTCAGGCGTCATGTCTATACGAAAACATGGTGCCACGCATCCGCTTGACGGATGACACACTATTAAACCTATGCCCATCGTCGCCCCGGACCGCGCAGAAACACTGGAGGACGCCATCCCTCTCCACGGAGGGGCGCTCGACGTCCTGCGCGCAGCGCAGCGGGCCGGGGAACTGGTGCATCTCACCCACATACCCGGCGAAGCAGGGAGAACCACCTCCTGGCCGGAATCGATTCGATCCGAGGTGGCCGCCGCCCTCGCGTCCCGTGGCATCGCGGCCCCCTGGACCCACCAGGCACAGGCGGCAGGGCTCGCGCTGGCCGGGCAGAGTGTGATCCTCGCTACTCGCGCCGCCTCCGGCAAGTCGGCCGGCTACCTGGCGGCGGCGCTGTCGGAGGTGCTCGGCGGCGGCACCGTGCTCTACGTCTCGCCGACCAAGGCGCTCGCCGCCGATCAGCTGAAGGCGGTCCGCGACCTGAGCCTGCCCGGCGTCCGCGCCACCTGCTACGACGGCGACGCCACGATGGCCGAACGGGCCTGGGCGCAGTCCCATGCCAACTATCTGCTGACGAATCCCGACATGATTCACAGCGGGCTGCTGCCGAACCACCACCGCTGGCGCGGCTTCCTCCGCCGTTTGCGGGTCGTGATCATCGACGAGTGCCACGGCTACCGCGGCGTCTTCGGCTCGCACGTCGCCCAGATTCTGCGCAGGCTCCGCCGCGTCGCGGCCTACCACGCCGCCCTGGGCAGCCGCCAGGAGCCGGTCTTCATGCTCGCCTCGGCCACCATCGCCGACCCGGTCGGGTGCGCCAGGCAGCTCACCGGCCTGGCCGCGACCGCGGTGACCGACGACGGCTCGCCCCGCGCGCCGCTCACGTTCGCGCTCTGGGAGCCGCCCCTGCTGCACAGCTACGCCGGGGTGCGGGCGCGCAGGCCCGCCACCTCCGAGGCCTCGGACCTGCTGGCCGCCATGGTCAGGGCGGAGATCCCGGCGCTCGCCTTCCTGCGGTCACGGCGCGGGGCCGAGACCGTCGCGCTGGCCGCCCGCGACGCGCTCGACGGCGACCCGGCCGGCGCGGTGGCCGCCTACCGCTCGGGCTACCTGGCCGACGACCGCCGCCGGCTCGAGGCGGGGCTGCGGGACGGCCGGATCACCGGGATGGCCGCCACCACCGCGCTCGAGCTCGGCATCAACATCAGCGGCCTCGACGCGGTGCTGATCGCCGGCTGGCCGGGGACCTGGTCATCGCTCTGGCAGCAGGCGGGCCGGGCGGGCCGCACCGGGCGCGCCGCCACGGCGGTGTTCATCGCCCGCGACGACCCGCTCGACAGCTACCTGGTGCACCACCCGGACACGCTGCTGGGCCATCCGGTCGAGCCCGCGGTGCTCGACCCGGCCAACCCGTACGTGCTCGGGCCGCACCTGGCGGCGGCCGCCGCCGAGCTGCCGCTGACCGAGCCCGACCTCGAGCTGTTCGGGCCGGCCGCAGCCGGGGCGGTGGCCGGCCTGGCGGCCGTGGGCGAGCTCCGCAGCCGGCCGGCCGGCTGGTACTACGCCAGGCACGGCCGCCCGGCCCGCGATATCTCGATCAGGGGCGACCTCGGCCGCCCGGTGCGGGTGGTCGAGCAGGCGACCGGGCGGCTGATCGGCACGATGGACGAGGCGTCCGCCCACCGGTACGTCCACGACGGCGCCGTCTACCTCCACCAGGGCGACTCCTACCTGGTCGGCACCCTCGACCTGGCCGACCGGGTGGCGCTGGTGGAACCGGGCGACCCCGGCTACACGACCCAGGCCAGCGACGTCACCGACATCGACGTCATCGCCGAGCGCCGCCGCGTCAGCTGGGGCGCGGCCGACCTCGTCCTGGCCGACGTCCGGGTGACCAGGCAGGTGGTGGGGTACGCCCGGCGTCGCACCGGGGGGAAGGCGAAGGGGCCCCAGATAGCGCTCGACCTGCCGGAGCGCACGCTGTCCACGGTCGCGGTCGCCTGGACGGTCCCCAACGAGCGGGTGGCGCCGGTCCCCGGCAACGACCTGGCCGGCGCGGCCCACGCGGCCGAGCACGCCGCGATCGGCCTGCTGCCGCTGTTCGCGACCTGCGACCGGTGGGACGTGGGCGGGCTCTCGGCCGAACTGCACCAGTCGACCGGCCAGCTGACCGTGTTCGTGTACGACGGCCAGCCCGGCGGGGCCGGGTTCGCCGAGCGCGGCTTCGCGATCGCGGCCGACTGGCTGCGCGCCACCCGCAACGCGATCGCCGCCTGCCCCTGCGAAACCGGCTGCCCCTCCTGCATACAGTCACCGAAGTGCGGAAACGGCAACTCCCCGCTATCCAAACCCGGCGCCGTAGCCCTCCTAAACACCCTCCTAACCGACGCCATCTAACCAGTCAACCACCCAGAGAATGATCTTTCTCAATACAGGGCGCCACTGGTAATCAAGAGACATCAGAGGGTTAATTAGAAATAAGAAACCGCAGGTGAAAAGGCTGAGCGGGGAAGGCGACCCCGACCGGAGAGAGAGACCACCGACCCGTTGCCTTGCGGGCGAAGCCCGCACCGGGGGTCTGGGGGTCGCCCCCAGAAGATACAAAAAGCCGGGAAAACAGCCGAAAGCTGTTGACCACGGCGATCGAAGGTTAGGGGCGGTACCCCTCGCCGGGGGGGAGAGCGAGGGGTACCGCACACGGTCCGGCCCTGGGGGGGTAGGCCGGCACCGTCTTGGTAAAGCTTATCCCTAACATGGCGCAGCATGAAGCGCGCAAAGGAATTACAACATGAATGAGCTCATCCTGAACAGACGTTCCGGAGGATTGTTTGCGGGAAGCGAACAATCCTTGCGGACCCCTAACGAAGCCGGGCCCGCCCCGGCGCCGCCGCGGGCCGGCCCCGGCCGCGGCGGGACCGCGACGCCCCGGCGCAAGGGCGAGGCCCGTCCCAGTCGCTAACTGCATGGGAACGGGCCCACCGATCAAGATCACGAATTGATCACGCCTGAGGGGTTGGCGGCGGCCTGCTTTCGTCGTAGAAAGAGGTCACGGACAGCGAGAACGTCCGAGCACGGCAGCCGGGTACCCACGCGCGACCAGCCGCGGGAGGCGTGTCAGGCCAGGCCAGAACGGTCCGGCCGACAATTGATAGGTGCACGCATGGTAGCCAGACTGACGTACTTACTGGCGGCGGCGCCCCCAAGCGGGGCGCCGTTCGCGTGTCTCAACTGTGTTCCCTCGCCCCAAGAGACATCCTGTGCCACGGCACGGGTGGGATGTCCGCGCCCTCCGTGATCACGGACGATAGCCTTGGACGACCTGGGGTAGCGTGCGCTGCCGTAGCGATGAGTCGGGGAGGGGCGCCATGGTCCGCAGCGGAAGACCGGACAGCGCGGGCGGGCAGCAGTCGCTGGGGGATCTCGTCTCGGGCGCGGCCAAGGACGTGTCGCAGCTCGTCCGGTACGAGATCAGCCTGGCCAAGAGCGAGCTGAAGATGGACGCGAAGCGGATCGCGATCGCGGCCGGGCTCGCCGTCGTCGCACTGTTCGTGGGCTGCCTGCTCCTGGTGCTGCTCTGCTTCGCGTTCGCGTACGGCCTCAACGCCGCCGGGATCTGGCTCTGGGCCGCGTTCCTGATCGTGGCGGGCACCTGCCTGCTGCTGATCGCGGTGGCCGGCCTGATCGCCTACGGGCGCATCCGCAAGGTGACCGGCATGAAGATGACCAGGAAGACCGTCGTCGACGACCTGGGTATGCTTCGCCGGGGCGATTCCAGTCCGAACGGCTCGGGCCCGGCCATCGCCAACGCCGAAGCCGGCCTTGGCACCGCCGCCAAGGCCGGGATTCCCTCTCGTCCTTAACCGAAAAGCGCAGGGGCATGCCAGCAGAGCCCGTCATCGAGATCAACGGCCCGTGGACGCACCGTGACGTCACCGCCAACGGGACGCGCTTCCACCTGGCCAGCATCGGCGAGGGGCCGCTGGTGCTGTTGCTGCACGGCTTCCCCGAGTTCTGGTGGACCTGGCGGCACCAGCTCGTCGCGCTGGCCGAGGCCGGCTACCGGGCGGTCGCGGTCGACCTGCGCGGCTACGGCGGCAGCGACAAGCCGCCGCGGGGGTATGACCTGATCACCGCCGCCGCCGACGCGGCCGGGCTGATCAGCGCGCTCGGCGAGGCCAACGCGGTCGTCGTCGGCCACGACTGGGGCGGGCTGACCGCGTGGACGCTGGCCGCCTACTTCCCCAAGTCGGTCCGGCGGCTCGCCATCGTCTCGATGGCCCACCCGCTGCGGATGCGCGCGGCCGTGCTGTCCAGCCCGCTGTCGGTCCACCGGTCGATCGGCTGGCCCGCCGCCAAGACCGGCCGGGGCGGCTACCCGCTCGTCTTCCAGGTCCCGATGCTCCCGGAGCGGCGGCTCGTCCGCGACGGCGGCGCCCTGGTGGGCACGATCCTGTCGTCCTGGTCCGCCCCCGGCTGGCCCGACCAGGAGACCGCGCAGACCTACCAGACGGCCATGCGCATCCCGCCGGTGGCGCACACCTCGCTTGAGTACCAGCGGTGGTTCGTCCGCTCCACCTTCCGGCCCGACGGCCTGCGCTACGCCCGGCAGATGCGGTCCCCGGTCACGGCGCCGGTACTCCACCTGCACGGCGCGCTCGACCCGTGCATCCTGCCGCAGACGGCGCGCGGGGCCGGCCGCTACGTCGAGGGGCCGTATCGCTGGAAGGTCATCGAGGGGGCCGGCCACTACCCGCACGAGGAGCGGCCCGAGCTGTTCGATTCCGAGCTTCTGGGCTGGCTGGCCGACCCCGAACCGGACCGTTGACGGAGCCCGGCCAGGCCGGCGGCCCCGCCCGCGACCGGGATCCGGGCGGCCGGGCGCGCAACGCGCGGCCGCGTGACGAGCTCGGCCGCCCGCTCACCCGGGCCGCGCCGGGCGCCCAGGACGTCCCGCGCATCCCCGATGACCTGGCCGTCACCCCGGCCGAGGCGGCCGAGCTCGGCGGCCGCCTGCTGGCCGAGGGCCTCCCGTTTCACGCCCACGAGGTCTTCGAGGCGGCCTGGAAGTCGACCCCGGCCCCGGACCGCGAGCTCTGGCGGGGCCTGGCCCAGATCGCCGTCGGCCTCACCCACGCCCGCCGCGGCAACGCCAGCGGCGCGGTCGCCCTGCTGCGCCGGGGGGCCGGGCACGTACGCGAGCACCCGGCCAACGACGTCGGCGTCGACGCGGGCTACGTGGCCGCCTGGGCCGACCGCATCGCCGTCCGCATCGATCGCGACGGCCTCGCCGCGCTGCCCGAGCCCGACCTCAGGCTGGCCCTGCGCGAGCCCTAGTCGCAGCCCTGGGTGGACGTCTGGATGGTCTGGTCGGCGCCCGCGCGGGCGTCGGCCGCGACCTCGGACGCGGTCAGCGCGAAGCCGGTGTTCTGCGTGTTGACCGCGGCCGCGAAGACCACCCCGTAGACCGTGCCCGACGGGCTGAGCAGCGGGCCGCCTGAGTTGCCGGGCTCGACCTCCGCCCTGATCTCGAAGATCTGCCGCTGCACCGTGCCGGTCTGGTAGATATCCGGCCCGACCGCGTTCTGGGTCCCGCCGATCCTGGCCGGCACCTGGGTGAACGAGTGGTCAAGGGGGTAGCCCGCGACCACCGCCTCCGCCCCCGCCTGAGCCTGGTCGTCGAAGCTGAGCGGGGCCAGGTTCAGGCCCGGCACGTAGAGCACGGCCACGTCCACCTGCGGGTCGTAGAGCACGACGCGGGCGCGGTACGTCGTCCCGTTGACCGTGGTCACCGTCGGCCCGTCCTGGACGCCCGCGACCACGTGCGCGTTGGTCAGCACGTGCTGCGGCGCGTAGACGAACCCGGACCCCTCGATGCTGCGGTCGCAGCTGGGCGCGGTGCCCTGCACCTTGACCACCCGGCTCCTGGCGGCGAGGTAGCCGGGGCCGTTGAGCACGGCCGGGTTGGGCGCGGCCACCGCGAACAGGTGGGCCGCCCCGATGCCGCTGAACACCTGTGGGAACGGGCCGCTGGAGAGCAGCCGCCGGAAGTCGCCGAACATGGTCTTGGCCTGCGTCGGCATGATCCGGTCCATGGTGCCGAGCACGACCGAGTTGTCGACCTGGCCGACCACGACCGGGAAGGACGACGCGGTCAGGACCGAGCCGATCGCCCAGGCGATCAGCAGCATCGACAGGACGCTGACGGCGGCCCCGCCGATGGAGTCGAGGATCGTCGATGACGGGCTGGTGACCGTCTGCCGAACCGCGGCCCCGATCGAGGACGCGATGAACTGCCCGATGATGGCCGCGCAGACCAGCAGCACGACCGCGACCACGTCCTGCTGGGTCTGGCCGCCCACGATGGCACGCGAAATAGACGGGCCGAACTCGGCGCCGAGCACCGCACCGCCAACAAAGCCGATGAAGCTCAGCGAGCCGACGATGAAGCCCTGCCGGTAGCCGGAAACCGCGAACGCGGCGGCAAGTACGACCAGGGCGAGATCAAGCAGATCACCGCGCACGGAGTCCACCGTATCCGGTTAGGGCGCCCCATCGGGCAGAGCGCGGATGGTGCTGGCATCCCAGGGGCGCTCGAAGCCGCCCAGGGCGAGCAGTCGGTCGGTCAGCAGCGCGGTGAATCCCCAGATCAGCATCGGGCCGATGCGGAACGCGGGGCCGCTGCGCCCGCCGGGAAACCGCATCATGAGCCGGTTGACCGGATCGGCCAGGTCGGCCACGCCGATCCGCTCGACCGCGGCGACCTCGCCGATATCGGCCGGCCGGACCGCGCTCGGCGTCCGCCACCAGCCGAGCACCGGGATCACGCGGAACTCGCTGCGGGCGATGAACATCTCCGGCAGCGTCGCCAGCACGTCCACGCCCGCCGGATCGAGGCCGGTCTCCTCCTCCGCCTCGCGCAGCGCCGCCGCGACCGGGCCGTCGTCGCTCTGCTCGATCTTGCCGCCGGGGAACGCGGGCTGGCCCGGATGCCGCCGCAGCCCCTGGCTGCGCTGGATGAACAGCAGGTCGGGCCCGTGCGCCCCGTCGCCGAACAGCACCAGGACGGCCGAGCGGCGCCCGCCCGAGGCCGGCGGGCGGGCGACCTCGGGAACCTCCATCACCGCGGCGGTCGCGGCGAGGTCGCGGAGCCACTGCGGCGGCTCCCGATCGGCCTCCATCACGAGAACGGGCCGGCCTTGACCAGCTTGGCGGCGGTGGCCGCGTCGGTCGGCCCGAGGCCGAAGGACGGGCACCAGTCCGCCACCGGGCAGGCGCCGCAGGCGGGCTTGCGGGCGTGGCAGATCCGCCGTCCGTGCCAGATCAGCCGGTGCGAGAGCAGCACCCAGTCGGACTTGGGGATGAGCTCGCCGACCTCCGCCTCGACCTTGACCGGGTCGTCGCTGGTGGTCCAGCCGAACCGGCGCGACAGCCGCCCGAAGTGCGTGTCGACGGTGATGCCGGGGACGCCGAACGCGTTGCCGAGCACCACGTTGGCGGTCTTGCGCCCCACCCCGGGCAGCGTGACCAGCTCCTCCAGCGTGTTCGGGACCTTGCCGCCGAAGCGCTCGGTCAGCGCGGCCGACAGGCCCATCACCGACTTCGTCTTGGCGTTGAAGAACCCGGTCGGCTTCAGGATCTCGGCCACGTCCTCGGGGTTCGCCGCGGCCAGGTCCTCCGGGGTCGGATACTTGGCGAACAGCGTCGGCGTGGTCATGTTGACCCGCTTGTCCGTCGTCTGGGCGGACAGCACGGTGGACACCAGCAGCTGGAACGCGTCCTGGAAATCGAGCTCGCAGTGCGCCTCCGGGTAGGTCTCCGCCAGCACCCGGTTGATCTTCCGTGCCCGCCGCACCAGCGCCGTGTGCGTCTCGGGGGTCTTGACCGCCATATCCCTAGACTATGGCCGCAGGAACGCCGCCCGCGCGGCTATCCGCGCGCGCAACCATTGGCGGGAATTCATGACACTTGGGAGACCTCGTGCGGTTCCGTCGAGTTGCCCCCGTCGTCGTCTTTGCCGCAGCCGCCAGCGTGGCGACGTTCCCGTCCGGCCCCGCCCATGCGGCCACCGGGGACACGGTCACCGCCTACAGCACGACGACGCTCAGGGAGCCCGCCAGTTACCCGACACCCGGCCCGTCCTGGCAGGTGGCCCTGGGGCTGAACAAGTACAGCCAGACCCTGATGTCGCGCAAGCTCGGGCCGACCGGCTGGTTCCGCGTCCGGGCCGACTTCACCGCCTCGGCCAAGGACACGACCAACGTGAGCGCCGACGGCGGCTGGGTCTACTACGTGGTGACCAGCTAGCCCAGACCCCTGGTTGGATGGAACCATGAGCCTGCCGCTGACCTACTACACCGCGCTCGAGCAGCCTGACCTGCTCGCCCCGCCCGTCGCCGCCGCGCTGCGCTCGCTGCCGTGGGCGGACCAGGTGCGGGTGGCCGCGATCGACCCGGGGCTGGCCGACACCGCCCAGTTCTGCGAGGCCTACGGGGTGACGCTCGAGGAGAGCGCGAACTGCGTGGTGGTCGCGGCCAAGCGCGGCTCGGACGTGACCTACGCGGCCTGCATGGTCACCGCCACCACCCGGGCCGACGTCAACGGCCTGGTCCGGCGTCACCTGGGGGCCAAGAAGGCGTCGTTCGGTCCGATGGACACGGTCACCTCGCTGTCCGGCATGGAGTACGGCGGCATCACCCCGATCGGGCTGCCGGATTCCTGGCCGGTCCTGGTGGACGACCTGGTGGCCAAGTCGCCGACGGTGGTGATCGGGTCCGGCATCCGCGGCTCCAAGCTGTGGCTGCCCGGCCACCTGCTGGCCGAGCTTCCCGCCGGGCAGGTCCTGCCCGGCCTCGGCGTCTAGTGACCGGCCACAGAGAACGCCCTCGAATTACGTAGTTTCAGCAGCTTGGCGCGATCAGACCCGCAGGTATAGCACTGTAGGTATGCGCACCAGGGCAGCGATCATCAGGGAACCGGGCAAGCCGTGGGAGATCACCGAGCTTGAGCTTGACCCGCCGGGGCAGGGCGAGGTGCTGATCAAGTTCGCGGCGTCCGGCCTGTGCCACTCGGACGAGCACCTGCGGACCGGCGACTCCACCGGACGGCTGCCGATGGTCGGCGGCCACGAGGGCGCGGGCGTGGTCGAGGCGGTCGGCCCCGGCGTGACCCGGGTCAAGCCGGGCGACCACGTCGTCTGCTCGTTCATCCCCGCCTGCGGTACCTGCCGGTACTGCTCGACCGGCCACCAGAACCTGTGCGACTGGGGCGCGCAGATGATGACGGGGATGCTGGCCGACGGCACGTTCAGGTTCCACGACGACGACGGGGCCGACCTCGGCGGGTTCTGCATGCTGGGCACGTTCGCCGAGCGGGCGGTGGTCTCGCAGAACTCGTGCGTGCCGATCGAGGCCGACATCCCGTTCGAGGTCGCGGCGCTGACCGGCTGCGGCGTGCCCACCGGCTGGGGCACCGCGGTGTACGCGGCCGGGGTGCGGGCCGGCCAGACGGTGGTGATCTTCGGGGCCGGCGGAGTCGGGTCCAACGCGGTGCAGGGCGCCAGGTACGCGGGCGCGGCCAACGTCGTCGTGGTCGACCCGGTCGCGTTCAAGCGCGAGAACGCGCTCGCGTTCGGCGCCACCCACGTGTTCGCCGACGCCGCCCAGGCCCAGCAGGCGGTCATCGACCTGACCAGGGGCCAGCTGGCCGACCACGCGCTCATCACCATCGGCGTGCTCAACGCCGAGGTGGTCGACCAGGCCGCCGCCATCGTCGGCAAGGGCTGCCAGGTGACGATCACCTCGGTCGGCCGCAGCGCCGAGAAGCAGATCCAGCTGGCCGCCAACGGCAGCGTGGTCGGCTGGCAGCGCCGCATCCAGGGTCACGTCTTCGGCATGTGCAACCCGCTCAGCGACATCCCCCGGCTGCTCCGCCTCTACCGGGCCGGCCAGCTCAAGCTGGACGAGCTCATCACCCGCCGCTACGCGCTTGACGACATCAACGCGGGCTACCAGGACCTCGACGACGGCAAGATCATCCGCGGCGTCATCATCCACGGTCAGTAGCGGGCAGCCCGGTCAGGAACTCCGCCGACCGCGGGTCGTCAGGGTTGACGTGCCGGCCGATGACAATGATCGCGACGCGACGCGCGCCCGCCAGCTTGAGCGCGACGGCGGCCGACTGCGCGCTGCCGCCCGATACCCAGGAGTCATCCACTACCAGGACATCGGCCCCGGTCACAGGACCGTCGACGCGCAGCCAGCCGGGGTCGACGCCGCGCCCGTGGGCCGCCCCCGCGGGCGCAACCGAGAGGCCCACCAGCGGAACGTCGACACAGGAGCGGACGAGGCCGAGCAGCGGATGGCGGCCCGGCCTGCCCCGGCCGCCCGGCACCACGGCCGCGATCTCCGGGGCGGACGTCATTCCGGCCGCCGTCCACAGGGACAGCCCGTGATCTCTGAGGTACCCGGCCAGCATCTCCTGCAGCCGGGCCGAGGATTCGGCCGCGCCCGCCCCACCCGACTTGTAGCGCCACAGGTCGACGGCCAGCCGACCGCCCCTGACGGCGTAGCCGATCGGCGCCACCGCGTCCGCCAGCAGCTCCCCGGCCTGGCGCCGGGCCAGGTCGCACTGATAGCACCGGGCGAGCCCGGCTGGCGCCGGCCCCCGGCACGTCCGGCAGGTCACACGTCCGATGCTAAGAACCGCCACCGACAAAACGCCGTCACGCCGACCGCGCAATCAAGACGATGGATCGCTGAGCACACCCGGATGTATCCAGCGATCCACTATCTCGGGCTTCGCAGCGAGCAGCCCTTACGGCGGCACGGGCGAGGGACGCCCTTCCAGCCGTTGCGGGCCAAGGTGACCGCCACCATAGCGGCGCTCTCGCACGCCCGCTCGGTTACCTCCACCGGCCCGAAACGGAAGGTTTCAGCGCCGTCCCTGGCGAGGTTGAGGTTGTCGCGGCGCTTGTCCTTCCATACCTGCTCGTCGCGATGAAAGGCGGGCCCGTCGAGTTCAACGCAGACTCGGTACTCGGCGTACCAGTTGTCCCGGTAGTGCGCCTTACCGGCGATCACGCGACGGGCCTGCCGCTGCGCCGCGGGGAGGCCGTGCGCGCGCTCGACGTCACGGGCGTACCTGAGCTCCAGCCCGGAGTGGATGCTTTCGTCGCTCTCCCCCAGCGTTACGGCAAGCTCGCTCCGATAACGGGCCCGACGCCTGGTCGCCAGGGCCGCTCGGAGCATCGCGGTGGTGACGAAGTCACGAGAGACGGCGCGGGCGATCCAGCCGTAGGCCACCTGGAAGGTTGGCGCCGCGTCGATCAGGTCCAGCACGGTGTCCTCGATACGCGTGCGCGGAAGCTTCCAGGTGATCGGGAGCTGCGGCCTGCTCTGGTCGGACCGGTGGATCACGACCCCCCGTATCGATCCGCGCTGGACGGGCCGTCGGCTCCCGGGCACGGTGATGTGAATCGTCTGACCAGCGGGCCGGTCGATCAGGCCGTGCACCTCGGCCGCCGTCTCGTGACTGAGGATCGCGTCTTCGCCTGCTCTCCGTAGCGCCGCCCACAGACGCGCATCGCGCGTCAGAGCGCCGGTGAACGTCGCGTAGACCGCCTCGTGGACGTGCTGCCACCGGCCCGACTGAAGCCGGTGCCAGATCTGCCGATTCGAGAAGCCGGCCTGCTTCGCCTGGGATCGGTCGGCGATTCCGCACTGCGCGCTGAGCACCATCAGCCAGTACCGGTAGGCGTTCGCGTCCATGTTCCGGACCGCGGGATCTTCCATATACATAGCGTGACCGAAAGGTAGCTAAATGTGCTAGTAAATCCGGCGAATTTATCACTACGGAGCCGCAGAGCATGATGATGGATCGCTGGGTACACGGGGGTGTACCCAGCGATCCATCATCAGTCGACCGGGCGTGCTACGGCGAGGCTTGGCTGGTCGTGGCCCGCTGGCCGCCAGTGTCGGGGCAGAATGATCGGGTGCACACTGACCCGCAGCGAAATGACGGGGCGCCGGGCGCCCCAGAAGTCCGGATGCTCACCACCAGCGTCGTCTACGCCGACCAGTGGGTCACCTTCCGCCGGGACGAGACCGAGCGCAGCGACGGGTTCCTTGGCACCTACGCGTTCGTCGACAAGCGCAACTTCGCGCTCATCATCCCGGCCGAGAACGGCGGGTTCCACCTGGTCGAGGAGTACCGCTACCCGCTCGGGCGGCGCGGCTGGTCGTTCCCGCAGGGCGGCTTCCCGCACGACGAGTCCGGGACGACCGAGGAACTGGCCCGGCTCGAGCTTGCCCAGGAGACCGGCCTGCGGGCGGCCCGGCTGACCCGCCTGGGCACGGTCGCGGCGGGCCACGGGATGACCAACCAGTACGGCGAGTACTTCCTGGCCACCGACCTGACGCCGGGGCCGTCTGACCTCGAGCCGGAGGAACTCGACCTCAAGCACGAGTGGGTGACGCGGGCCGAGTTCGAGGCGATGACCTCCGACCGCCGGATCGTCGACGACTCGACCCTGGCCGCCTACGCGCTGCTGCTGCTGGCCGAGCGCCGGGGCGACATCGACCTCAGCTGACGAGCCCGGCGAACAGGTCGCCGTGCGCCTCGACCCGGGCGAGGACGTCGGGGGCGGTGAACGCCAGGTCCTGCGGGGAACGGCAGGCGGCGACCTCGTCCCAGGTGACCGGGGTCGAGACCGTCGGCAGGTCGCGGGCGCGGAGCGAGTAGGGCGCGATCGTGGTCTTGGACCCGTTGTTCTGCGACCAGTCGATGAGCACCTTGCCCGGCCGGGCCGACTTCGTCATCCGCGACACCACCAGCCGGGGCAGCTCGCGCTCGAACCGCTGCGCGTAGCCGAGCGCCAGCTCGCTCGCCTGCTCGGCCGTCCGCCCGCTCAGCGGCGCGTAGAGCTGCAGGCCCTTGCCACCCGAGGTCTTGGGCAGCGGCGACAGCCCGTCCGCCTCCAGCGCCGGGCGCAGCGCCTCCGCCACCCGGCAGCACTCGACGATCGTGGCCGGCGCGCCCGGATCGAGGTCGAACACCAGCAGATCGGGCTCGGCCGAGCCGTACTCCTCGGCCGGGCCGGCCGCATCGGAGTCGGGGTCGGGGTCGGAGTGCGGGTCGGGGTGCGGGTCGGGGTGCGGGTCGGGGCGCGGGTCGGGGCGCGGGTCGGGGTGGGGGTCGGGGAACCGCCACATCGGGACGTGCAGCTCGAGCGCGGCCAGGTTGACCACCCAGATCAGCGAGGGCAGGTCGTCGATCACGAGGTAGCTGATCGTCTCGCCGGGCGAGCGCGAGCGCGAGCTGCGCGAGACGACCTCCTCGGTCCGCACCCAGTCCGGGCGGTGCGCGGGCGCGTGCTTCTCGAAGAACGACAGGTCGCCGACGCCGTGCGGGAACCGGCGCAGCGTCATCGGCCGCCCCGCGATGTGCGGCAGCAGCACCGGCGAGATCCGCTGGTAGTAGTCGAGCACCTCGGCCTTGGTGAAGCCGTCGGCCGGGTAGAGCACCTTGGCCAGGTTGGTCAGCGCGAGCGAGCGCCCGTCCACCTGCACCGCGATCTTGTCGGCCTGGTGCGCCTTGTCAGCTTCCGGCATCACGCCTCCACGAAGACCGCCCTACGTCTCCCTGACCACGTCGGCCGGGTCCTTGTCGTCACGAAGCCCCCGGTAGGCGGGGGCCCGCATGCGACCCGCCCTCGTCCACCGGTCGAACGTCACCTCGATCACTAGCCGGGGCTCTACCCAAACTGCGGGCCTCGCATACTCGGGCGGCACCGGGCCGTCGAACGGCGAGTCCGGGCGGCGCAGCGCCTCCAGCCGCCTGGTGAGCGTCCGCAGCACCGCATCGGAGAACCCGGTGCCCACGTGCCCGGCGTAAACGAGGCCGGCCGAGGAGCGCACGCCCACCAGGAGCGAGCCGACCAGCCCGGTCCGGTTGCCCTGGCCCGGCTTCCAGCCCGCCACCACGACCTCCTGGCTGAGGTGGTTCTTGACCTTCAGCCAGCTGCCGGGGCGGGCGCCGGGCTCGTAGACCGAGTCGAGCCGCTTCACCACCACGCCCTCGAGCCCGTTGGCGACCGACGCGGCCCGGACGGCGTCCAGGTCGGGTCCGGGGAAATTGGGCGGGGCGAGCCACCGAGGTCCGTTCGAGATGATGGTGTTGAGGGTTTCCCTGCGCTCGAAGTACGGCCGGGCGGTCAGCCGGACGCCATCGGCTTGCAGCGCGTCGAACGCCAGGTAGCTGACCGGGATCGTGGCCGAGAGCCGGAAGGCGGCGTCGGCCGAGGACACGTGCATCCGCGGCTGCAGCGCCTCGAAGTCGGGGCGCCCGTCGGCGAAGGCGACGATCTCGCCGTCGAGCAGCGCCTGCCCGCCGGTCACCGCGCCGCCGAGCCCGGCCAGGTCCGGGTAGGTGGCGCTGATGTCCTTGCCGGTCCTGGAGACGAGCCGGAGCTGGCCGTGCTCGATGAACGCGAGCGCGCGCACGCCGTCCCACTTCATCTCGACCGCCCAGTCGGCCAGCCGGGCGGCCGGCGGCGAGCCCGGCAGGGCGAGCATGGGCGCGAGCGACGCGGGCAGCGGGGACCATCCGGGGTGGCTCATCCACCCCTCGGGTACCCACATCTGCCCGCGTCGTACCGCGCCCTAGCTGGTAAGACGACGGCTACCAGCGATGCCGCGTGGCGTAGGAGTGGTTCCTGATCATTTCCATGTCCTCCGGCCGCTCGAAGATCGACTGAACCGCGACCCGGCCGGGGCCGGTGATCCGCAGGAAGATGTTGCGGTAGTCGAAGTTCGATCGCCAGAACGAGAAGCCCTGGTTCCGCGGGTACTCCAGGTGCAGGTGCATCCGGACGGTCGCATCCCGGTAGATCAGCGAGCTCGGCTGGATGAGCATCGACTGACCCGGCTGCAGGTCCCGGATGAACACGTTGCCCGGCGCGTGCAGCAGCAGCAGCCCGGGGCGCTCGGTGGCGGTGAACACGTCGCCGAACTGCCCCATCGGGTAGTGCGTCTCCTGCTCGTCGCTGTCCCCGGTCGTGTACCAGACGTCGTTGCTGGTCCAGTCGTAGCGGATGTTCCCGGTGGCGGTCAGGAACCGGTGCTCCTTGACCCAGATGGACTGGCCGTGCTGGAGCGGGAGCGCGATCACCTCGCCCGCGTGGTTGTCGGACAGCGCTATGTGCCCCGGGCCGTGCGCCTCCATCATGATCAGCGGCATCCCGGCCATCATCCGCCGCCAGCCGCCCCGCATGGACATGTTCTGCATCCGCGTCGCCGGGTCGGCCCACAGCAGCACGTGGTGCGAGAAGTACACCATCTCCTGCTGCGCCAGGTTGAACTCGGCGATCGGCACCATGGTGCCCGCGATCTGCACGTGCGACTGGCCGAACTGAAGCTTCGCCAGGTCCCTGATCGGCGGCTGCTTGACCCAGCCGGAATCGCTGATCGAGTCCTTGATGTCAACCGGCGCGCCGCACAGCGGGCAGGTCGGCTGGCTCGGGTCGCTTGGCTGCCTGCAGAAGCGGCAGACGTAGGTATTCATCAGCGCGCCCCGCTATTCCCCGCTGCCGTGATGGACGTACATGGACTGGATGCCGACCCGGCCGGGGCCGGTCATCTCGGCCAGGTACATGTTGTGGTGGCCGAGCATCCCGGTCTTGAGCTGGATCTGTTGGGTCTGCATGGTCACGGTGGAGTCCTTGTAGAGGAAGCCGCCCGGCTCGATCAGGATCTTCTCGCCCGGGCGGAGGGTTCGCTCCATGACGTTGCCGTTGCCGTGCAGCATCAGCAGGCCGGGCTGGTTGGAGGTGACGAACCGGTCCATGAACATGCCGCTGCCGCCGTGCAGCATGTTGGCCAGGCCCTTGATCCGGACGAACGAGTACGAGATCGAGTGCGACGCGAGCAGGAACGCGTGCTCGCGCACGTCCAGCTCCATGCCCGGGTGCAGCGGCAGCACCACCAGCTCGCCCGGCGCGTCACGGGAGAACGCGATCCGGCCGGGGCCGTTGGCGACCGTCACGATGTGCGGCATGCCGCCGATCGAGCGCTTGGCGCCGCCGGCCGTCTTGAGGGAGGAGAGCGGGACCGACTCGTCTTTCCAGAGCAGCACGTGGTGCTCGAAATAGACGCCGTCCTGGGGGGCGAGGGCGATCTCGGCCACGGGGACCAGCTCGCCTTCGACTTGGCAGGTGCTGGCCGAGAACTTGAACTCGGTCATGTCGCGCAGCCGGGGCGTCTCGCGCCATCCGGAGTCGCTAACCTTGTCCCGAACATCGAGCGGCGCACCGCATGTCATGCAACTGGTGGTCCCCGGCTGGTTCTGCGCGCGGCACCACCCACACTGGATTGCTTCCACGGCACGAAAACATAGCAGTTCTACACGTACCTTGGCTGCTAGGGAGCCTTTGCGGCCGGTTGAACGGTATCGTTTCTGCCATGGCACTGTTTTCGCGGGAATTTATCGCGGTACCTGATGACCGTAAGGGTCAGATCGTTTTCAAGTGGCCCGATGTTACGATCCGCAAGTTCACACATGCGATCGTAAACGCCGACGAAGTTGCAATGTTCGTCAACACCGGACAGATCGCGGCGACCATGGGTCCCGGACGGCACTCGATCGACGCCGACGAGATCCCCGGGCTCGGCGCGATCATCGACTTCGCCACCGGCGGCAACGCCTACCGGGCGGAGCTCTACTTCGTCGGCACCCGCGAGTACACCGGCTTCAAGTTCGGCGGCCGGGTGGACGACGTCCAGGATCCGAGGACCGGGCTGGTGGTGACGCTGCGCGTGTTCGGCGACTACGCGCTGCGGGTGATCGACCCGGCCCGGCTGATCACCAACCTGACCTCGACCGTCGACGTGACCGACAACGACCGGATCGCCGGCTGGGTCAGCGACCAGCTGCTCAAGGTGATGCGGACCAACATCACCACCCAGGTGCTCGCCAACGGGTGGCCGATCCTGGGCCTGTCGGTGCACTCGCCGGAGATCGAGCAGGCCGCCATCATGGCGGGCAATGGGCAGCTCGAGGCCTACGGGATCGCGGTCACCCGGATGGGCAACTTCGACATCAACCTGTCGCCCGAGGACGCCGCCCAGCTCAAGCAGCTCGCCAAGGACACCTCGTACTCCCAGCTGGCGGGCGGGTTCGGGCAGTACGCCGCGGGCGAGATGGCGCTCGGCGCCGGCCAGGGCATGGCCCAGGGCGGCGGCGCGACCCAGGGCGCGTTCCTGGCCGCGGGCCTCGGACTCGGCGGCGGACTCGGCGCCGGGTTCCAGCAGCAGCAGCAGGCACCGCCGCCCGCGCCCGCTCCGGCGCCTCCGGCCGCCGCTGCGGCGCCCGCTCCGGCCCCGGCCGGCGTGGCCTGCGCCTCGTGCTCGACCTCGAACCCGGCCGGCGCGAAGTTCTGCATGGGCTGCGGCCAGGCGATGGCCCCGGCCGTGAAGCACTGCACGGAATGCGGCACCGAGCTCCCGGGCGCGGCCAAGTTCTGCGCTAACTGCGGCACCGCGGCGGGCTAACGCGGTTTTTTATCCCGGTTGCCCCCGAAAGGCATTACCTTTTGAGGGTGGCCGGGATAACCATGTACGACACCATCTACAACGACCAGTTCCCGCCTGGCGCCGCCGCGTACGCGGCGTACGTCGACGGCGGCCTCGGCGACCAGCCCAACTACGCCTACATCGTCTCCAAGTTCCCCAAGGCGCAGCACCTGTCGATCTCGCTGTTCGGCAACAACGCCGACGCGCTCGACGTCGAGTCCGGCGCGGCCGCCCCCTCCCAGGTCCCGTCCTGGTGCGACACGCAGCGCAAGCGGGGCATCCAGCGGCCGTGCGTGTACGCCAGCGCGTCCACCATGAACGGCGAGATCCTGTCGACGCTCAGCCAGGCGGGCATCGCCCGGTCCACGGTCCGGCTGTGGACCGCGCACTACGGGGCCGGCCAGCACATCTGCGGTCCCGGCTCCTGCGGCGCGCTCAGCGTTAACGCCGACGGCACCCAGTGGACGCCGAACGCGGTGGTCAACGGGGCGACGCTCGTGCTGGACGAGTCGCTCCTGCTGGAAAACTTCTTCACCACGGATTCAACCGTGATCACGGAGGCGGAATTGCAGTCAGGAACGCTAAACAACGGCAAGAACGCGCACACCGCGATCGCGGTGCCGCCGGGGACCGCGCACCAGATCGCGTTCGGCAACGACAACGGCCTCCAGGGCCAGGGGCCGACCAGGCTCCGGGTCGCGATCTACGGCCCCGGGCCCGGCTGGCACGTCACCCCGGACCTGATCGTGGACGGCAACAAGGGCCTGACCCACCTGGCCTTCCCTGACCCGTCCAAGACCGGCGTAATCTCCGTCAGCCGCGTCGACGCGGGCATCAGCGACGTGGGCTACGTGGTCTACTGAGCAGCCCCGCGCCGGCGCGGACCGACGGGCGTCAGGAGTACTTCTGGATCATCGCCCCGAGGTTGGGCAGCGAGGCCTCGATGTTCTTGCCCGCGCTGCCGCGGACCATCTTGTAGGCCTTGACGATCGTCGCCCGGCCGGACACGGCGGCCATGTTGTCGGTCACCGCGAGCATCGCCTCGGACACCTCCTCGCCCCGCTTGGCCAGGTAGTCGCCGAACTCGGCGGTGCCGGAGACGAGGAAGTCGGCCCAGAACGGCTCGAGCGCGCCGACCATGTCCGGCGCGATGGCCTGGACGGTCTGCGAATAGTAGCCGGGCGCGAACGCGGTGACGATCTTGTACGCGGCCTTGACGGCGGTACCGGAGATCCCGCCCTTGCTATCGACTTCTCCGTCGATCAGCGCCTGGCAGTCCGCGACGAACTGCGGCGCGACATCGGGGGTAAGCATCTCCTGCAACGTGGCCATGGAGGATTGTCTCCTTAGAGGGGAAGGTGGCCTACATACATAGGCGAAAGGTTGCCGTGGCAACGGTACTGGGCAGAACGTACCGGTTAGAGCCATTTCACCAGACGGTAACCGTTGATTGATTCTTACAAAAAGCATCGAAAGTCTTTCATATCGAACGGACCGTTGCTCCGCCGCCCCCTCCGCGCGCCTCCGCCGCCACGGGGCGGGCGTATGGCACGCTTAGCTCCGCAATCTCGTAGTTCATCCGACTTGCTGGGGGCTGGGCCGCACCATGATGGGCCGGGATCACGCGCTGAGCGGCGCGCTCGTCTTCGCCGCGCTCGCTACGACGCTGCACGTGAGCGACGCGCACCTGGCGGCCGGGGTGGCGCTGTGCGCCGGGGCGGGGGTGCTGCCCGACATCGACCACCAGGACACCTCGATCTCGAGCTCGTTCGGGTTCCTCACCGAGGCGTTCTCCCGCCTGGTGGCGACGCTGTCGGGCGGCCACCGGCACGGCACCCACAGCATCATCGGCATCGCCACCTTCACCGCGGGCTCGTACTTCGCGGGCGCGTACCAGCTGTCGGGGCCGAAGGTGACCGGGATCGGGCACCCCGCGTTCTCCTGGCACCTGGTGCCCGCCCTGCTGTTCATGTCGCTGCTCTACTCGGCCGCGCTGCGGGCGCTGCACGTCGGCGGGCACCACGGCGACTTCCTCGGCATCGGGGGGGCGGTGCTCACCTGCTACACCGGCGCGGACCTGACCCGGCTGCCGGTCGGCTCGTGGCACGTCCCGATGCTGGCGATCGCGGTCGCGCTCGGCTGCGCCGCCCACATCGCAGGCGACGAGCTCACGCACGGCGGCTGCCCGGTCTTCTGGCCGGTCAGCATGCACGAGTTCCACCTGCTGCCGAGGCCGCTGCAGTTCACCACGGCCAAGCTGTGCGAGACCTGGATCGTCTTCCCGCTGCTGATGGCCGGGCTCGGCCTGGCGGTCTGGCACGACATGGGCCATCCGCTGGTGCTGCCGTCATCGCCTGCCGCGCACACCGCGAGCCGGTCTTGACCCAGATGTACTGGCGGACGCTGTCGTTGCCGTTGGGTATGACCTCGGCCAGGCTGTAGTCCGGGTCGCTCGCCAGCGTCCGCGCGAGGACCGCGTCCACGGCCGGGGTGGTCTGGTAGTCGAACGCGACCACGTTGAAGTAGCCCGCCTTGATCGCGGCGATGTAGCCGGCGTTCCCGGTCAGGAACTGGCCCTGCCTGGTCGTGTAGCCGATGTAGTAGGTCGAGGTGAACTGCCGGGGCTGGGCGCCGGGGTTGTTCCTGAAGTAGTAGATCGGCACCTCGTCGACCTCGACCAGGTACAGCCCGTGCGGCTTGATGTAGCGGGCCATGTCGGCGATGAACACGCTGGTGTTCGGCCACGCGTCGAAGAGGTTGTTGGCGGTGGTCATGCCGACCGCGAGCGAGGCGCCCCAGATCGCGATGCCGATCTGAGCGCGCCGGAAGTGGTCGCCGATGATCCTGGCCAGGCCGAGCCCGGCGATCGGGGCGGCCAGCATCAGCCCGAACCCGACGTGCTTGAACAGCGAGGTCTCGGTGTGGATGCGGATCTGCTCGATCGGGGCGGGCAGCGCGCTGCCCGCCATCAGCGCGCCGAGCAGCGCCCGCCTGCGCCGGCTGCCGGCCGGCGCCAGCTGCTCGCCCGGCTCGGTGAACGGCCGCATCGCGTAGCAGGGCCGCCCCCAGCAGCAGCCCCACGGGGGACGGTGAACAGCAACTAAGACCGACCGCTTCTCTGCGCGCGATCCGGCGTCTCCGGGTCAGGGACGCGGCACCGGGGCGGCGCTGAGACCGGCCGGGTCGAATCCGGACGTCAGCGCGGTCAGCGCGGCGTCCAGGTAGGTCGGCAGATCGTTGTCGGCCCGGTCCGACCAGCGGTCGTAGGCCGCGCGGCAGGCGGCCAGCACGGTCCGGCCGATCGCGAGGGGGTAGAGCGATTCGGCGGGCTGGCCGAGTCGGCGGGCCGCGAACTCGCTGACCGCGCGCTCCCAGTCCGCATAGTGCTCGGCCGCGCCGAATGACAGTCCCGGCTCGGTGGCGATCAGGCTCATCCGCCGCCGCATCTCGGGAACGTCCTCGGCGTGGTAGTGGTTGGCGGCGACGACCGCGCCGCGGATCGCGTCCATCATCGGCACGTCGTCGGACACGACCGCGAGCGCGGCCCGGATCGTGGCCACCTCGGTATCGAAGTCCGCCCAGAGCACGCTCGCCTTGGTCGTGAAGTACCGGAAGAAGGTGCGCTCGCTGACCCCGGCCTCGGCCGCGATCTGCTCGATGGTGGTGTTCTCGAACCCGTGATCGGCGAACAGCCTGAGCGCGATCTCCTGCAGCTCGCGCCGGCTGGTGGACGGCGGCCGTCCGCGCCGCCCGCCATCGACGCCGGCCGTGGCCCGCTGAATCACTCGCACCGCCTCCGGTGGAATCCGTCGGGCTGCCCGTCCAGCCGCGTACGGCTTATGTCACCTAATGACAATAACATCCGCACCCCCGGTTGCGGCAGCAGCCGGACAACGTCCGCTGCGCGTGGTGCGCAGTCTAAAAGATCTTCGAAAATACGTGCGAGTCTATCTTGAATTGATCTTCATGGTGGCGATATAATGTCCAAATGATTGAACTATAGGCCGCAGGCGCCGGAAGAGAGGCCGCAGTGGACGAGCGCGACAGTGACGCCGCCGCCGAGCTGCCCCACGCGGCTGGGCCTGATGCCGAACCCGGCCTGGATCGGCCTGGCGCTTCGGGCGGCGACTGGGACGGGCTCCCGAAGCACGCGCCTGAGGATGACTTCGACGCGGACGCGTCGATGGCCCGGTGGGTGGCCGACCTCGAGGCGGGCCGGGAGCGGATCCCGGAGGAGTCGGAGCTGGACGGCTCGGCGATCTCCCTCAGCCTGGGCGACGCCTGCGACCTGGACCCGGCGCTGCTGGCGGCGATGCTCGGCCCGGACGGCCTCGGCGGCCAGTGCCTCAGCCCGGTCTTCGCCCAGGATCAGGCGGCCGACGTCCTGACTCCCGGCCCGGTCCTGGCCGCCCTGACCGAGCAGGCGGTGTCCGACCTCGCGACTCTGTCCGACGACGAGCTGACCGGGGCGCTGCACGCGGCCCGGCGGCTGGAGAACCGGGCGGCGTACCTGCAGACGCTGTCGGTGGCGGAGTTCGGCCGCCGCCGCGCCGCCCAGCACCAGGACGCGAGGGCGCGCGGGGTCCCGGCCGGCCGACGGCGCGGGGAGTTCGCGGCCGACGAGCTCTCTGGCGAGCTGGTCTGCACCGCGAACGCGGCCGACACCCGCCTCGAGCGCGACGCCGCCCTGACCGCCCGCCTGCCCAGGGTGCTGGCCGGGATGGGCGCCGGGCGGATCAGCGGCGACCGCGCCGACCTGGTCGCCAGCTGGACCGCCAGCCTGTCCGACGCCGACGCCGCCCGCGCCGATGAGATCCTCGCCGCCGCCGCCCCCGGCCTGCGCTACGACCAGCTCGCCCGCAAGGCCGCCGCCCTGGAGCTGAAGCTCAACCCCGAGGGCGTCAGGGCCCGCAAGGAGCACGCCAAGGCGACCCGGCAGCGGGTCGAGCTGCGCCGCGAGGACACCGGCAACGCGTCCCTGGCCGGCCGCGAGCTCGACCCCGTGACCGCGCTGGCCTGCAAGTCCTACATCGACGCGGTCGCGGTCCGGATCCGCAACCACGGCCGCGCCGACGGCCCGCTGTCGATGATCGGCGCCCGCGTCATGACCGAGCTCCTGCAGGGCCGCAACCCCCTGAACCAGCTCAAGCCCAGGCCCAGGCACAAGCCCGACGCGGCCTCGCCATCCGACGGGACGCCCGACGACGGAGCCGTAGCCGAGACCCGCAACGACGCCGACGCCCGGGACCCCGACGACCCCGGCCCGGACTACCCCGGCGACTTCGACGACCACGACGAGCCGAGCGACCACGACGAGCCCGGCTACGCCGGCCCCGACGGCGCGCCCCCCTGGACCGCCGAGGACGCCGCCAACGCCCAATACACCGAGCCCGACGACCCTGCCCAGCGCCGCGGCCCGATGCGACCCAGCCAGTCCGCGCCGCCGCCAGCGAACCTCAACCTCATCATCCCCATCGGGAACCTGCTCGGCTGGTCCACCACCCCCGCCCAAGCCGGGAGCTTCGGCCTCCTCGACCCCGACGAAACGCGCGACCTCGTCGCCGCCGCGTCCCAACATCCGAGAACCCGATGGTCCATCACCCTCACCGACCCCCAAGGCCGCGCGATCGCGCATGGCCGCGCCCGCGGCCAGCACCCCTGGACACCACCACCCCCCAGTCCCCCGCCCGGAACAGCGCCACCGGAAGCAGCGCCGCAGGGCACATCATCCGCACCGCCCGGGACGTCAGCGCCCGGAGCGCCGCCCCCACCCGCACCACCGCCGAGCCCGCCCGACGGGCCATCGCCCGACGCCGCCCAGGCAGCCGGCTCCGCCACCTGATCCAGGCGCTCAAGATCCTTTTCGACCCCATCGCCCAGGGGACCTGCGACCACCGGGGCGCCGAGAACCGCTACACCCCCAGCCGCAAGCTCAAGGACCTGGTCCGGGCCCGCACGCTAACGTGCGACGCGCCCGGCTGCAACGCCCAGGCCCTCTACTGCGACCTCGACCACACCGTCCCCCATCCCGAGGGCCAAACCTGCCAGTGCAACCTCGGCCCGAAGTGCAGACGCCACCACCGAGCGAAGCAGGCACCGGGGTGGCGGGTTGAGCAACCCGAGCCCGGCTTCATCCGCTGGACCCTGCCCAACGGACGCACCCACACCACGGCGCCCACCACGTATGACTGCTAGGCCCCCGCTAGTGCCGGCGGCGCCCACGATCCATGGGCGAATAGACATCCGATGAATACTCGCCTCGTTTCTTGATCTGGTCGCAAGTTTTTCCGCGAGATCTAGACTTCCGCGTGAGCCAGAGGTACAACACATCCGATGTATCAAATGTGTTAACGGCTTTACGCACACTCACCTCGCGTCCGGGGAGGACTCATGTCCGCTCGATGTGCACCCCTACACCGACTTCTCGCCAGTGCCGCCGCCTGCCTGATCGCGGTCGCAACCATCCTCGTCACCGCCGCCCTCGGCGGAACTCCGGCCGCGTTGGCCGCCACTAACACCACCGCCTGGCAGAACGGGGCCTTCTCGGAGAACACCGGGGGCGTGGTGTCCCGCTCGGACATCTTCCTCGGCCGGCCGAATACCTCGGACTCGCAGTCGCTGCCGCTCGGCAACGGCTCGCTCGGCGTCGCCGCCTGGGCGGCGGGCGGCTTCACCGCGCAATTGAACCGCAGCGACACCATGCCGAGTCGGCTCTCCCCCGGCCAGGTGCAGATCCCGGGCCTGGCGCCGATGACGTCGGCGTCGAACTTCACCGGAACGCTTGACCTCTACAACGGCGTGCTCAACGAATCCGGCGGCGGCATGACCATGCAGGCCTGGGTCCCGGCGGGCAAGGACGAGCTGATCGTGAACGTCACCGGCGCCAACCCGAGCACTCAGGAGACCGCCGACCTGCACCTGTGGAGCGGGCGGAGCCCGACGGCGGCCGCGTCAGGGGCGATCGGCAGCCTCGCCCAGACCTGGGTGGACAACTCCCAGACGGGCTCATCGGGGCAGACCTTCGGTGCGATGAGCGCGATCACCGCGGGCGCGACGAACGTCACCGCCTCGGTCGTCAACTCGACCGAGGTCCAGGTCTCCTTCACCCCGAACTCCAACGGCTCGTTCCGGGTGGTCATCGCGTCGCCCGAGTGGACCGGCGGCAACGCGACCACCACCGCCTCGACCCTGATCGGCAGCGATACGACCACCGCCGCGTCGACGCTACTGGCCACCCAGTCGTCTTGGTGGAACAGCTACTGGGCGAACGCCGGGCTGATCGAGGCGACTTCCTCCGACGGCACCGCCCAGTACATGGAGAACCTGCGCACCCTCTACCTGTACGACGAGGCCGCATCCATGCACAGCGGTGACTACCCGGGCAGCCAGGCCGGGGTCGCGGACATGTTCGCCTACGACCAGGACCAGCAGGACTGGTACCCGGCCGGGTACTGGCTGTGGAACCTGCGCGGTCAGATCGCCGCGAACCTGTCGTCGGGCAACTTCAACCTGAACCTGCCGATCTTCGGCATGTACCTGAACGACCTGACCAACATCAAGTCGTGGACGACCGCGCAGATGGGCGGCCTGACCGGGGCGTGCGTGCCCGAGACGATGCGCTTCAACGGCAACGGCTACTACAACGGCGGTTCGAACTCGTCGAACGCCTCCTGCGCGCTGGCGTCGAGCCCGAGTTACAACGCGGAGGACATCACCTCCGGGGCCGAGCTTGCGCTGTGGATCTGGCAGCAGTACGAGGACACCGGCAGCACCAGCTTCCTGCAGACGTACTATCCGCTGATGGAGCAGGCGGCCGAGTTCCTGCTCGCCTACCAGAAGGTCGGCTCTGACGGCTTCCTGCACGCGGTCGCCAACGCGCACGAGACCCAGTGGGCGGTGCAGGACCCGACCACCGACCTGGCCGCCGACCAGGCCCTGTTCCCGGCCGTAGTCAGCGCCGCGACCCTGCTGAACACCGACTCCTCGCTGGTCGCGCAGCTCAAGACGGCCGAGGGCGAGATCGAGCCGTACGCCCGGACCGACGCGGCCACGCACGACCAGCTGCTGAACGCGCAGCCGACGTCGGCCGCCGCCGCCGCGAGCGCCGACGCCGGGGGCACCGACGTGATCGCGGACTCCTACCAGCCGTCGGCGACCATCCACAACGGCGAGAACATCGGCCTTGAGCCGGTCTGGCCGTACGGCGTCATCAGCGACAGCACCACGGTCAACGGCGACAACCTGACCGCGCTGGCCGACCGCACCTACAACTCCCGGCCGAACGTGAACAACCCGGACTGGAGCTTCGACGCGGTCGACGCGGCCCGGCTGGACATGCCCAGCCAGGTAGCGTCCGACCTGGTCGCCATCACCGAGAGCTACCAGTCCTACATCTCCGGCCTGGGCAACCTGTCCAGCGGCACCGTCGGCGACGAGCCCTACATCGAGCAGTCGTCGACCGTGGCCACCGCGATGGACGAGGCCCTGGCCACCGACTACGACGGAACCCTGCGCATCGCCCCGGCCTGGCCGTCGGGCTGGAACGCCTCGGGCACCGTCTACATCCAGGGCGGCTCCAAGGTCGACGTGCAAGTCGAGGGCGGCGTCATCGCCACCGCCGCCATCCAGGCGGGCACGACTTCGACCATGGCCGTGCGCAATCCGTGGTCGGGTCAGCAGGCCGAGGTCGTGAACGGGTCCACCGGCGCCGTCGTCGTCGCCGCGACCACCAGCGCCACGCTCAGCGTGCCGGTCACGGCGGGCTCGTCGTACCTGATCGAGCAGCCGTCGTCGCTCACCACCTCGCTGCCGTTCGCGCAGGTCACCGGTACCCGGGCGACGGCGGCGAAGCATCTGGGGGGCAAGGTCCAGATCGGGCTCGACCCAGCCGCCGGCTACGCGAACCTGGCCGCGTCCTACAACGATGTCGGCATCACCGCCGACAGCAACACGGCGCCTGGCAATTACGACGGCGGCGGCGCCAGCTTCTCCGAGACCGCGCTGACCAACGCCGGGGCGGCGCCCGGCGCGACCGTCACCTCCTCGGGAATCGCGTTCACGTTCCCCAACGTGGCGGCCGGGACCGACGACAACACCGTCGCCGAGGGCCAGACGATCACGATGTCCGGCAGCGGCACGCTCGGGTTCCTGGTCTCGGGCAGCTACGGTCCGGCCTCCGGGACCGGGACCATCACCTACACCGACGGCAGCACCCAGAGCTACACGCTCAACGCTCCCGACTGGTTCTCCACCTCGCCGCCGAGCGGAGGGGCGGTCGCGGTCAGCTCGGCTTACCAGAACCGGCAGGGCAACACCACCTACGCCGGCAGCGGCGACATCTTCTCCGAGACGGTCGCGCTCACCGCGGGCAAGACCATCGCCTCGGTCACCCTGCCGTCGGGCGGGGCGCTGACCACCGGCACCCCGGCCGTGCACGTCTTCGCGATCAGCGCGGAGGGGCCGTACGGGGGTACCTCGGCGGCGGTGCCGGGCACGGTGCAGGCGGCAAACTACGACACCGGCGGGCAGGGCACCGGCTACAGCGTCGCCTCCGTCAACGGCAGCGGCAACAGCTACCGGCCGGACGGGGTCGACCTCGAAGCCTGCAGCGACACCGGGTGCGGTGACGATATCGGCTGGACCGGGACCGGGCAGTGGTTCCGCTACACCGTCAACGTCGCCACCGCCCGCACCTACACGGTCAGCCTGCGGCTGTCCTCCCCCAGCGGCGTGTCCGATGCGCTGCACATCGCCAGCTCGTCCGGGGCCAACCTGTCCGGGGCGGTCAGCGCCCCTGACACCGGCGGCTGGCAGACCTACGCCACGGAGACGGTCAGCGTTGCCCTCCCCGCTGGCCAGCAGACCCTGACCATCTACCAGGACAACGGGGGGTGGAACATCCACGACCTGACGCTCTCCTAGGTTCCACCGAAGGACGCGTGCCGTCTGC
Source organism: Trebonia sp. (assembly GCA_036509215.1). Lineage (GTDB taxonomy): Bacteria > Actinomycetota > Actinomycetes > Streptosporangiales > Streptosporangiaceae > Trebonia. Next base: position 35,263 of record DATCGA010000482.1, read on the forward strand.
CAGCGCTGCAACGCGCTGGCAGACGGCACGACGGCTTAGGGCCGCCTGGCGGTCACTCCCGCGCGGGATCCTTGACGCTCGTCACTGTGGCCAGTCTAACCACTCGAGCTTCGAAATCTAAACGTCAAGCACGAATATCGAAAAGATCTATGGCGTTTCAGGTGCTATAGTCCCGAAAACGCCACGGATTTCGAATAATGATCTTGCCAACGTGAGATCTTGAGGCGCGTGGTGTGCGAGGTGCGCGTTGGGCTCGCTCTTGCGGACTCATAGGCGCACCTGGCGCGTCGGT
>DATCGA010000483.1:0-3716 GCA_036509215.1 Trebonia sp.
CAGGCCGAATCCGCACGGGGCCACCACAACTACCTCCGGCCGCGCCGCCGCGATCTGCTCCCAGGTCGCCTGCTCCGAGCGGCCGCCCGCGCGGGCGGCGACCGGGCGGCCGCCGGCCGCCGTGACCAGGTCGGGGACCCAGTGCCCGGCGGTGAACGGCGGGTCGGTCCACTCGATGACCGCCACCGCGGGCCGGGGTAGGCCCGCGACCCGGTCCGCGACCGCCGCCAGCCGCTCCCGGAGCGCGGCCACCAGGCGCTCCGCCTGCGGCTGAGCGCCGGCGTGCTCGCCGACGGTCAGGATCGTCGCGAGGACGTCATCGAGGCGGCGCGGGTCCAGGGAGACGACCTCGGCGGCGCAGCCGAGGTAGTCGAGGGCGTCCTCGACGTGGCCGGCGGGCAGCGCGCAGACCCGGCAGAGGTCCTGGGTCAGGATCAGGTCGGGGGCCAGCGCGGCGAGGGCGTCGGCGTGCAGCGTGTAGAGGTCCTCACCGGCGGCCAGCTGAGAGCGGACGTAGGCGTCGATCGCGGCCGGGTCCATCCCCGAGGTGTCCCGCCCGCCGACCACCACGGTCTTGTCGGTCCGGGCGGAGGCGGGTTCGTCGCACTCGAACGTCACCCCGGCCAGCTGATCGCCCAGGCCAAGGGCGTAGACGATCTCAGTCGCCGACGGCAACAGCGACACAATCCGCATAATCGGCCAGTCTAGGACCGACTAGGCCGACGGACCGGCGCAGTCTAATTGTGGCACAGCACAGAAAAAACCTTCTCTGGTTGGTTGCTCCCACAGTCGAGGCTCCCTAGACTGCCGATGCGATGGTTCTCGCTCCGGCCCTACGGCCGGGGTGGGTCGCAAGAGGGAACCCGGTGAGAATCCGGGGCTGCCCCGCAGCGGTATACGGGAACGACCGCCGTTACAGAGCACTGGGCCCTGAAAAGCCCGGGAAGCGACGGCCAGTAGGAGACGCCGGCCAGGCGTCGCGCCCGTGAGCCCGAAGACCTGCCACCGCCCCGTGCGCCACCCGGCGCGCGGTGATCCGATGGCCAGGCGAGGAGACGGAAGCCATGGAATCGACCGTACTGGGCTACCCCAGGATCGGCCCGCAGCGCGAGCTGAAGAAGGCGACCGAGGCGTACTGGGCGGGCCGGGAGACGGCCGCGGGCCTCGAGCAGACCGCCGCAGGCCTGCGCAGGCAGGCCTGGGAGACGCTGCGGGACGCGGGCCTGTCCGACATCCCGTCGAACACGTTCTCCCTGTATGACCACGTGCTTGACACCGCTGTGATGGTCAACGCCGTGCCCAAGCGGTTCGCGGCGCTTGAAGGCCTGGACGCCTACTTCGCGATGGCGCGCGGCGCCGACGGGATCACGGCGCTTGAGCTGACCAAGTGGTTCGACACCAACTACCACTACCTCGTGCCCGAGCTCGAGCAGGCAACCGAGCTGCGGCTGGTCGGCGACAAGCCGGTCCGGGAGTACCGGGAGGCGAAGCAGCTCGGCATCGAGACGCGGCCGGCGCTGCTCGGCCCGGTGTCGTTCCTGCTGCTGTCCAAGGCGGTCGAGCCCGGCTTCGCGCCGCTTGACCTGCTTGACCCGCTGCTGGTCGCGTACGAGCAGCTGCTCGGGGAGCTGCACGCGGCCGGCGCCCAGTGGGTGCAGCTGGACGAGCCGGCCCTGGCGGCCGACCGCACCGAGGCAGAGCTGGAGGCCCTCCGCCACGCCTACCAGCGGCTCGGGTCCCTCACTGGCCGGCCCAAGCTGCTGGTGAGCACCTATTTCGGCGAGATCGGCGACGCGCTCCCGGTGCTGGCCGACAGCCCGGTCGAGGCGATCGGCCTGGACTTCGTGGCCGGGCCGGGGAACCGGGAGGCACTCGGCGCGGTCGGCGGAATCGGCGAGAAGATCCTGGTCGCGGGCGTGGTCGACGGCCGCAACGTGTGGCGCGCGAACATGCCCGCGGTGCTGTCGCTGTGCGCGTCGCTGCTCGGCCTGGTCGGGGAGCTGACCGTGAGCACGTCCTGCTCGCTGCTGCACGTGCCGCTGGACCTGGACGCGGAGACGTCGCTGGCACCGGAGGCGGCCGGGCGGCTGGCGTTCGCGCGGCAGAAGGTCGACGAGGTGGTGAAGCTCGGCCGCTGGCTGCACGGCGACCGGGTCTTCCTCGATCCGGCCCCTAAGGCTGTCGCGGCCGCGAACCCTGAGGTCAGGGCGCGGCTGCACGCACTCGGCGACGGCCCCGAGCGCACCCCCTACGCGGTCCGCCAGGCCGCGCAGGACTACGGGCTGCCGGCGCTGCCGACCACCACGATCGGGTCGTTCCCGCAGACGGCCGAGATCCGCGCGGCGCGGGCGGGCCTGCGGGCCGGGCGCATCACCGCCGACGACTACGAGGCGGTCATGCGGGCCGAAGTCGACCGGGTCATCGCCTTGCAGGAAGAGATCGGGCTGGACGTGCTGGTGCACGGCGAGCCCGAGCGCAACGACATGGTGCAGTACTTCGCCGAGCAGCTGGACGGGTACGCCGCCACCGACCACGGCTGGGTCCAGTCGTACGGGACCCGCTACGTCCGCCCGCCGATCCTGCACGGCGACGTCAGCCGCCCCCGGCCGATGACCGTCGCCTGGGCCCGCTACGCCCAGTCGCGCACGAACAAGCCGGTCAAGGGCATGCTGACCGGGCCGGTCACGATGCTGTCGTGGTCGTTCGTCCGCGATGACCAGCCGCTGGCCGAGACCGCCCGCCAGGTCGCGCTGGCGGTGCGGGACGAGATCGCCGACCTGGAGGCGGCCGGGATCCGCATCATCCAGGTCGACGAGCCGGCCCTGCGGGAGCTGATGCCGCTGCGGCGGGCCGACCGCGACGCCTACCTGGCCTGGGCGGTCGGGGCGTTCCGGCTGGCAACGTCGGGGGCGGCCGACGGCACCCAGATCCACACGCACATGTGCTACAGCGAGTTCGGCGAGATCATCGACGCGATCGCCGGGCTCGACGCGGACGTGACCACGGTCGAGGCGGCGCGGTCGCGGATGGAGTTCATCGCCGACCTGACCGCGGCCGGCTACGCGCGCGGCATCGGGCCGGGCGTGTGGGACATCCACTCCCCCCGGGTGCCCGACGTCGCCGAGATGGCCGAGGCGCTGTCGGCCGCGGTCGGCGTCATCGGGCCGACCCGGCTGTGGGCCAACCCCGACTGCGGGCTGAAGACCCGCGGCTACGCCGAGACCGAGGCCGCGCTGCGGAACCTGGTCGCGGCCGCCCGGCAGGTGCGCGCCGGGGTCGCGGGCTGACCGGGGGGCCAGGAGCGCGGTGCCCGATCGGTGGGACCAGGGTCCGTTCGATAAAAAGCCTTTGATCGGCGACGGATCCGAGTTTCACCGGCGGGCGGGCCGCCCGGGCACAACCTGGCACACTAATCGCCATGACGCAGGACGTTGTGAACCAGGCCGTGCCGGAGCGATGGAGCGCCGGGTCGGCGGGCTTGAACGAGTGGATGGACGGCGCCGACGATCCCCGGTCCCAGGAGCCGCCGGCCAAGGGCGAGCGGGAGACGCTGCTGCAGTACCTGCGCACGTACCGGAGGACGCTGGCGCTGAAGTGCGCCGGCCTCGACGCGGAGCAGCTCGCCCGCAGGTCGGTGCCGCCGTCCCCGATGTGCGCGGCCTCCTGGTGCACATGATCGACGAGTACGCGCGGCACTGCGGCCACGCCGACCTGCT
>DATCGA010000484.1:0-5019 GCA_036509215.1 Trebonia sp.
CCCCGCGCGCCGCCCCCACCCCCGCCCAAGGTGCCACCCGCGGCAGCGCATCCTTCTACCCGGCAGATAACAGCAAGAATCACTCCGCCTAGAAATTATTGTGCGACAAAACATTCGGGAAACGTACTGTAACGTCGCACAATAATTCTGAGCCTCCGCCACAAGCCGGATAACAGCAAGAAGCGGCCGCAGCCCAAGAGCGCCGACACCAAAGACCCAACCTCACTCGACAGCCACGATGTCCGCCACGATGCAGGTCACGTTGTCCGGCCCGCCGCTCTCCATCGCCAGCCTGATCAGCTCCTCCGCCGCCTCATCAGGATCAGCGACCCCAACCAGCACGGCGGCAATCGACTCGGCCGACACGCAAGCGTGCAGCCCATCCGAAGACAGCAGGTACCGATCCCCGGCCACCGCGTCATGGAACTGCAGGTCGGGCGCGAAGTCGTGCTCCCCGTCGAGCGCCTGCAGGAGCAGGAACCGCTGCGGATGAGAAGACGCCTCATCCGACGTGATCGTCCCCGAGTCGAGCAGCGACTGCACCACCGTGTGGTCGCGGGTGATCTGGAAAACCTCGCCGCCGCGCACGAGGTAGGCCCGCGTGTCGCCGATGTGGGCCAGCCCGATCCGGGATCCCGACCGCAGCAGCGCCGTGACCGTCGTCCCCATCCCGCGCAGCGACGGGTTGGCCGCGACCATCTCCCGCAGCGTCCCCTCCGCCCGCTGCACCGCGTGCCCGAGCGCGTTCAGCAGCTCGCCGGAAGGCACCTGCGTGTCCAGCGGTCGCAGGGCCGAGATCACCGCCGCGCTGGCGACCTCCCCGGCCGCGTGCCCGCCGAGCCCGTCGGCGACGGCCAGCAGCTGGCGGCCCGCGTACGCGGCGTCCTCATTGTCCGCCCGCGCGAGCCCGATGTCAGACCGCACCGCGTAGCGCACGCTGAGCTCTTCTGAACCTGGAGATGTCATGGCAGTGTCCTTCCCAGACAGGTACCCGACGAGGAAGGACGCGAGCTCGCGCCGCGAGGCCGTCTGCGACTCGACCCGCTCCCAGTAGGCGGCCAGCTCCACCGCCGCCGCGGCCGGCGACAGCGCGCCCATCGCGCGGATCGACGCCAGCGGCATGCCCAGCCGGCGCAGCCAGGCCACCAGCCGGGCCTGCTCGAGCTGCGCCGCAGCGTAGAACCGATATCCCGACGACGGATCGACCCGGGCCGGGGTGAGCAGGCCGAGCTCGTCGTACAGCCGCAGCGCCTTGCGCGTCAGCCCCGACGCGCGGGCGAACTCCCCGCTGCTCATCAGCGCCACGTGCGTCCTCCTCAGGCCGGGCAGGCTGCCCGGCACGCTCAGGCTCGGGCCGGCCCCAAGGGCGAAGTCAAATCGAATTCATCATCTCGAACGGGCCGAGGTTTCCCTAACCCCCCACGACTCCGCCCACCGACGGCAACGCCGGCGGCCATCACGAACGGACCAGCCCACGACGCGCGATGCCAGCGGCGCTCAGCGCGGCAGCCTGATCGGGTCCTCGCTGACCGCCAGGAACCAGTTCGCGCGGACCAGGTCGTGCTCCGCGCCGCCGGTGAGCTCCCGCTCGAAGTAGGCGATGCGCGCGAGCAGGCTGTCAGCGTCGTCGAAGTAGACCTCGTTGATCGCGTCGTACGCCCAGTCCCGCCCGTCCTCAACCAAGGGGTGGTTCTGCACGTAGGCCAGCCCGCGGTAGGCGTCGGGAATCGGCGCCGCCCCGACCGTGCCGGCTCGGCCGCGCCACCGCTCGAGGAACTCCGGGAGGGTCAGCCCGTCCGCCCGGGTGGCGATCGCGAGCTGCTTGAGCTTCGGCCCGCCTTCCTGCCAGCGGCGCTCGAGCCAGTCGGCCCCGCGCGCGACGCGCTCGCTGGTCACCACGACCGGGCTGGCGTCCTGCTCGATGACCTCGCTCCGCAGCCGCTGCACCGCCCGGCCGGCCGGCGTGCCCAGCCACGACTCGAAGCGATGCAGGTGCTCCCGGTCGCTGAACCACTCGAGCGCGACCCCGTCGTGGCGCTGGTCGGCCGCGACCTCCGGCAGCGACACCGAGACGGTCAGCCGGACCGGCCTGGCCCGCGGCGGCGCCGAGACCGCCGCCGCGACGGCCTCCCGCCACCCGCCCGCGAACTCCTCGCGGCCGAGACCCATCTTGGCAGTCGCCAGCCGAATCCGCTTGATCAACCGCGCCCGCCTCCCGGTCAGCTGCTTCGCCCGGCCGATCGGTTAACCGGCCCGGCAGCGGCTTCATAGTGGAGGAGCGCGAACGGCGTGTCAACATCGCCGCGGCCGCGCCGGTCAGCCGCTTGCGGCCGCGCGGCAGGCATCGGGTCCCCGCTCCCGGGGAGCAGGGACCCGGGCGATCGACCGGCTGTCAGCCGCCGGTCGTGGGTGTGCCGGACCCGATCGCCATCGCGAAGACGTGCAGCGCGTTGATCCCGTCGCCGGCGCTCGCGCTCACCGTCGGCAGCGTGACCGATGCCACCGTCTTGCCCGCCGCCAACGGCACCGACGCGAAGTAGATGCTCACCGGATGGTCGGTCTGCGTGCTGCTGGAGAAGTTCCAGCTCGTGGTCGTGGTGGCGACCTCGTCGCCCGCCACCGCGGCGTTGTTGTACCAGTCCGCCATGGCCAGGCTGTAGGGCTGGGTGCTCCCGTCGGTGTAGGTGATGGTCCCGGTCCCGCTGGCCGCCCCGAACGCTCCGGCGCCGAGGAAGCCAAGCTCGTTCCCCGACCCGGACAGGTCGATGGTCTGCCCGTCGGCGATCACGTCGTCGGGCGTGCCGACGCCGGTCGGCCAGGTGAACGTGGCCCCGCCGACGGTGGCCTGGCCGCCCGCGGTCAGCGGGGTCGGCGTGCCCGCCGCGAGCGCCTGGACGGAGTAGCTCTCCCCGGTGCCGTCGAAATTGCCCGGTGCCGGGTCGGCGTTGTCGGTGATCCCGACGTTGTCGTAGGCGGCGGCGAGAGAGGAGTAGGGCGCGCCTGCCGTCGGCGTCCCGGTTCCGATCGCCATCGAGAAGATGTGCATGGCCGTGGTGCCGCCCGCGTTGCTGAGGACGGGCAGCGTGACCGATGAGACGTGCTTGCCCTGCTGCAATGGCACCGAGCCGAAGTAGATGCTGACCGGGTGGGCGGTCTGCGTGCTGCTGGTGAAATTCCAGTTGGACGTCGTGGTCAGGAGCTGGTTGCCGACCGCGGGGCTGTTGGCGTACCAGTCCGCCATGTTGAGGTTGAACGACTGGCTGCTGCCGTCGGTGTAGTGCACGGTGACCGTGCCGGCCGCAGTGCCGTTCTGGCTGGCGCCGAGGAACCCGAGGTCGGTCCCGGACCCGGACAGAGCGACGGTCTGGCCGCCGGTGACCACGTTGTCGGGGGTCCCCGCTGCGGCCGAGGGCCAGGTGAACGTGGTCCCGCCGACGGTGACCTGCCCGCCCGGGGTGAGCGGGGTCGGCGTGCCCGCGGCGAGCGCCTGGGCGGAGTAGCTGTCGCCCACTCCGTCGTAGTCGGCCGCCGCCACGTCGGAGTTATCGCTGATCCCGGTGTTGTTGTAGGCGGCGACCAGCGAGGAGTACGGGACGGTCACCGTGGCCGACGCCTTCACCACGCTGGTGGAGTCGGCGAACCTACCCGCCCTGGACCTGATCGTGAGCTGCAGGGTGCTGGTGCCGGGCTGGGCGTCGGCCGGCGCCGTCACCAGGAAGTGCTCGGTAACGGTCTGACCCGGCGCCACGGTGACCGGCGCCGGACTGCTCGCGGTCCAGCCGGCCGGGACCTTCAGCGCGAACCGCGCCTGCGGCATCGCGTAGTCACCATGATTGACCAGGGTGGCGGTCACGGTGGCGGGGGAGCCGGGCGTCACCGTGGCCGGGGCCGACACGGTGGCGTAGCGGGCCCCGACGGTCCGGTCGACCGTGAAGCTGCCGCGCAGCGGCAGGTTGGCGACGGCCGAGGAGTCGCCCAGGTAGACGCCGAACGTGCCATCGGGGAGCACCCAGCCGTTGGCCGTGTCGTTCCAGTACGACAGGTCCTGACCGGACAGGGTGAAGTGGACGGTCGTTGACTGCCCCGGCTTCAGGGTGACCTTCTGGAATCCCTTGAGCTGGCGCGGCGGCTCGCCGGCCGCGGCCGGGTCGTTCAGGTACAGCTGGGCCACGTCTGAGCCCGCCGTCTTGCCGGTGTTGGTGACGGTGGCGGACACCGTGACCTGGGTGCCCGACTGCCCGTTGCAGCCGCAGGCGGGCGTTCCCGGGTTCGACGTGCCGTTCATGACCTGCCGCGGTGTGACGCTCAGGTGGCTGTAGCCAAATGTCGTGTAGGAAAGGCCGTAGCCGAACGGGAACAGCGGGGTCTCGTTGTTCGCGTCGTAGTAGCGGTACCCGACGTCAATGCCCTCGGAGTACTGCACCTCGCCGCCGGTCCCAGGGAACTCGCTCGGGGTCGACGCGGGCACCTGCGAAAGGTCGGTCGGGAAGGTGACCGGCAGGTGGCCGCTCGGGTCGGTCGCGCCGAACAGCACCGAGGCCAGCGCCGTGCCGTTGCTCTCGCCTGGGTACCAGGCGTCGACCACCGAGGAGACCTGGTTGATCCACGGCATGGTCACCGGGGCACCCGCGTCTACCACCACGACCGTGTGCGGGTTGGCCGCCGCCACCGCCGAGATCAGCTCGTTCTGCGCGGACGGCAGGTTCAGGCTCGCGCGGTCCGCCGCTTCGGACTCGGTGTCGTCGGACACCACGACCACCGCGGTAGAGGCCGACTTCGCCGCGGCGACCGCCTGCGCGATGCCGGGCGCCAGGTCGGACGGGGTGGCCCAGCTCAGCGCGGCCGACGGGCCGCTGCCCGAAAGGGACAGCGTGTAGGTCTGGCCGGCCGTCAGATCGACGCTGACGGAGTAGGTGGAGACCGGCGGGGTGCCCGGGTTGGAGAGGATCTCCTTGCCGTTCAGGTACAGGTTGGTCGCGTTGTAGGAGCCAGGGTTCTGGAACGCCAGCACGTAGGTGC
>DATCGA010000485.1:0-2168 GCA_036509215.1 Trebonia sp.
CTCGTCCACGTACGCGATGCAGGACTGAGTGGTGCCCAGGTCGATTCCGAATTCCAATGCTGCTCCCTTCAGCGGCCCTGGTAGGTGAAGCCCGCCCAGGCGCCGGTACTTGTCAGGTCGGGTCCAGCCGGCTGACCGTCCAGGCCAGCCTCGTCACGGAGCTCCTGCGGCCAGCTCTCGGGCACCTCTCGGTCCGGGTCCAGCATCCACCGCTGGGCCTCCCGCAGCGCCCGCGCCGGATCGGCGTACCCCTCGTTGAGGAAGCGGTGGAAGGCCGCCATGAACAGCGCCGTCGCCGCGTCGCGGACGGTCCAGCGGGCGGCGACGACGCCGGCGCTGCCCGCCGCGAGGAAGGCGGTCGCCAGCGAGAGCGCCTCGTCGTAGTCCGCCTCGGTGACGTCGGTCAGGCAGGACGCGAGGACGATGAGCCCGCCGCCGTTCGCCTGCCCCGGCCCGGTGCGCGCCTGCCGGAGGATATCGGCGACGGAGAGGCTTACCTCCGCGCCCCGTGCGTCCACCCCCAGCAGCAGGCTCGACCCGAGTACGGGCAGGCTGACCCGCCCGTGGTGGCCGAAGTGCAGGAGCGACGCCCCGGGGTCCGCGCCGTGCGGGAGCGCCGCGAGCACGTCGCCCGGGCCGGCCGCCGCCGTGCCGGCCGCCGCGGGGTCCGCGAGCAGGTAGCGCGCCGATCCGAAGACGGCGCCGTTGGCGTAGTGCGCGGCGTGCGCGTGGGCCACTTGGGCCCGGGTGCAGGCCAGCGAGGGGCCCGGGTTGGAGATCAGCACCGGCGCCTGCGGCCACGGTCTGACCGGGCGCCGGGCGGCGTCGATGAACTGCCGGGCCGAGGCGGCGTAGGAGATGACCAGGTGCAGGCACGCGTAGTCATAGCGGGTGTCGCCGTCGCCCGCCGGCCCGTCGCTGACCGGGCGCCGGGCCGCGTGCCAGGGGATGAGCCCGAGTTCCCCGCCGGGCACGAGCACAATGCGAGGCGGATCTCCCGCGCCCGGCGAACCGGTCCCGTCCGCCCGCTTGGCGAGGGCCGCGAGCAGCTGGCCGACGGCCGACCGCCACGCCCAGTCGCAGGCCGCGTCGAGCGCTTCCTGCCAGTCCGCCCGGGCGGACTCGAAGGCGGCCTGAGCCGCTCGGCGAGCGGCTCGGGCGGTGACGCTCACCGCCGCCACCGCCGCGGCCGACCGCTCCACCGCCTGCCGGGTGCGCAGTAGCTCGCCGATCGGGGTTCCGCTGCCGCCGCGCAGCCGGGGCAGCGGCAGCGAGCTGACGATCCTGGCCTGGTCGACCAGGATCGCCATGCCCGGCCCGTCGTCGTCCTGCGGCAGCAGGTAGACCAGCGCGTCCGCGCCGCGGCCGGCCAGGGCCGTGGCCACGTCGGCGACGGTCGGCGGGGACAGCAGCCTGGTCTCGGCGGCGGTGCCCGCGAGCGCGAGCATGGCGCGATAGCGGAGGTCGTCGTCCTGCGGCGGCTCGTCCTGGCCGCCCGCGGCCGGCCCGCCCGGGCGCGCCGTCTGGGCGGCCCATTCCCGGGCCAGCCCGGGGTGACCCGCCTCGGTCAGCGCGTCCGCGACGCCGGTGCCCGAGGTCGCCGTGTGCAGCACCATTCCCCGGCCGAGCTCGATCGCGCTGACCGCGGCGTCCCCCCGGCCATGGAACAGGAACCAGCGGGCCATCGCGCCGGCGTCGTTGGTCGCCTGCCGCGCCACGTCCAGAGCGTTATCGTCGTTGTCTTGCAGCAGCACGTTGGCGGCGCGCTCGCGCAGTCCCTCAAGGCCGATCGCGACGGCCCGGTCTACGTCGCCGCGGTCCCGGTTGCCCCGGGACCGGTAGGCGCCCGCGAGCGCCTGCAGCACGCTCGCCCGGCGCGGGCTGCCGGGCTCCTGGTCAACTGCTCGCCGCGCTTCCTCCAGGCGGGCGATCGCGTTGCCCAGGTCACGCGGATCCCGGGTCATGGAGTACCGGGCGTGCAGCGCGTCTCCGTGAAACTCCAGCATGCGCGGGCGCTCGTGCAGCCCCAGGGTGGGGATCGCGCAGACGTCGGCCAGGAGCGCTATCGCCTGGTCGACCAGAGTGACGTCATGGGTCGACAGACCGCGCATCATCAGGCCCGCGGCGGCCTGGGCGGCGAGGGCAGGGTATTCGAGGCTGGCGGGGCC
>DATCGA010000486.1:0-2086 GCA_036509215.1 Trebonia sp.
CCAGCTCCGGATCCGATCCGGCCAGCACCGCGAGCAGGCCCGCCAGCCGGTCGTGCACCCCGCAGACGAAGGCCGCGTAGCCGCGCAGCGCCGCGGGCGCGTTGGCGGCGGCGAGCACCGCTCGCAGCTCGGCCCGCTCCCCCATCGGGACCGGCTCGTCGTCGCCCGCCAGCGTGACGTCGTACACCGCCTTCAGCAGCTGCGGCTTCCCGCCGAACGCCTTGTACACCAGCTCGGCGGAGACGCCCGCGCGCTGGGCGACCGCCCGGATCGTGGTGGCCCTGTAGCCGTCACGCAGCATGAGCTCGCGGCAGGCGTCGAGGACGGCGCCCCGGGCCCGCGCGGCGGCATCGCGCCGTCGGGTCGCGTCGTAGGCGCGGGCGGCGCCGGGCTTCCCCATCGCGGCTCCTTCCTCGATGGCCTGGCCGAGATCACTCGAGTACAGTGATATTTAGATACAGTCTATTGTAACTAATTTGGAGGCCATCCGTGACTGCCCCGACTAGCCGCGCGCGCTTCTCCCAGCCGGTGCCGGGGGTCTACCGGCTCGGCGACACCGCGGTCAACTTCTACGTCATCGATCACGGTGACCGGCTCGTGCTCGTGGATGCCGGACTGCCCGCGCACCGTAGCCAGCTGGACGGCCTGCTCAGCCAGCTCGGCCGGAGACCGTCCGACATCAGCGCCGTCCTGATCACCCACGCCCACCCCGATCACCTCGGGCTCGCCGCCCGGCTGCAGGCCAGCGGCGCCGAGATCTGGGTGCACCAGGCGGACCAGGCCGCGCTGGCCGACCCTCGGCACGCCACCAGGTACGCCAAGCCCGAGCGGGCCCTGCTGCCGTACCTGCTTCGCCGGCCCGCCGCGCTCGCGCTGCCGCTGCACCTGGCCCGGTCCGGCGCCTTCGGCGAGGAGCCGGTGACGACGCCGCGCGTGTTCGCCGCGCGCGGCGAACTGGCCGGCGTCCCCGGCGGCCCCGAGGCGATCCCGGTTCCCGGGCACACCCCGGGAAGCACCGCGTTCGCGTGGGCCGCGCACGGCGCCGTGTTCACCGGAGACGCGCTGATCACGGCGGACGGGCTAACCGGGGGGACCGGGCCGCGGCTTGTCAGCCGCGGTTTCACGCACGACAGCGCGGCCGCCCTCTCGTCGCTCGAAATCCTCGCGGGCCTGGCCGATTACCAGGTACTGCTGCCCGGGCACGGAGATCCCGTCATGACCGGGGTGGCCGACGCCGCTCGCGAAGCGCGCCTAGTCCCAGTCGGCTGACCATTAATGTGGCGGCGTGAAACTTAGCGTTTGCATCCCGTACAAGGCGCGGCTGGATAACCTCGCGATCGCGCTCGAGGCGCTGGCGCGGCAGACGATGCCCGCGTCGGACTTCGAGGTCATCATCGGCGCGATGGAGTACTCGACCGAGCTGATCGCGTTGTGCGCCGGCTTCCGCGATCGGCTCAACCTCGTCACCGCGTGCTCCTCGCGCGAGTTCCACATCCCTCGGGCGCGGAACCTGGCCATGCGCAACGCCGTCGGGGAGGTGATCGTGCAGATCGACGCGGACACGATGCTGGCGCCGGAGGCGCTGCAGCGCCTGTACGACCACTGCTTCGCGTTCGGTCAGCGGGTGTGCGCGGTCGGGCAGGTGGTCGGCTATGACAACAACACCGGCGGCGACATCGAGTCGGTCGAGCTGCGCCCGTACGAGGAGCACCTGGCGGCGTTGCAGTCGATGGCGTCGGCGCCGGGCTGGCCGTCCGATCCGCGTTTCCGGGTCGAGCACAACATTCCGTGGGCGTTCGCGTGGACGGGATTGATCGCGCTGCCCGCCGCCGCCGTGGCCGCCGATCGGCTCTACTTCGACGAGAGCTTCCGCGGCTGGGGGAACGACGACCTCGAGTGGGGGTACCGGGTCTGCGCGAGCGGCATGCCGATCGCGCTGCGGGCCGACGTCTACGGCCTGCACCTGCCGCACCCGCGCAACGCGGCCGCGAACAGGCTGACCGGGAAGGCGAACGCGGACCGGTTCCTGCGCAAGTGGCCGGCCCGCGACGTCGAGCTGGTCCATCTGGCGGGCGACACCCGCGCG
>DATCGA010000487.1:0-6213 GCA_036509215.1 Trebonia sp.
GAGGACCGCCCGCCGTTCGCCGACGAGTGGGTCGCCAAGATCACCTCGTTCCGCGAGACGCTCACCCGGGCCAACCCCGACGTCCTGGTGCTGGTCGGCAGCGATCACTTCCACCAGCTGTGGCTGGACAACATGCCGCAGTTCCTCGTCGGCAAGGCGCCGTTCTACGACGCCAACTGGTACAACGAGGAGCGCGAGTTCGGCCTGCCGAAAATGTTCTTCACCGGCCAGGAGGACCTGTCGGCGCACATCCTCAGGGACGGCCTCGACGCCGGGTTCGACCTCGCGTTCAGCAACGAGCTGCGGATCGACCACAGCGTCACCTGCCCGATGATCACGCTGCGGCCCGAGGCCGACCTGCCGATCGTGCCGATCTACACGAACATCTTCGCGCCGCCGCTGCCCCAGCCCAAGCGTTACGTCCAGCTCGGCACCATGATCCGCGAGGTCGTGGAGTCGTGGCCGAGCAACCTGCGGGTCGCCATCATCGGCACCGGCCACCTCTCGCTCGAGCTCGGCGGCCCCAGGCAGTTCGGGCCGCACGGCCCCGACCCCGAGTTCGACCGCAAGGCGGTGGAGTGGATCGCGTCGGGCGACATCGAGAAGGCGCTCGGCGAGGTGTCGCTCGAGTCGCTGTGGGAGCCGGGCAACGCCACCCACGGCTTCCTCGACTTCATGCTGATGATGGGCGTGGCCGGCGCGGGCGAGAAGGCCGACTACGTGGACTCACTCGACCTCTTCCACACCATGGAGGCCTATTTCACCTGGTACCCGAAGGGGGGCGCGTCAAAGTGAGCAAGTACCTGATGAACAAGTTCCTCTACATGGTCGACCGGGACCCGGAACTGGTCGAACGGTACCGGGAGGACCCCAAGGGCACGGTCGAGTGGTGGGAAGCGGAGCGGGCCAACGCGATACTCAACGTGCTGACCGACGAGAAGTCCTCCTGGCTGAGGTTCTCCGACGCCGAGCGCGCGGCCCTGACCACGCACGACTACCCGGCCCTGTTCGGCCTCGGCGCGCACCCGTTCCTGACGCTGACCCTGTTCATCGCCTTGTTCGAGCGCGACCACGCGGAGCCCCTCGGCTTCCAGCTCGAGTACGCCCGGCGGCTGTCACATTTCTCGATGCCGTACCCCGACATCGCCACTTGAGCATCACCGGCACCTCGCCAGCCAGCTTGAGGCGTCATAGTGTGCCGTTCGGGTCGCGGGGTGCCCCCAACGACCCACGGTGATGGCCCGGCTGGCCTTCGGCGGTCCCGAACTACCCACGATGATGACCTGGCTTCGCGGCCGGTAGGGTCTTCGGCGTGCCGTTGCTTTTGGTTGACCTCGACAACACGCTGATCGACCGGGATGGCGCGTATCAGCAGTGGGCGCGGGAGTTCGTTTCCTCCCGAGGCGGCGACGCCGGCGACGTCGCCTGGCTGGCGGCTGCGGACGCCGACGGGCTCGAGTCCCGGGAGCGGCTGGCCGCGATGATCGCCGAGCGGTTCCGGCTGGACGCGCGGGAGGAAGCCGGGATGCTCGCGGAGCTACGCGGCGGCCTCGTCCGGCAGATCGTTCCCGACGACGCGGTTACCCGGGCGCTGCGCGCCGCCCGGGCGGCCGGGTGGGTGCCGTTCGTCGTGACCAACGGCACCGTGCAGCAGCAGGAGCGCAAGCTCCGGCACACCGGCCTGGACCGGGAGGTGGCCGGGTGGGTGATCTCGGAGGGGGCGGGGCCGCGCAAGCCGGACCCGGCGATCTTCCGCCTCGCGGCCGAGGAGGCCGGGCAGTCGCTGGACGGGGCGTGGATGATCGGCGACTCCGCCGAGGCGGACATCGCCGGCGCCCGCAGCTCGGGACTCTCGAGCGTCTGGCTGCACCGCGGCCGCCGGTGGCCGCTCACCGCCTTCGAGCCAGGTCACGTGGCCGACAGCTTTCCCCGCGCGGTCGAGGTCGTCCTCGGCGGCTAACCTGCTCCGGGCCCAGGCGATCCGCGCCCGACGGCAGAACTCCTCGGTCATCGCCTCGTACAGCCGCTCGAGCCCCGGCCGTCCGATGGCGTTCTCCGGTACGTGCTCCAGACGGCCGCGCAGGCGCGCCCGCTCGGCCAGGAACGCCGGATCATCGAGCTGGTAGAAGAAGTCGACTGGTTCCTCGTCTGTCCGCATGGGCCGTCCCGGTGGGCCTGAAACTTGCTGCAAATCACTGCAAATAAAGTGTTGCCAATCGCGATCTAGTGACCGCATCCTGTCGGATTATTCTGCAAGTATTTGAAAAAGTCACATATTCCCAGCTAAACGACGTGTGCCATGAGCTAATGGTTGATTATTTTCATCTAATAATCTAGTTCTTGCAACAATGTGTCGCCAATGTTATGTTCCGTTTGATCCAAAGATCAGCGCTGATCCAGGCCCCCAGCGCTCGCCGCGGCAGCCACCCCTGCCGCCGCCCTCCCCGAGGGCGGCGGCTGGCGACGCCCTTGCCTCAAGGACGTCGCACCACCCTCCCCTCCAGGGAAAGGCATGCACGCGATGTTCTTCTTCCACAAGCCACCAGGCGGTCCGCCCGCCGGGGCGAGACGCCGCACCCGGATGGTCGCGCTAGCGGCCGCCGTCATCACCGCCGTCGGCACGCTGTTCGCGGTCGCCTTCGCGGCCCCGGCGTTCGCCCAGCCGGGCACCCCGCCGTACTGGGCCCAGTCCCCGTTCAACGTCCCCAGCGGCACCGGCGCGACCGTCCCGTTCACCGAGTACGAGGCGGAGGCCGCGAGCACCACCGGCACGATCATCGGACCGTCCTTCGCCCAGGGCAGCCTCCCCTCCGAGGCGTCCGGACGGGAAGCGGTGCAGCTGACCGCGACCGGCCAGTACGTGAAGTTCACCCTGACCAGCCCGGCCAACGCGGTCGACCTGCACTACGCGCTGAACCAGGGCGCGTCGGGCACGCTGTCGGTCTACGTGAACGGCACCAAGCTCAGCCAGGAGCTCAGCCTCACCTCGGCCTACAGCGACATCTCGACCGGCGGCATCACCGGCAGCATGACCCACAAGTTCTACGATGACGCGCGGATGATGTTCGGCCAGACGTACCCGGCCGGCACCACCGTCAGCTTCCAGGTGGGCTCGTCCGACACGGCCGTGCCTTACACGCTCGACGTGGCCGACTTCTACAACGTGCCCGCCGCCGCCACCCAGCCCGCCAACACGGTCTCGGTGACCACCTACGGCGCCGACCCGACGGGCGTAAACGACTCCACCTCCGCGTTCAACCAGGCGATCTCCGCCGCGAATTCGGCCGGGGAGGCGGTCTGGATCCCGAGTGGCACCTTCCTCATCAACTCGCACCTGCAGATCCAGGCGGGGACGATCGAGGGCGCGGGCGACTGGTACTCGCAGCTCAAGACCAACGAGCTGATCGACAACACGTCGGCCGTCGCGGGCCCGATCAACCTGAGCGGCTTCGCGATCCTCGGCAGCACCGTCGGCCGGCATGACGACAGCACCTCCAACGCCATCGACGGCTCGCTGGGCAGCGGCTGGACGGTGAACGGGCTGTGGATCCAGGACACCAATGTCGGCTTCTGGCTCCAGTTCGGCAACAGCAACTGCACGGTGGAGAACAGCGTCATCGAGTCCACCGACGCGGACGGCGTCAACTTCAACGGCAACGCGTCCAGCTGCACGGTGAAGAACAACTTCATCCGCGGCACCGGCGATGACAGCCTGGCGATCTGGTCCTACCCGACGGCCGACTCGAACATCACGTTCGCCAACAACACCATCGTCGCGCCGACCCTGGCCAACGGCATCGCCGACTACGGCGGCTCCAACAACACCATCTCCAACAACGTCGTCGCCGACGACAACGCCCTCGGCAGCGGGATAGCCATCTCCAATGAGGAGTTCCTCACCCCGTTCACCCCGCTGACCGGCACGATCAACGTCACCGGCAACTACCTGATCCGGGCCGGCGCCTACAACCCGAACTGGGACCACCCGATGGGCGCCGTTCAGTTCGACTCGTACGACTCCGCGTTCACCGGCGTCACCGTGAACTACAGCGGCGGCGCGATCCTGGACAGCCCCTACGAGGCGTTTGAGTTCGTGAGCGGCAGCGGCAGCGGCTACGCGGCCTCCGGCATCAACATCAGCAACGTCAACGTGGCGAACGTCGGCACGGTTGTCATGCAGGCGGAGACCTCGGGCTCGGCCAGCGTGAGCGGCGTGACCGCCAGCGGCGTCGGGGTCGCCGGCGCATACAACGACGGCTACGACAGCGGCACATACACGCCGGGTGCCTACACCTTCAACCTCGGCAGCGGCAACTCCGGCTGGAGCACGACCCCCGTGCTCACCGCCTTCCCCGCGCCGGCCGAGCCGGGCACGCTGACCTCGACGCCGTCGACCCTGTCGTTCGGCGACGTGAACTCGGGCTCGACCAGCACGGCCCAGACCGTGACGGTGTCCAACCCGGGCAACGCGGCCACGGTCTCCTCGGTCAGCGTCACCGGCGACTACACCCAGACCAACACCTGCGGCACCTCGATCCCCGCAGGCGGTTCGTGCACGGTCAGCGTCAAGTTCGCCCCCACCAGCGGGGGCGCTCTCACCGGCACGCTGTCGGTGGCGTCGACCGCGCCGGGCAGCCCGCTGACCGTGGCGCTGACGGGCACCGGCGTCACCGCCACAACCAACCTCGCGCAGGGGCAGCCGGCCACGGCCAGCAGCGACTACGAGACCTTCGTGCCGGCCAACGTCACCGACGGCAACACCAGCACCTACTGGGAGAGCAACGACGGCGCGGGGTACCCGCAGACCGTCACCGTCCAGCTGCCCTCGGTGGAGTCGATCGGATCGCTCCAGCTCTACCTGCCGCCGTCGAGCGCCTGGAGCACCAGGTCGGAGACGCTGTCGGTCCTCGGCAGCTCCAACGGGACGACGTTCAGCCAGATCGTCGGCTCGGCCGTCTACACCTTCAACCCCGCCACCGGCAACGAGGCCACCATCAGCCTGCCGTCCGGCACGACCGCTGAGTACGTGGAGCTCAGCTTCACCGCCAACACCGGCTGGTCGGCCGCCCAGCTGTCCGAATTCGAGGTCTTCCCCGGCGGCGGATCGACCGGCGCCAGCGCTCTGACGGCATCGCCGACGAGCCTGTCGTTCGGCAACGAGGCGACGGGCTCGACCAGCGCGGCGCAGACCGTGACGGTGTCCAACCCGGGCAGCAGCGCGGCCACCGGCGTCTCGGTTAGCGCCGCGGCGCCGTTCGCCGAGACCAACACCTGCGGCAGTTCCATCGCCGCGGGCGGGTCGTGCACGGTGAGCGTCACCTATTCGCCCACCGCGGCCGGCGCGTCGACGGGGTCTCTGTCGGTGGCAAGCAGCGCTCCGGGCAGCCCGCTGACCGTGGCGCTGACCGGCACCGGGACCACCAGTGCGAGCGCCCTGACGGCGTCGCCGACGAGCGAATCGTTCGCGAACACGAACGTTGGCTCGACGAGCTCGTCGCAGTCGGTCACGGTGACCAACCCGGGCAGCAGCGCCGTGTCGATGTCCTCGATCGGCGTCACCGGCCCGTTCACCGAGTCCAACAACTGCGGCACCTCGCTGTCGGCCGGCGCCACCTGCACGGTCGGGGTGTCGTTCGCCCCGACCGCGGCCGGGGCTGCGACCGGGACCCTGTCGGTCAACAGCAGCGCCCCCGGCAGCCCGCTGAAGGTCGCCCTGTCGGGCACCGGGGTCGCCAGCACCACCACCAACCTGGCCCTCAACAAGCCCGTCACCGCGTCCAGCTACACCCAGGTCTACGTTCCCGCCAACGTCACCGACGGGAACACCAGCACCTACTGGGAAGCGAACAACGGCGCCTGGCCGAGCACCATCACCGTCAACCTGGGGTCGTCCCAGACCCTCGGCTCCGTCACCGTCGACCTGCCGCCGTCCTCGGCCTGGTCGACCAGAACCCAGACCCTCTCGGTCCTGGGATCCACCAACGGCACCAGCTTCAGCACGCTGGTCGCCTCGGCCACCTACACCTGGAACCCGTCCACCGGCAACACCGTCACCATCCCGCTCCCGTCCGGCACCAAGGACCAGTACGTGCAGCTCAGCTACACCGCCAACAACGTCCAGAACGGCGCCCAGGCCTCCGAGATCGAGATCTTCGGCTAAGGCCTTAAGTCCGACAGGAAACCGACCCGGCGGGGCGTGCGCAACCAGCGCAC
>DATCGA010000488.1:0-7205 GCA_036509215.1 Trebonia sp.
GCTCGAGCTGTCGCAGCGGCTGGTGAGCAGGCAGCGGGGCCACTTCACCCCGGCCGACCAGGCCGCCGCCGCCACCGGGAGCGGGCACGCGTGCCTGGGCTGGCCGGACGCGGGGGAGATCGTGCCGGGGGCCTACGCCGATCTGGTCACGGTCCCGCTCGACTCGCCGCGGCTGGCCGGCGCCGCCGCCGCCGATCCGCTGGCCGCCCTGTTCGCGGCCGGGACCGCCGCCGACGTCAGGCACGTGGTCGCGTCCGGCGTCGACGTGGTCCGCGACGGCCGTCATCTGCTGGTCGAGGACGTCCCGCGCGAGCTCGCGGCCGCGATCAGCGCGGTGCTCGACTGAACTCCTGGAGGCGTCAATGGCGAGGTCGCTGCTGATCAACCGGATCGGCGAACTGGTGACGAACGCGACTGGACCGGGCGGCGCGCCCACCGGGCCGGGCGGGCTCGCCCTGATCAACGACGCGGCGCTGGTCGTCGAGGGGGACCGGATCGCCTGGACCGGCCCGTCGTCCCGCGCGCCGGCCGCCGATGACACGCTGGACGCCGCCGGGCGGGCGGTGCTGCCCGGATTCGTCGACTCGCACGCGCACCTGGTGTTCGCGGGAGAGCGGTCGGCCGAGTTCGCGGCGCGGATGGCCGGCCGCGGCTACACGGCCGGCGGGATCAGGTCCACGGTGGCCGCGACCCGCGCCGCGACCGACGCCGAGCTGCGGGCAGGGCTGCGCAGGCTGGCGGGGGAGCTGCTCGCGCAGGGCACCACCACCTTCGAGTGCAAGTCCGGGTACGGCCTGACGGTCGAGGACGAGGCGCGCTCGGTGGCGCTGGCGGCCGAGGCGACCGACGAGGTGACGTACCTCGGCGCGCACGTGGTCCCGGCCGAGTTCGAGGGCGACGCCGCGGCCTACGTGGACCTTGTGCGCGGCCCGATGCTCGACGCCTGCGCCCCGCATGCCCGGTGGGTTGACGTGTTCTGCGAGCGCGGCGCGTTCAGCGTCGACGAGGCTCGGGCGGTGCTGACGGCGGGCCGGGCGCGCGGGCTGATCCCCCGGATCCACGCCAGCCAGCTCGGCCCGGGTCAGGGCGTCCTGCTGGCGGTCGAGCTGGGCGCGGCGTCGGCCGATCACTGCACGTTCCTGACCGACGCCGACGTGGACGCGCTGGCCGCCGCGGCCCCGTCGTCGACCGGGACGGGCACCGTCGCCACCCTGCTGCCCGGCGCGGAATTCGGCACCCGCCAGCCCTATCCCGACGCCCGCCGGCTGCTCGACGCGGGCGCCACGGTCGCCCTCGCGACCGACTGCAACCCCGGCTCGTCCTACACCTCGAGCATGCCGTTCTGCATTGCCCTGGCCGTCCGCGACATGCGCATGACGACGGCGGAGGCGGTCTGGGCGGCGACCGCGGGCGGCGCCCGCGCGCTCCGCCGCGGCGACGTCGGCTACCTGGCGCCGGGCGCGAAGGCCGACCTGGTCATGCTCGACGCCCCGTCCCACACCTATCTCGCCTACCGGCCGGGCGTCCCCCTCGTGGCCGCCGTATGGCAATCCGGCCTGCGCCGGCGCTAGGCCTGCTGGAACTCGATGCGGTTGCCGAACGGGTCGCTGGTGTGGAACCGGCGGACGCCCGGGATCTCGCCGTCGGCCGGGACGCACTCGCAGCCGGCCGCGGACAGGGTCGCGGCGAGGCCGTCGAGGTCGTCGACCAGCAGCGCCGGGTGCGCCTTGCGGGCGGGCGCGAACGACGCCTGCACCCCCAGGTGCAGGACCGCGGCGCCGGAGCCGAACCAGCAGCCACCGCGCGCGGCCAGGATCGGCGGCTTGGCCAGCTCGCCCATCCCGAGCAGCCCGCCGTAGAACGCCCGCGCCTCGGTCTCCCGTCCGGCCGGCATCGCCACCTGAACATGGTCGAATCCTGTGATCACCGGACCTCCCAGTATCTTGATAAGAAGATACTTGATATCAAGCTAGATGTCGATGGAGGTGACCACGTCGACGGCGGCTAGCCGGCCGGCTGGCGCTCGCCCCTGACGATGACATCGCGCAGCCGGAAGCCCTCGTCGAGCAGCACGATGTCGGCCGCCAGCCCGGCCCGCAGCGAGCCGGTGACGCCGTCCAGGCCCAGGAGGCGGGCGGGCGTGGCGCCGGCGGCGGCGGCGACGTCGGCGACGGGCAGGCCGACCGCCGTGATCGCCCGGCGCACCACCAGTTCCATCGTGGCGGTCGAGCCGGCGATGGACCCGACGCCCCCGGCGGCGGCGCGGGCCAGGCGGGCCACCCCGCCGGACACGGTGACGTCAAGCTCGCCCAGCCGGTAGTCCCCGTCGGACATGCCCGCCGCCGCCATCGCGTCGGTGATCAGCACCAGGTTGCCGGGGCCGGCCGCGCGGGCCGCCAGCCGGATGATGAGGTCGTCCAGGTGGCTCCCGTCGGCGATGACCTCGCACGTCACCGGGTGGTCAAGCAGCGCCCCGACCGGGCCGGGCGAGCGGTGGCCGATCGGCCGCATGCCGTTGAACAAGTGGGTGGCGTGGCTGACGCCAGCCGCGATCGCCTCGGCGGTCGTCTCGGCCGAGGCGTCGGTGTGGCCCGCCGCGGCGATGACCCGGGATGCCGCCGCGGCGCGGATCACCTCGAGCGCGCCCGGCAGCTCGGGGGCGATCGTGATCATCCGGAGCCAGCCGCGGGACGCGGCCTGCAGCCGGGTGAACGCGGCGACGTCGGGCAGGGTGAGGTAACGAGGGTTCTGGGCCCCGCACCGGGCGGCCGACAGGAACGGCCCCTCGAGGTGGATGCCGTCGATGACGCCCGCCTCGGCCAGGTCGGCCAGCATGGCCGAGCGGCGCTCGAGCTCGCCCAGCGGGGCGGTGACGAGGCTGGCGACGATCCGGGTGGTCCCGTGCGCGCGGTGGAAGGCCGCCGCCCGCCTGGCGTCGTCGGGGCCGCCCTCGGTGAAGGACGCCCCCCCGCCGCCGTGGACGTGCATGTCGATGAACCCGGGGAGCGCCCAGTGGCCGCGGTGCGTGGCCGGCCCCGGCGGCCGGCCGGGGTGCACGGCCGCGATGCGGCCGTCGGTGACCTGGAGCCAGCCGGGCGCGAGAACGCCGTCCGGCGTCACCACGTGCTCGGCCGCGACGATGACGGAACCGCCGACGGTCACGCCGGAACCGCCGACGGTCACGCCGGGATCTCCGACGGCGAGCCGAGCGAGCCGAGCAGCCCGGCCCGGGCCTGGGTGAGGGCGGACTGAAGGGCGCCGCGGAGCACCGGCTCGTCGGCGATGGTCGTCGGCGCGACCGTCGGGTGGGCCAGGCAGATCCGCGATACCTCGGCCGCCACGCGGGTGGCGAGCTCGCTGCCGCCGGCCTTGCCGACCGGGCCGCCGAGGACGACCAGGCCGGGGTCGAGCACCACGCACACCGCCGCCACGCCGATCGAGACCCGGTGCGCGAGCTCATCGAGGAACGCGGCGCCGGCCGAGCCTGCTGACCCGCCGGCCGCGTCGACGGTGGCCGCGGCGACGGCGTCGGCCGGGGTGGCGCCGGCGAATCCGTGCTGCGCGGCCAGTTCCTGCACCGCCAGGCCGCCGGCCAGCGCCTGCAGCCCGGCCTTGCCCGGATGCTCGTTGCCGACCGGGAGCGGGGCGCCGTGCACCGGCATCCAGCCGATCTCGCCCGCCGCGCCGCCGCTGCCCCGGCGCACCTGCCCGCCGATGACCGAGGCGAGGCCGAGGCCGGTGCCGAGCCAGACGAAGGCGAAGTCATCGAGCCCGGCCGCCGCCCCGCCGGCCCGCTCGGCCATCGCGGCCAGGTTCACGTCGTTCTCGATCAGCACCGGCGTGTGCAGCCCCTCCCTGAGCCCGTCAAGCACGCCCTCCTGCCAGGTCGGCAGGTTGACCGCCAGCCGCGGGGCGCCGGTGCGCGGGTCGAGCACACCGGGGCTGCCGATCACCACCGCCGACAGGGTCTCCGAGCTGATCCCGGCGTTCGCGCAGGCCTGGCCGATCGCCTCGCGAACGAGCCCGACCGGATCGTCCCCCCCGTGCGGGTCCATGCTCACCTCAGCCACCTGATTTCCGGCAACATCCGCGACTACCACGCTGACCAGGTCAAAGTCCACATATAGTCCAGCCACGTAAGCGCTCGAGGGGATGACCGAGTACAGCGCGGCGTTCGGCCCGCGGCCGCCCGCCTGCTCTCCCGCGATCATCACCAGGGCGCGCTCCTCCAACCTCGCGAGCATCTGGGAGACGGTGACCTTGGAGACTCCAGTCCGCTCGGACAGCTGCGCCCGGGTCAGCGGCCCCTCCGCGAGCAGCAGTTCCAGCGCAGCCCGGTCGTTCAGCTCGCGCAGCAGGCTGGGCGTGCCAGGTTTCTGGCGCAACGGCATGATCTTCCCCCCATGAGTCCGGCAAGTGACGACCGGCCACGGGCCGGACGACTTTTGTTAAGTTCTGGCAACGGATCTATCTTATAGGAAAGTTTCCAGTTAGTTTTTGTGCCAAGGGTCACGTGACCAGTTTGACCGAAAGTTCACCCTCGCAGAAGGAGTGCCAGCAGTGGGACTCAGGAAGAGATCGGCCGCGCTCGGCGCGGCCGCGGGCGTCACCGCGGCGGCGCTCGCCATCGCCGGCTGCAGCTCCAGCAGTTCCGGCAGCGGCGCGGCCACCGGCGCGTCCAGCAGCAGCACCTCGAGTAGCAGCACGTCGTCGGCTCCGGCGACGCTCACCGTCTGGCGGATGGGCGCATCCGTCCCGACCCAGGTCACCTGGATGAACAGCATCGTCGCGGAATTCCACAAGGACTTCCCGCAGTACGCCAACACCCAGGTCAAGGTGGACTGGATCCCGTGGTCGAACCGCACCACGGACTGGAACAACGCGCTGTCCAGCGGTAAGAACATCCCCGACATCTCCGAGCTCGGCAACACCGACACGCCCACCGAGGCCGCCAGCGGCGTCCTCGCCCCGCTTACCAGCGACCTGAGCAGCTGGTCCGGCACCAAGGGACTCGTCCCCGGCATGCTGGCCAACGACACCCAGGACGGCACCACCTACGCCGTGCCGTGGTTCGGCGGCGTGCGCGCCGTGTGGTACCGCACCGACCAGTTCAAGAAGGCCGGCATCACCAGCACGCCCACCACCTGGGCGCAGCTGGAGGCCGACGCGGTGAAGCTGCAGAGCACATACCCCGGATCCACCGGCATCGACGCGATCACCAACGACACCAACGCGTTCGCCAGCTTCATCTGGGGCGCCGGCGGCCAGATCGCCACCCAGTCCAACGGCCAGTGGACCGCCAACCTGACCTCGGCGGCGGACGAGGCGGCGATCAAGTACTACGTCGGCCTGTACACCACCGCTAAGGTCTCCCAGTCCAAGTACATCGGGGAGACCGAGCTCGGCCTGGCCGGGGCGACCTCCGGCGGGCCGAACGAGGACTTCGGCCTCGGCAAGCTCGACCTGTACGTCGACGGGCCGTGGGCGAAGGCGACGCTGCCGAAGAACTCGGTGGACACCAGCAACATCGCGTCGTTCCCGATCCCGAGCGAGAACGGGCCGAACCCGGCCCCGGTCTTCTCGGGCGGCTCCGACCTCGCGGTCTTCAAGACCAGCCCGAACCAGCAGGCCGCCTGGGACCTGATCTCGGTCATGGACAACCCGACCAACTCCACCAGCTTCGCCGCGCTGTCGGGCTTCTTCTCGCCCTACTCGTCGGAGATCTCCGCCAGCGAGACCAGCGGCGGCGAGTTCATGGCGGGCTTCGCCAAGGCCGCCCTCACCGGCCAGACCTCCCCGCTCAACGCCAAGAACTGGCCCACCGCAGACAACGGCAAGCTCAACATCATCCCGACGATGCTCAAGTCGCTGATGCAGGGCGCGCCATTCGCCTCCACGGTCGCCTCCGCCAACACCCAGCTGCAGAGCGTCCTCAATACCGGCAGCGCAAGCTAGCCGTACCTTCCTATGGTGACCTCTTCGCACAGCCGGCCGGGGACCCCCTCCCCGGCCGGCTCTACCCCCAAGGGGCATGAGCCTGACGGCTCGCACACCGCAGACCGCTCGGCACGGTCCGCTCCCACCCGGTCGTTCCGGCAGCGTGTCGCGATCGGGATCAGGAAGCGCGGACTTGGCCCCTACCTGCTGCTGCTGCCCGCGACCGCGGTCATCGGGGCGCTGATCGTGTGGCCCGCCATTCAGATCGGGCTGTTCTCGTTCCAGAACTACGGGCTGATGCAGATCAG
This sequence comes from Trebonia sp., assembly GCA_036509215.1. Classification (GTDB taxonomy): domain Bacteria; phylum Actinomycetota; class Actinomycetes; order Streptosporangiales; family Streptosporangiaceae; genus Trebonia. The sequence goes on from DATCGA010000488.1 coordinate 6,246, forward strand.
CGGCCTGCAGCCCGCCCAGTGGATCGGGTTCTCGAACTACAGCCAGATCCTGCACGACCCCGAGTTCTGGTCGTCGCTCAAGGTCAGCCTGTACTTCGCGGCGGTCGTGGTGCCGGCCACGCTGATCATGGGGACGCTGGTCGGGCTGCTGCTTGAACGGCTCGGGCCGAAGATGCGCACGTTCGTGTCCATCTCCGCGATCCTCGCCTGGGCGACGCCCGCGGTGTCCGCCAGCGTGATCTTCGCCTGGCTGGTCGACCCCGACGGGGGCGTGGTGGACTGGGCGCTGACCAAGGTGCCGTCGTGGCTGGGCGGCGGGGCGCACTGGTCGGGCTTCAGCTGGACCAACGCCCCGCTCCCGGCCTACACAGTGCTGACGGTGATGCTGGTCTGGACCGGCTTCCCGTTCGTCGCGGTCACCGTGCTGGCCGGCCTGCGCACCGTGCCGGACGAACTGCACGACGCGGCGCGGGTGGACGGCGCGGGACCGTGGCGCGACTTCTGGAAGGTGACATTCCCGCTGCTGCGGCCGGTGTTCCTCGTGCTCGCGCTGCTGTCGACGATCTGGGACTTCGGCATGTTCACCCAGGCGTACATCATCACCGGGCAACTCGGGAACCGGGACGAGTACAACCTCGGGCTCTACGAGTACTCGCAGGCCTTCACCCAGCCGCCGCACTACGGGCTCGCCTCGGCGGCTGCCTTCGTCCTCACGATCATCCTGCTCGTCGTCACGGTCGGGTACGTGCGTGCCGCGATCAAGCAAGGGGCATTCGCATGACGTCCGTCCCCGTTCCCGGTCGCCCCGCATCCCGTCCCGCCGCAGCGGGCCGTCCCGGCCGCGGTGGCCGGCGGTTCAGCCGCTCGTCGCGCAAGGCCGTGCTGAACCTGATAGGGCTGCTGGTGGCCCTGTTCGCGCTGTTCCCCGTGCTGTGGATGATTTCCACGGCGTTCAAGCCC
>DATCGA010000489.1:0-5274 GCA_036509215.1 Trebonia sp.
CTGCCCTGGTGGGGCGGCGCGTTCGCCGCCTGGGTGCTGTCCGGCGCGGTGCCGTAGACTCGGCAGCGCATCCCCGGTCATGCCGGGGGATACACCAGGCGGGCAGCCTGCCGGAAGGCGGGCGGGCCCGCTTGTCTTTTCCCCCGATGATCTTGGTCGGCGCTACACGCCGGACCACCTGCCGTCGCGGACGAAGCCGTGGGCCCCGCATCCGCCGAGCGCCCGGTCGCAGTGCAATGACGGGCTCAGCGTCAGCGGCTCCTGTTGGATGATCGCCCACGTCGCGTCCGTGACGGGCGAGACCTGATGGCGCGGCACCCAGTACCCCGGCAGCGCGTCATGCTGCCACAGGACGCCGCCGCCCTCCAGCAGCTGCACCCAGTGGCCGCTCCCGACGTCGACCCAGAGGCTCACCGGGCTAGCCCCGCTCGGCCACGTAGAGGGCGAGCACGGCCCCGCCGCTGACGACCGCCTCCGCCGCCGCCTTCGCCCGCGCGGCGCTCACCAGCGGCGGCTTAGGCGCGGGCTTGGGCGGCGCCACAGGCAGCCACAGCGACGCGTCGTAGACCAGCGACTCGTCCCAGTCGCCGCCGGTCAGCCCCGCGCCCTTGACCTGGCAGGCGATCACCCCCGGGTACGTGTACGGCGCGGAGCCCAGGTGGTCCGGGCCGGCCGTCACCACCGTGCCGTCCAGCGTCGCCACCCATAGGAAGTAGTCGGTGCCGAGGATCTGCGTCCCGGTCAGCCGCCGCACCTCGGGGATGGTGCTCATGTTGCAGTAGACGACCGCGTCGCGCCTGCCGGTGGCCTTGTTGTGGTCGATGACCCACTGCTCGAGCGAGCCGCTCTTGTCGCCCGTCTCCCAGTCGCGGGCCTGCGCCTGCGGCTTCGCGCCGGTGACGTCGATGAAGACCTGCCCGTACCTCGCGTGCGGGAACCGCGCCTCGAGCTGGGCGGCCGTCTCGACGCCCAGGCGGCCGTCGTCGTAGACGGCGGCGATCTGCACGCTGGCCGGGATGGCGAGGTAGTTCACGCTGTCGCCCATGATTCGGGTCATTGCTTCCTCCTGGTGGTCAGCATCCGAGGCTCCGGCCGAGGCGGGCGAACCGCTCGTACTCCTCGTACGCGGCCTCGCGGCTCGGGTCGGCCCTCGGGTCGGCGGGGCGCGCCACCGGCGCGATCGAGGTGATCACGTCGCAGAACTTGCGGTTGTTGCCGCTGATCGCGTGCGCCGTCCAGAGCAGGCTCCCGCCGCCGAGCAGGGCGCTGATGAGGAACAGGACGACGACGGCGCGCCCCTGGATCCGCGACAGGCCCCGCTCCCCGCGCTCGCCCTGCGTGCCCTGCTCGCCTTTCGCGCCCTTCGGCCCCTTGGCCAGCATCTCCATCGACTCGAGGTTCTTCTGCGCGTCACCCTTCCCCAGGCTCACCCGTGCCCCCCGGCGACGATGGCGAGGACGCCGAGGGTGGCGGCGAAGACGACGACGGCGAGGACGGCGGCCGACCATGCGCGGCTGGCGAGGACGGCCCCGACAGCACCGCCGCCGCGTGAGTCGCCGCCGCCGGCACGGTGAGCGCCAGGCCCGCCACGATCAGCGCGGACGACGGGTCGCGCGCGCCCACCTGGGAGATGATCAGCCACAGCCCCGTGCCCGTGAGCAGGACGTCCCTTGCCAACTGCCAGGCCGTCAACAGCCATCTCACTGTCCCTCGCTTCCGGTGCCGGTGTTCCTCGCCGCCCGGTGGTGGCGATTGCAAAAAGGCGTTCCGTTCACAGTGTGCCTGCCGATCCGCCAGCAGCCCTTGTCGTGGCAGGTGTGCTTGAAGTACATGCCGAGTACCGCGCCGATCAGCGTGACCTCGCCCAGGTCGGACCCGAGGCCGCTCCAGAAGGCGTACCACGGGCCCGTCCCCGGGATGCCGGCGTGAACCCACAGCCAGTGCAGCATCACGCCACCTGCCAGGCGGCCAGGAACGACCCGGCCTTGACGGTGGTCGCCGTCGCGTCGGACGCGTTCTGCGCCCACTCCAGCTGCAGGTTCCCGGCCGTGGAGCCCATGATCACCGAGCCGAGCACCCAGATCGGCACCTGCGCGGTGGCGTTCGTCTCCGCGCTCCTGGTCTGCCCGGAGCCGGTGCCCGTCCCGGACATCGACGGCGCGGACACCGACGCCCCCAGGTACAGCTGCGACCACGTCAGGGTCGACCCGGCCGGGGTCGTGAAGGTGAATTTGATGCCGCCGCTGCCGGCGACGTCGCCGGTGTACATGATCTGCGCGATGAAGAACCACTGCGTGTTCGACCCGAGGCCGAGGAGCAGGGCGTCGTCGTTCTGGAGCGTCGTGCTCGACGTGACGGGCTCGTCGGCGCCCTTGATCACCGCGTTGGGCGCGATGCCCTGCGCCCCGGCCGCGGTGAGCCGCCCTCCGGCGAGCAGCTGTGCCAATGCCGTCAACGTGGCCTCCTAGGCGAGCGCGAGGATCGGGGGGAACCACAGGCGCACGTCGGCGCCCGAGGACTGGGATTTCGAGACGCCGTTGACCGACCGCGTGACGGTGAACGTCTGCGGCGAGCTCGACCCGGTGATGTTCGTCACCGTCATCCGCTCGCCCGCGACGCCGATGTCGAACGGGAAGTCGGCGGCCGACTGGGTCCATACCGGGTAGCCCGCGTCGGTCGCGACCGACAGCGACGCCGCCGTGGCGCTGGCGCCTGCGCTCAGCGTCGACCCGTCGGTGTCGACGCGGCCGTAGACGGGGTCGTCGAGGATGATCGTCGTGTACGGGCTGGCGGGGACGGCGTTGAACGCCATGGCGTAGTGCTTCCCGCCGAGCTGCTCGGTCTGCTGGAAGGCGAGCTGCCGCACCGGGTCGACCACCACCAGGCCCGGCGCGTCGTCGATCTCGACCAGGTCGCCGATGTCCGTGTCCAGCGCGTCCCAGTAGAGGGCGGCCGTCTGCGGGCGCGCCAGGTTGATCGGGATGGCCGGCCAGCGCGCCTCGTCGACGACGCCGACGTGGACCATCCACCCGGCGAGGTCGGGCAGCTGCGAGTCGTACTGCACGTTGACGCTCTTGGTGTCGGCGTAGTCGCCGACGCCGACGGGCGGGTTGCTGACGCTCATCGCGGAGCCGTCGTCCAGCTGGAGCCGGTAGGTGGCGCCGCCCGCGCCGGACCCGGCGACGCGGCTGAGCGTCCAGTCGTTGCGGGTCAGCTGGTCGTCGTAGGTGGGGTCGAGCCCCGAGTCGCCGCCGCCGCCGTCCGCGCCGCCCGGCTCGGACTGGCTGTAGTCCAGCGCCAGGGCGGCCTCCTGGCCGCACATCGACGCGAGGGTGCGGTACCCGAGCGCGAGCGCCTGCCGCGGCTCGAAGATCTGCCCCCGGTCCGCGTCCTCGCAGGACTGCAGCAGGTTGCCCAGGGTGTCGATCGCCTGCGCGCCCATCGCCGCGCTGCCCGCCGGGGAGCCGATGACCCGCGACTGCCAGCCGTTCTCCCCCGCCAGGCGCGCGAACCTCGCCCCGGCGCTCTCGCCGATCCAGGCGTTCAGCGGCTGGTACAGGGCGAACAGCGACTCCCACGCGGACTGCACCGAGATCTCGCCGACGGTCGTGTCGGTGAACTGGCCGCCGGGGCTGACGTAGACGGCCGCCGCGTTGCCGACGCTGCCGGAGAACGAGCCGCTGAGCTCCTGCCCGGTGGTGGCGCCCGGGACGAGGGCGACGAGGCTGTAGTCGACGGTGCCGCCGGCGCCCGGCTGCAGCTCCATGCTGACCCACACCGGGCCCGGCATGTTGGTGAAGGTGGCGGGCCCGTTGCTGAACACGGTGCCGGAGGCGTTGTACCCGGCCAGCGTCAGCTCGTTGGCCGCGTTCACCCGGAGGCTGAACTCGGTGCACGTCCCGGTCGTGATCACCCGGACGAGCGCCCAGATGCCCGCCGGGATCGTGCCGAGGTCCATCAGGAACCGGACGACGATGCTGCCGTTGCTGGCGTAGGCGGGGACCTGCCCGTACCAGGCCGACCCGTTCAGGGTCGGCAGGGCGTTCGAGCACGCGAACGTGGTGGACGCGGCGAACGCGGGGCCGGTGGTGGTCACCGACCCGTCGCCGGTGCCGCCGGTCACCGACATCAGCGGGCCGCCGACGGCCGACCCGATCATGGTGGCGCCCGCCAGGTCCTCGCACGGCCACAGCGCGACGGGCGCCAGGGCGCCGGGCTGCGCCAGCAGGGCCCGCCTCATCGGCGACATGACGGGCGCCTGCCCCTGGCCGACGAGCCGCAGCGGGCCGCCCGCCTGCGCCGCGACCGCCATGTCCCGGCCGGTGACGTCCCACTTCGGCGGCTGGGCGCTCATCTGCCCGTGGAACCGGTAGTCCCGGGCGGAGGTCTCGGCGGTGCCGATGAGGGTCCACGTGTTGGACTGCGCGTCCGTGAACGACGTCGTCCCGGCGGTCTGCGCCGAGAACACGGGGTGCGCGACCACCGTGCCGCCGATGCCGGAGCGGACCTCCGCCTCGTAGACGGAGCCGAACCATCCCGCCGTCTCGATGACCGCCGTGCTCGCGTGAACCGACGTCGAGCCGGTGACCACCGCGGCGCCGAGCTGCGTCCAGCCGGTGCCGCTGTCGGCGTTGCCCGCCGGGCCGGCGAAGAACGTGACGGTGCCGGTGGCCACCGACAGCGTGACGCGCAGAGTGAGCCGGCCGAGCGGCAGCGGCAGCGTCGACGTCGCCGACGGGAAGTCCGAACCCGTCGAGGACCACAGGAACTGGACCATGCCGGAGCGCGTCTGCAGGAACCACCCGAAGTTCCCCGACGACCCCCACTTGAACATGAGGTCGTGATCGCCGTAGTCGGTGAGCTTCAGGTCCAGGCGGATGTCGATGTCGCCGGTGACGTGCAGCCCGGCCGCGTCGGGGCAGGACGCGCCCGAGGCGCTGTCGGCCTCCGACCGCAGGTAGTTGCTCTGCGCGGGCACCGACCAGCGCACGGGCGTGTTGCGGCCCAGCAGGCCGTAGTAGGGGGAGAGCGGGTTCTTCGGCGAGAAGCGGCCGTCGCGGTTGTTCCACTCCCACGCGGCCGTGCCCGGGTTGGCCTGGCTGGACTCGTCGGCCCGGCCGCGGGTCAGCGACACCGGCGGCGTCGTGCCGTCCCGCTGGTAGACGTAGGAGCTGACGTCGGTCTGCACGCCGCCGAGGTCGAGCTCGCACCGCAGGTCCAGGGGCGCGGCCGGGAACGGCGGCGCCGGGGTTACGCCGGCCGCCGTCAGCGTCG
>DATCGA010000490.1:0-2290 GCA_036509215.1 Trebonia sp.
CACCGGCACTGTCCGCTACGGCGCGGGCCGCCCGCCCCGCCGCGGCCCCCGGATGTCCGTCCGCGACTACCGGAAATTCTGAGCCGGCCGGCGCGGTTGTTGCGGCAGGGCTGTTGCCCCTTGTCATGGGCGCAAAGCCCGCAGCGAGCTGCCGTAGGGTGCAAGATATGAGCGCTTCGAGCATCGGCCAGGGCGAAAACGACGTCAGCGAGCCGGCCATCGGCCGGGCGCTGGCCCGGGCCGCCGACGGCGAACCGCTCGACCAGCCCCAGGCGACGGCCCTGCTGCACGCGAGGGGCGACGACCTCCGTGCGCTGCTCGGCCTGGCGGCCAGAGCCCGGGACGCGGGGCTGGAGGCGGCCGGGCGGCCGGGGGTCATCACCTACTCCAAGAAGGTCTTCATCCCGCTGACCCGGCTGTGCCGCGACCGCTGCGGCTACTGCACCTTCGCGACCGTCCCCGGACGGCTCGACAGCCTCTACCTCAGCCCGGACGACGTGCTCGAGATCGCCCGGCAGGGCGCCGCCCTCGGCTGCAAGGAAGCCCTCTTCACCCTCGGCGACCGCCCGGAGGCGCGCTGGCGGCAGGCCAGGGAGTGGCTGGACGCGCACGGCTACGAGGACACGCTCTCCTACGTCCGGGCGATGGCGATCCTGGTGCTTGAAGAGACCGGCCTGCTGCCGCACCTCAACCCAGGCGTCATGAACGAGCAGGATTTCCAGCGGCTGAAGCCGGTCGCGCCGTCCATGGGCATGATGCTCGAGACGACGGCCGAGCGCCTGTTCACCGAGCGCGGCGCTCCGCATTTCGGCTCGCCCGACAAGGACCCGAAGGTCCGCCTGCAGGTCCTGGCGGACGCCGGGCGCAGCCAGGTGCCGTTCACCACCGGCATCCTCATCGGCCTGGGCGAGACGCCGGCCGAGCGGGTCGACGCGATCTTCGCCCTGCAGAGGGTGTCCCGCCAGTACAACGGCATCCAGGAAGTCATCGTGCAGAACTTCCGGGCCAAGCCGGACACGAAGATGCGCGACACGCCCGACGCCGAGCTGGCCGACCTCGCCGCCACCATCGCGGTCACCCGGCTGGTGCTCGGGGCGGGCGCCCGCATCCAGGCCCCGCCGAACCTCGTCGGCGATCAGTACCAGCTCATCCTCGACGCCGGGATCGACGACTGGGGCGGCGTCTCACCGCTCACCCCCGACCACGTCAACCCCGAGCGCCCCTGGCCGCAGATCGACGAGCTCGCCCAGGTCACCAAGAACGGCGGCTTCACGCTGCGCGAACGGCTGACGATCTACCCGCCGTACCAGCGCCAGCCGTGGCTCGACCCGCGCGTCGCGGCGCACGTGGCCGCGCTGGCCGACCCGGCCAGCGGCCTGGCCGACGAGTCAGCGATGCCGCAGGGCCGTCCCCGGCCGGAGCCCGCCAACGGAGGCGCGGCCAGCGGCGGCCCCGCCCTCTCCCGCTTATGCTGATCCGATGAGTCCTGACGCGGCCGAAGCGGGTCTTCCGTCACCTGATCTCGTGGGCGAATGGCTCCGCGCGGCCACCGCGGACCCGGCCGCCCTGCCCGACGAGGGCTACGCGGCGCTGCTCGGCGCGGACGGCCCGCAGCTGGCCGAGCTGTGCGAGCTGGCCGACTCGGTGCGCGAGCGGGCCGTGGGCGACGCGCTCACCTACGTGGTGAACCGGAATCTGGACCCCGCCGCCGTGGCAGGCCGTGACCAGCGGTCACGGGATCGGCTGACGGCGTTGGTGACGGAGGCGAGCGACCTCGGCGCCACCGAGGTCTGCATGCAGGGACCGCTGCCGCCCGGCGTCGACGACGACTACCTTGATCTGATCGCCGCCGTCAAGGCGGCCGGGCCAGAGATTCACCTGCACGCCTTCCGCCCGTCGGAGCTGCTCGACGGTGCCGCCCGCCGGGGGATGACGCTGGAGGAGTTCCTCCTCGCCGCCCGGGGGGCAGGGCTCGGCTCGGTTCCCGGCACCGCCGCCCGCATCCTCGACGACGACGTGCGGGCGCGGCTGGCAGGCGGCCCCGACCTTCCGGTGGCGCGGTGGGCCGAGGTGATCGAGGCCGCGCACCGGGCCGGGCTGACCTCGACCTCGACCATGGTCTTCGGGCACATCGAGACGCCCGCTCAGCAGGTCGCGCATCTGCGGACGCTGGCCCGGATCCAGGACCGCACCGGCGGGTTCACCGAGTTCATCGCAATGCCGTTCGTCCCCGCCGCGGCCACCACCCCCGCCGGGCTCTCCGCCCCCACCCCCGCCGGGCTCTCCGCCC
>DATCGA010000491.1:0-34713 GCA_036509215.1 Trebonia sp.
AGCCACTTGGTGATGATGAACTGCGGGATCATCGTGACCTGGAACGGCACCATGAGCGTGGCCATGAGCACGGCGAACAGCGCCGTCCGGCCGAGGAAGCGGAACCGGGCGAAGGCGTATCCCGCGAGCGCGCAGAGCGCCAGGTTGCTCAGCACGGTGAGCACGGAGACGATCGCGCTGTTGATGAAGAACCGGACGAACGGCGCGCTGGCCAGCGCGTCCGAGTAGTTGGCGAACCGGATCACGTGCGGGTCGAGCAACGGGGGGAAGCGCAGCGCCTCGGCCGGGGTCTCCACTGAGGTGACGAGCAGCCACGCGAACGGGAACAGCAGGATCAGGGTGACCGGGAGCAGCACCAGGTGCCAGGGGCTGAACGGCAGCCACCGCCGGGACCGGGGGCGCGGCGCGCCTGCCAGCCCACCGCGGCTGTCGGTCCCGCTGAGGGCGGGGGCGGAGGTGGCCGTCATGACCGGTAGTACGTGAATCGCTTGCCAACCCGGAACTGGATGACAGTGACCACGATGATGACGAGGAACAGGAAGTAGGCGATGGCGGACGCGTAGCCGAAGTTGAACTGCTGGAAGGCCTCGGTGTACAGGTAGTAGACGAGGACGGTGGTCGCGTTGAGCGGGCCGCCCGAGGTGCTCAGGTACACCTCGTCGAATAGCTGCAGTGCGTTGATCGTCAGCCAGACGGCGAGGAACAGCGAGGCCGGGCTGAGCAGCGGCAGCGTGATCTGGCGGAACCTGCGCCAGGGGCCGGCCCCGTCGATCGACGCCGCCTCGAGCAGCACCTGCGGTACCCCTTGCAGGGCGGCGAGGTAGATCACGACGGAGAAGCCGCTCCAGCCCCAGATCGTCATCGCCACGATCACGTAAAGCGCTTCCGACGGCGAGTTGAGGAACTGCTGCTGCGGCACGCCGATCAAGCTGAAGAAGTAGTTGACGATGCCGTAGGACGGGTCGAACAGCCAGATGAAGACGATCGCCTCGCTGATCGTGGAGATCGCCATCGTCGCGTAGGCGGCGGTCCGGTAGAAGGAGATGAAGCGGATCTTGCGGTTCATCGCGACGGCGAGGACCAGGCCGACGAGCATGGTCCCCGGCACGAACAGCGCGGTGTAGATCAGCGTGTGCTGGATGGCCTGGGTCACGATCGGGTCGTGCAGCATCTGGCGGTAGTTCGCGGTGCCGACGAAGGGCGTGCTCGGCGAGAGCAGGTTGTCTTTCTGGAAGGACATCACCGCCGACCAGACGATCGGCACCGCGCCGAACAAGATGATGATCGCTACCCCGGGGGTGACGAACGCCCACCCGGCGAAGTGCTCGGACGAGACCATCCGGCGCAGCGCCCCCGGTCGCCCCGGCCGCGGGCGCCCGCAGCCGGGGCGCCCACGCTGGTAGGCGTGGGCGGCTGATACCGACACGTCAGCCCGCCAGGTCCGCGTTAACCTGCGCCGCCGCGGCGGTCAGCGCCGCCTGCGGCTGGCTCTGGCCGAGCAGCACGGAGACGATCATGGTGCCGAGGACCGTCGAGATCTTCGGGTACTGGGTAATCTGCGGACGCGCCTGCTTGACCTCGGCCAGGTTCTGGACGAAGGCGGCGTCACCGGGCAGTGCGGCGTCCATCGCGGCGGTCACGCTGGACTGATCGGCCACCGACGTCCTCGTCGGCAGGTCGCCGGTCTTCAGCGACCAGTACTTCACCTGGGCCGGGGCGGTGAGCCAGAGCAGGAACTGCTCGGCCGCGCTCACCCGGGCCGAGCCGTTGTTGAAGACCACCCAGTTGTCGGGGCCGGAGATGGTCTGATGGCCGCCGTCGGCGCCTGGGTAGGACGGCATGACCTGCACGCCGTAGTCCACGTTGGGGAACCCGGAGAGGTCCCAGGGGCCGGTGACCAGCATGCCGATCTTGCCGGAGTTGAACAGGTTGGCGTAGGCGGAGTCGCTGGGGTCCAGGTACATCGACTTGTCGGTGACGGACATGGTGCGCAGGGTGTCAAGCGCCTGCAGCCCTGCGGCCGAGTCGAACGCCGCCTGCTTGTTGTTCGCGGTCAGCAGCGCGCCGCCCGCCTCCCAGAGCAGGGCCTCCCAGCGCCACACCGTGTCCTCAGTGCCCGGGGTGACGTACGCGGTGCCGTACTGCTTGATCGACGCGTTAGTGAGCGCCTTCGCGTCGGCCGTGAACTGCGCCCAGGTCCAGGTCGGGCCGGGCGCCGGCAGATGGGCCGCGGCGAACAGCTTCTTGTTGTAGACCACGGCCAGGTTGTCGACCAGGGCGGGAATGCCGATCACCTTGCCGTTGACGGTGGCCACGTCACGCTCGCCGGTGAAGAAGTCATCCCAGTTGACGCCGGGCCGCTTGACCACCTGGGTGAGGTTGACGACCTGGGGGATCTGGGCAGCGTTGGGCGCCCACGAGCCGTAGAGGTAGGCGATGTCGGGCGTGCTGCCGCCGCGCACCGCGGTCAGCACCTTCTGCAGCGTGTCGTCGTTGTTGACGTACAGGCTGCTCACCTTCACGCCCGGGTGCTCGCTCTGGTACTCCGACACCAGGTGGGCGAAGGTCGTGGCCTCGACTCCGGTCCACCCTTCCCAGATGTCAATCGGGCTTGAGCTGGCGCTCGACCCGCTGCCAGCATCGGTGCCGCAACCCGCGAGGACCACCGTGACCGCCGTGAGCGCGGTGAGAAGTCCTGCCAGGCGGCCCCGCAGACGATGCTTCGTCATCCCGCACTCCGCTCGCAGATGCTCGTACTGATCATGAATTGATCGGTATTCTGCACACATTTCGGGTCCAGGTGCAAGAACTTGCGCGAAACGGGCTTGAATGGAACACTACCGAGCTGTGATCAAGGTGACGTTCATCGGTGCAGGCAGTGTCGAGTTCACTCGCAACGTGGCAACCGACCTGTGCAGCTATCCAGAGTTCCGCGGCGGCGTGCACTTCGCGCTCTACGACATCAGCGCGGAGCGGCTGGTGCACGCCCAGCGGCTCGTCAGCCGGATATCAGCGCAGCTGGGCGCGGACGCGACGGTGACCGTGACCCAGGACCGGCGCGAGGCGCTCGCGGGCGCCAACTACGTGATCAACGAGGTGCAGGTCGGCGGCTACGACGCCACCCGGGCCGACTTCGACATCCCGGCCAAGTACGGGGTGCGCCAGACGATCGGCGACACCCTCGGCATCGGCGGGATCTTCCGCGGCCTGCGGACGATCCCGGTGGTGGTGGGGCTCGGCCGGGACATGCTCGAAATATGCCCGGATGCCTACCTGCTCAGCTACAGCAACCCGATGGCGATGCTGCCATGGGCGGTCTACGAGGGCGCCGGGTTCGACCGCGTCTACGGGCTGTGCCACTCGGTGCGGGACACCCAGGCGTTCCTCACCGACCTGGTCGGCGCCGACCCAGCGCGGGTCCGCTTCGTCACCGCGGGCTTCAACCACCAGGCCTTCGTGCTCCGCTTCGAGCAGGACGGCGAGTCCCTGTATCCGCGCCTGGCCGAGATCGTCGAGTCGTCTCCCGAGCTGCTGCACCGGGTGCGGGTCGAGATCTACCGCCGGTTCGGTTATTTCCCGACCGAGTCAAGCGAGCACTCGGCCGAGTACGTGCCCTGGTTCATGCACCACGACGACCAGATCGAGCAGTTCCGTATCTTCGTGGGCGACTACCTGGAGCGGTCGGAGGAGAACCTGCGCGAGCTCGCCTCGCTTGAGCGCCAGCTCGCGTCGGACGCCCCGCTCGAGCTTGAGCCCGAGAACGAGCTGGCGTCGCTTTTCATCCACTCGCTGGAGACCGGGACCGAGCGCGAGCTGCATGTGAACATCCGCAACGGCGGCCTGATCTCGAGCCTGCCCGACCAGTGTTGCGTGGAGGTGCCCTGCTTGGTCGGCGCGGGCGGGGCCAAGCCGATGCCGGTCGGCGCGCTGCCGCCGCAGCTCGCGGCGCTGAACCGGACGTTCCTCAACGTGGTGGAGCTGACCGTCCGGGCGGCGCTCGACGGGTCCCGTGAGCACGTCTACCAGGCGGCGCTGCTCGACCCGAACACCGCCGCCACGCTGACCACGACGCAGACCGTCGCGATGTGCGACGAACTGCTCGAGGCGCACCGCGCGCTGCTCCCGGCCGGGCTGCTCGGCGGAGAAGCTACCGGCTGAGCAGGTTGGCGAGGGCGTCGCGCAGTGCCTGGTCCGGGTTTCCCGGCAGGGACATCGAGCGCCAGCCGATGAACTTGTCCGGGCGGACCAGGAGCGCGCCGTCCTCGTCGACCTCGCGGACTCGGGCCCAGTCGTAGTAGATGTCGGTGACCTCGCGGCCGGGGCCGATGATCACGGTCTTGATCGGGACGCCGAGGTCCCGGCCGGCCTTCTCGGCCGCCTCCGCCCAGGCCTCGCCGGCGATGCCGGTGAACAGCGTGAACGCGCCGTAGGGGGCGAGGTCGAAGGTGGAGACCTTGCTGGCGGCGTCGCCGACCCAGGCGTGCGGCAGGTGCGAGCCCGGGACGGTCGAGGCCTGGTAGTACAGCTCGGGGTCCCTGGCGGGCTCGGGCCTGGTCGTGCCGTCGCCGACGATCGCGGCGGACTGGTAGAACTGGCCGAGCTCGACGCCGTGCGCGTTGAACTCGTAGTTCTTCAGCTCCATGGCGCTGACCAGGGCCTCTCGCTTGGCCCGGCCGCGCGCGGTGTTCGCCTTGCGCTCCTCGATCTGGTCCCGCATCTCCTCCTCGGACTCCGCCTCGGTGAGGCCGAGCACCTCGAAGAACTGGCCGAACTCGCGGCTCGACTTGTTGGCCCGGGTCACGATCTGCTTCGCCACCGGGGCGCGCTCCTGGGAGTACGTCTCGAGCAGGCCGGGCCCGGCCTCGCCGCGGAGCACGGCGGCGAGCTTCCAGGCCAGGTTGTAGGAGTCCTGGACGGAGGTGTTGGAGCCGAGGCCGTTCGACGGCGGGTGCCGGTGGACGGCGTCGCCGGCCGCGAACACCCGCTGCCGCTGCAGGTGGGTCGCGTACATCTCGTTGTTGCCCCACAGGCTGGTGCCGGTGATCTCGACCTCGAGATCGGGCAGGCCCAGCAGGTTCCGCACGATCTCGGTCGCCTTGCCCGCGTCGACCACGGGCGCGGGCTGGCTGATGTCGTAGCCCCAGACGATCAGCCACTCGTTCCACGGCCGGATCATCCGGACCAGGCCGGCGCCGATGCCGCCGACGTTGGAGCCGGGCTGGATCACCCAGTAGAGGACGCTCGGGCGGGTCGCCACCTTGGCCGCGATGTCGGCCTTGAAGGTGATGTTCATCGACCCCGCGATGTCCATCTGCCCCTCGTAGGGCAGGCCGATGTGCTCGGCCACCAGCGACCGGGCGCCGTCGGCGCCGATCAGGTACCTGGACCTGATCGCGTAGGTCGCCCCGGTCAGCCGGTCCCGCACGGTGGTGGTCACGCCGTGGTCGTCCTGCTCGTGGCTCAGGTACTCGGTCGAGAACCTGGTCTGGGTGCCGCGCGCGGTGGCGTTCTTGACCAGGATCGGCTCCAGGTAGGTCTGCGGGATGTCGCAGATCAGGCAGGGCGAGGCGAGCTGGTAGTCGGCCTCGCGGGCCGGGTGGGTGCCCCAGGTCTTGATCCGGCCGATCTCCTCGCCCGCGATCGACGTGCAGAACACGGTGTCGCCGACCAGATCGTGCGGGGTCGCGTCCGCCAGCACCTGGTCCTCGACCCCGAGGTCGCGGAAGATCTCCATCGCCCGCTGGTTGGTGATGTGCGCGCGGGGGGTGTTGGCCGTCCACCGGTACTTGGTGATCATGATGTTCGGCACCCCGAGGGTGGCCAGGCTGAGCGCGGCCGCGCCGCCGGCCGGTCCCGAGCCGACGATCAGCACGTCGGTCTCGACCGCAGGGCCGGCCGGGACTTCGGTCTCGGCGATTCCGTCATTGAAGGCAGGCATCCGGTGCGCACCCCTCTCTCTGTGCGCGATTGTGGCCGTCGCCGCCCGCCCCGGCCAAGGGCAACGCCGCCGAATGGCGGAAATAAGAAGCCCGGCGGGGCGGTGCGGCCCGGTTTAGGCGTTCCCGTCGGTTAGCGGACACCCCGAAGGTCGCCGGCCCGGTGGCCGAAGTGCTGGCGGAACGCGTGCGAGAAGTAGCTGGCGGACGTGAAACCGCACCGGGCGGCCACCTCGGCCACGGTCGGCGCGCGCGGGGCGGACAGGATCGAGCGGGCGAGCTGCAGACGGCGGGAGAGGACGTGCCGGGGGACGGAGTCGCCGTCGGCGGCGAAGAGCCTCGACAGCTGGCGCTCGCTGATGCAGGCGGCGGCGGCGATCTCGGCCGCGCCGAGGTTCGGGTCGGTCAGGTGCTCCTCGATATAGGAGCGGGCGGCGGCGCGGTGGGCGGCGCTGGCGGCCGCGTGCGGGCCGGCCGCGATCGCCGCGACCAGGTCCAGCACGGTCGGCTCGTCCGGCCCGAGCGGGCGCTCGGCCCTGGTGGCGCGGCCGGCGATCCTGGCCAGGGCGCGAGCGTACTGGTCGGGTCGGCCGGACTGGGCCGACCCGGACCCGGGCGGCCCGCCGAAGGAGGCGATCACCGGTTCCGCCAGCCTTGGCGTCTCGGACCGGGCGTCGAGCTCGGCCCGAGGGACGGTCACGACCAGCTCTTCCAGGCCCGCGGCGAACGTCCGGGCGAACGGACGGTCGGTCTCCCAGGCGAGCGCGTCGCCGCGCCCGCGCCCGAGGGCGACGCCGTCGGCGGTGAACCGGGCCCGCCCGCGCAGGGTCAGGAAGACGACGACGGAGTCGGACGGCCAGCGCAGGATCAGGTCGCGGGTCCGCTCGACCGAATGGGCCGACCCGGTCACGCGGGCCAGCCGGGCGCGCGGCAGCTGCACGTTGAGCTCGGCCGCGTCGAGCGAGTCGGGCGCCCGGACGGCCAGGCCGATCAGCGCGGCGGCGTTGTGCGACTCCCACAGCTCCACCCGGCGCGCGGTCGGCAGGCCCGAGGTCGAGAAGATCCCGGGCGTCAGCTCTGCGGGCGCGATCGCGCCCGGTGCACCGTCTGTCATGCGCTCGTCATTTTACGCATTTCCGCCTGCAACCGAGCGGAGCGCCGCCGACGGCGGCGCGACCTGGGCGAAGGTATCAGCGCCGGGCGCGCAAACCGCGGTCCGTTCGAAATCGCGGTTGTCGTCTTTTGATCTTTACTAGATATTAACTAGAACCCCTGAATTGGGTCGGCGCCCGACCAGGCGGCGCGCAGCAGTGCGCGGAGGTCCTCGGCGGTGACCGGGCGCGGGTTGGACGGCGGGACCGAGGGCAGGATCGCGTCGGCCGCCTCGGCGATCGAGTCCTCGGCCAGGCCGTAGTCGCGCAGCGCGCGCGGGGCGCTCAGCTGGCGCTTGAGCGCCTCGAGCCCGCCGATCGCGGTGGCCGAGCCGAACGCGGCCGCGATTCGCCGCTCGGCGTCTGGGGCGGCCGGCCCGTTGAACGCGAGGACGTAGGGCAGCACGGTCGCGTGAGTCTGGGCGTGCGGCAGGTTGTACTTGCCCCCGAGGACGTGGCAGATCTTGTGGTGCAGGCCCGAGCCGGCCGAGGCGAACGCGGCCGCCGACAGGTAGGCCGCGTACAGGGCGTGCTCGCGGCCCTCGAGCCCGCAGGGGTCGGCGACCACCTTCGGCAGCCCGGCCGCGAGCGACCGGATGCCCTCGGCCGCGAGCGCGGCGTTGATCGGGTCGGCGTTCGGCCCCCACATCGCGTCGACGCAGTGCGCGAGCGCGTTCAGGCCCGACGCGACCGACAGCTCGACCGGAAGGGACGTGGTGAGCGCGGCGTCGTAGACGATGACCTTCGGCAGCACCGCGAGGTCGGTGCCGGTCGTCTTCCTGTCGCCCTCGGTCAGGCCCCAGACCGGGGTCGCCTCGGAGCCCGCGTAGGTCGTCGGGACGGCGACGATCGGCAGCCCGGTGGTCATCGCGACCGCCTTGGCCAGCCCGGTCGTCGAGCCGCCGCCGACGCTGACCACTGCGTCGACGTCGTTCCGGGCCGCCGCCTGCCTGGCCCGCTCGGCCACCTCGACCGGCACGTGCATGACCACCTCGGCGTGGCGGAGCGCGACCGGGACGTCGGCCGCTATCTCGTCGGCCAGGTGCATTGTGTTCTCTGAGGCGATCAGCATGACCCGGCCCGCGCCGAGGCGGGCGATCTCGCGGCCGAGGGTGCTGGCCGCCTCGCCGGAACCGAAGCAGACGCGCTGGGGCAGGGTGTCGTGAACGAAGCGCATGCTGTCTATTTTCCGCTAATCGCGAGGGCCTTGCGCCGGGATGTCGTGACGCACAGTTGTCCTTCACCTACTTCCAGTCGATTTTAGGTGCGCTGTCTCGGTAATCGCCACGGGACGATCACGCGTTTCTTAAGATGGCCAAGGCGATTTTTTACACAGAACGTGCAGTTTTGGTTAATGATGTCCGATCTTCTATGGGGGAGCGTTTTAGTGAAGATGTCGGTGATCGGCTGCGGGCACCTGGGCGCCACGCACGCCGCGTGCATGGCCTCGCTTGGGCACGAGGTCATCGGGGTGGACATCGATGAGGGCAAGGTGAGCCTGCTGAACTCGGGCAAGGGCTGGTTCCACGAGCCCGATCTCGACCCGATGCTGGCGGAGAGCATCGCCGCCGGGCGGCTGCGCTTCACCACCGATTTCGCCGAGGCGGCGGAGTTCGCCTCCGTCCATTTCATCGGGGTGGCGACGCCGGGGCACGCGGACGGCAGCTACGACATGTCGCAGCTGCGGGCGGTGCTGACCTCGCTCGTCCCGCACCTGCGGGGCGACTGCCTGATCATCGGGAAGTCGACGGTGACGCCGGGCACCGCCGCGAGCCTGCAAGCGCTGGCCGACAGGCTGCTGCGGCCCGGGCAGGGGCGGGTCGAGGTGGCGTGGAACCCCGAGTTCCTGCGCGAGGGGTGCGCGGTCGCCGACACCCTGCGCCCCGACCGCATCGTGGTGGGCGCGGTGACCGAGGCCGCGGCCGAGACGATCAGGGAGGTCTACCGGCCGCAGACCGACGCCGGGATCCCGCTGGTGCTGACCGACCTGCCGACGTCGGAGCTGGCCAAGGGCGCGGCGAACGCGTTCCTGGCCACGAAGATCTCGTTCATCAACGCGATGGCCGACATCTGCGCGGCGACCGGCGGCGACATCACCGCGCTGGCGCACTCGCTGGGCCTGGACCCGCGGATCGGCAAGGCGTTCCTGCGGGCCGGGCTCGGCTACGGCGGCGCCTGCCTGCCCAAGGACGTGCGGGGGCTGGGGACGTTCGCGGCCGGGGTCGGCGCGGCCAACGCGGGGGCGCTGCTCGGGGCGGTCGACGCGATCAACGCGGCCCGCATGACGCAGACGGTCGACCTGGTCAGGGACGCCCTCGGCGACGTCGCGGGCAGGCGGGTGGCGGTCTGGGGCGCGTCGTTCAAGGCGGGCACCGACGACGTCCGGGACTCGGCCGGGCTGCTGGTCGCGGACCGGCTCCGCTCGCTCGGCGCGACCGTGACCGTCTACGACCCGATGGGCGGCGGCAACGCGCTGGTGGCGTTCCCTGAGCTCGCCTACGCGAACTCCGCGATCACAGCCGCAACCGCGGCCGACGTGATCGTGGTGGTCACCGCCTGGCCGGAGTTCGCGCGGCTGGACGTGGCCGAGGTCACGGGGGCCGCGGCCGGCCGGGCCGTGGTCGACGCGTGCCAGGGCATCGACATCGCCGCCTGGGGCGACGCGGGCTGGCGGGTCTGTTCGCTCACCGGGGTCGGCCGGGCCCTGTCGCGCGAGAACTCCGGCACCGCGACGACCCTGGCGACGTGACCAGAAGATAGCCAACTGTCATTAGTTGCGCCAAACGTCCTTTCCGGCCGTGCCGCAGCTGGCAAGATATGGTCCGCACCTTATGTGTCCTGGTTGTGCGGAAGCTGTTCACATAGCGGCCTAGGTGGTCTCCGTACCAGGGGTTGGGAGAGTCGGAAGCGTTGAAGGGTCGCTGGACTGCGCTCTTGAAGGGTCGCTGGAGCCCGCTGATGCTCGTGATCCTGGTCTTGCTGTGCGCGGGCCTGGCCCAGACGAGCCCCGGTCATTCTGTCCTCGTGGGCCTGGGGGTGACCGCGACGCCGCCGAGCTACACCGAGCTGTCGTTCACCACCCCGGACGGGCTGCAGGAGACAATCGGGGCCGTGCAGGCCCCGATCACCGTGTCGTTCGGCATCCACAACGTCTCCGGATCCTCGAAGAACTACCAGTGGTCGGCCGTGGCCGTGCATGACGGGACGAACGAGGGGTCGGTCTCGGGTGACGTCACCGTGGCGGTGCAGGGCCGCACCGCGGTGACCGACAACATCCAGGCGACCTGCCCGTCCGGGCGCGATCAGGTGGTCGTCCGGCTGGCCAGCCCGGCCGAGTCCATCAGCTTCTGGGTGACCTGCCCGGCCGGCAGCGCCCCGGCGAAGAGGGCCGCCGGCAAGAAGAAGGCCGGATGAGCGGCCCCCGTCGGCCGGTGGTGGCCCTGGTCACCGACGCGATCTACCCGTACTTCCGCGGCGGCAAGGAACTCAGGTACCACGAGGTCGCGCAGCGCCTCGGGCAGCGGGCGGACGTCCACGTGTGCACGATGCACTGGTGGTCGGGCCCGGCCGAGCGGCGCGAGGGCCCGGTCACCTTCCGCGCGGTCTGCCGGATGCACCCCATGTACTCGGGCGAGCGCCGGTCCTACCGCGAGGCGTTCCTGTTCGCGTTCGCCTGCCTGCGGCTGCTCTGGTTCCGGTTCGACGTGGTCGAAGCCGACCAGTTCCCCAACTTCCACATCTTCTCGCTCCGCGTCGTCACCTGGCTGAAGCGCAAGCGGCTCACCGTCACCTGGCACGAGGTGTGGGGCCCGGCCTACTGGCGGGAGTACCTCGGCCCCCTGGGCCGGGTCGGGTGGCTGGTGGAGTGGCTCGCGATGCGCGTCCCCGATCAGCTCATCGCCGCCTCACCGCAGACCGCCGAGCGGCTCCGCGCGATCCTGGGCGACCGCGCTTCGATCGCGGTCGTGCCGAACGGGATCGACCTGGCCGGCATCGCGAACTCCTACCCCGACGGCGAGCGGGTCGACCTGGTCACGGTGGGTCGGCTGCTGCCGCACAAGAACGTCGACATGCTCCTCGAGTGCGTGGCGCTGCTGCGGTCCGAGGGGCTGCCGGTCACCTGCCGCGTCATCGGGGACGGGCCGCAGCGCGCCGCCCTGCACAAGCGGGCCGGGGAACTCGGGATAACGGACGCGGTCGACTTCCGGCACGACGTATGGGAGCAGAAAGACGTCTACGCGCTGATGAAGGCGGCCCGGGTGGCGGTCTTCCCGACCGCGCGCGAGGGGTTCGGCATCGCGGTCCTCGAGGCCATCGCCTGCTGCCTCCCGGTCGTGACCACGGCCGCGCCCGACAACCTGGCGCGGCACCTGGTCGATCGCTCCGCGTCCGGCGTGGTGTGCGACCCCACGGTTGCCGCCATCGCCGCCGCCGTGCGGCAGGCGCTCGCGGCCGAGGCCGAGCCGGGCGGCCGCCCCGCCGAGCAGCAGGCGTGGCTGGCCGAGCACGGCTGGGACGCCGCCGCCGACCAGGTTGCGCAGGTGCTCGGCATATGAAGGTCCGCATCGTCCCGGAAGGCGCGTCACATGTCGGCTGACCTCAGCGTGGTGATCTGCTCTCTCAACGGAGCGGCGGGAGTCGACCGCTGCCTGCGCGCCCTGGCCGACCAGAAGGACGTGGAGCTCCAGGTCATCGTGGTCGACGACGGCTCGACCGACGACACCAGCGAGGTCGGGCGAGAGCACGGCGCGACCGTGATCAGGCACGAGGTCAACCGGGGGCTGGCGGCAGCGCGGAACACCGGGGTCGCGGCCGCCACCGCGTCCGTGGTGGCGTTTCTCGACGACGACTGCGAGCCGGCTCCCGAGTGGGCCAGGGAGCTGCTGGCCGGGTACGACGTCGGCGCAGTCGGGGTGGGGGGCAGCGTCGTCCCGTGCGCGCCCGACGGCTTCATGCTCGGCTACCTGCAGCGCAACAACCCGCTGCTGCCGCTCGAACTCGACCTCGCCAAGAGCGAGAAGCTGGCCTACCGGCTCTACCGCTACGCGCTGCGGCAGTGGCAGCCGGAAGAGCGCGACGACCGGCGCGATGTCTACTCCCTGGTCGGGGCGAACATGTCCTTCCTCCGCAGCGCCCTGCTTGAGACCGGCTTTGACGAGCGGTTCCGGTTCGGCGCGGAGGACCTCGACCTGTGCCTGCGAATGCCGCGCGACTACCCGGGCAGCCGCCTGGTGGTGACGCCGGACGCGGTGGTGAAGCACCACTTCGTGCCCAGCCTGCGCGACACGCTGCGGCGCAGCCGGGGCTACGGGCGGGGCTGCGCCCGGCTGTACCGGAAATGGCCGTCGATGCGCCCCACCATCTACCCCGGTCCGGTGCTGGTGGTCGCCGCGCTGATCGCGGGCTGCTTCTTCCCGCCCGTGTTCATCGCCGCGGTCCTGCTTCCCCAGCTCATGTACCCCAAGGGCCTGCGGCTGGCGGTGACCCAGCGTCGGCCGGCCGCCGCGCTCGACGCCTACGTGCAGCTGGCCGAGGAGGCCTTCGGCAACGTCGGCTACATCAAGGGGATGTGGACGTACCGGCACCTGGTGCCGGAGCCGGCCGCTCCGGCGCAGTCGGCGGAGCCGGCCGGCCAGACATCCGTGGGGTCGTCGACGTGGCAGTGACGGACGGGCAGCAAGAGGAGCTGCAGGCCGGGCAGCAAGGGCGGCTCCAGGTCGAGCAGCCGGGACAGCAGCAGGCCGAGCAGCTGCAGCCGCAAGCCGACCAGCCGCAAGCCGACCAGCAGGCTGCTCCCTGGGGGGAACAGCCGCAAGCTGAGCAGCAGGCTGCGCCGTGGGTGGAACAGCCGCAAGACGGCTTGCCCCCCGAGCCGGATGAGCCGCAGGCCGCCCCGGCCGCCAGCCACCACCGGGCGGCCCGGCCGTCGTCCCGGTGGCCGGCCGTGCCGGAGATCTTCTACCACCCGCTGGCGGTGCCGGCCGCCGGGCTGGCGCTGATCGCGCTGCTGACGCCGCTGCACGGCGTCTGGGCGGTTGAGGCAGTGCTGGCGGTGCTGCTGCTCACGGTGCCCGGCGTGGCCCTGCTGCGGGCGCTGCGGATCGACGGCGAGGCCATCGCCATGCACCCGGTCTACGTGCCGGCCGCCTCGATGCTGGTGCTGTTCGGCTCCGGCCTCGCGGTCGACCTGGCGGGTCCGCTGATCGGGATATCCGAGCCGCTGCGGGCGGCGCCGGTGCTGGTCTCGCTCCTGATCGTCTGCGCCGCGCTGCTGGCGGCCTCGCGGAACGCGCCGGCCGAGACCGACATCCCCTGGAGCTCGCTGTCGCAGCCGGTCAGGTTCGCCTGGCCGCTGCTGATGCCGCTGCTGTCGGCGCTCGGGGCGCTGCGCCTCAACAACGGTCACACCGGCCACGTGGCCGACCTCGCCGTGCTGATCGTGATCGCCGCGCTGATCGCGACGTTCCTGCTGGCGCCCCGCTGCGACGACACGCTGCTGGTGGTGATGGTCTTCGCGGCGTCGCTGGCGATGATGTGGTCGTACGCCCTGCGTGGCAGCCTCGTCTACGGGTTCGACATATCGAGCGAGTACTACTCGCTGAGCCAGACCCTGACCACCGGCATCTGGCACGTCTCGCACCCCAACGACGCGTACGGCGCGATGCTCAGCCTGACCATCCTGCCGGCCCAGCTGCACGCCCTGTCCGGCATCTCCGGGCTGATGATCTTCAAGCTCGTGTTCCCCGTGATCGGCGCGTTCTTCCCGGTCGCGGTGTTCAGCCTGGCGCGCCGGGCGCTCGACGGGCGGTGGGCGTTCATGGCGGCCGCCCTCGTGGTCATGCAGCAGACGTTCTTCCAGCAGCTGCCCGCGCTGGCGCGGCAGGAAATCGCGATGGTGTTCTTCGCCGCGCTGATGTGCGCGGTGCTCGACTTCAGCCAGACGCTCCGCGCGCGGTGGACGTTCGTGTGCCTGCTGAGCCTGGGGATGGTGCTGGCCCACTACTCCACCGCGTACCTGGCGATTCCGCTGCTCGCGATCGCCGCGGTGATCCAGTGGGGCGCGTCGTGGTTCCGGCCGGTGCCCCGGATCGCGGGGGTCGCGCTGCTCGCCTGCGTGGTGTGCACGGTCGGCGCGACCTTCTGGTACGGCTCCCTCACCCACTCCACGTCGAACATGTCGCAGTTCGTCCAGGCGGCGGAGGGCCAGGGCCTTAACCTGCTGCCGAACTCCGGCGCCAACGTGGTCTCCACCTACCTGCAGGGCGAGTCGAATCAGTCGTTCACCCCGGCTCAGTACCAGAGTTACATCGCCCACAGCTACGACATCAACGACCAGTTCATCACGCCGCTGCCCGACGCGTCCGCGAAGCAGTACGCGCTCAAGGCCACCACCAACCCCGGCCCCGCGGTGATGTCGCAGCTTGGCGCCACGCTGCTGAACCTGGCCGACCTCCTCATCCAGCAGCTGGTCAACGTGCTGGCGGCGATCGCGGCGGCGGTGATGGCGCTGCGCCGCAAGGCGCCGCTGATCGCCCGCCAGATAGGGCTGCTCGGCCTGGCCGGCATGGTGATCCTGGTCCTCGTCCGGGTCAGCGGGACCGTCGCCGAGGAGTACAACCCGCAGCGCGCCTTCCTGCAGCTGCTGATCGTGCTCGCGGTCGGCATCTGCTGGCTGTTCCAGCTGATCGGCTCGAGATGGGCGCGGACCCGGTCGCTGATCCTGGCCCTCGGCGCCGCCACCCTCGGCCTGTACATGCTCGGCACAACCGGCGTCGGCGGCATCATCGTCGGCGGCGGCACGGCCTCCAACCTGGCCAACAGCGGCGACGACTACCAGGAGTTCGTGATGACAGGGACGGATCTCGCGGCCGCGTCCTGGGTCGACGGGAACGCGCCGATCGGCCAGTTCATCTACGCGGACCACTACGCGCAGCTCCGGCTGGACACGGTGGCGGGGCCCAGCCGCCCGGGGGTATTCGACGCGATCACGCCGGAAACCCTCGATGAGCACGCCTGGGTGTACGCCACCAATGTGAACCTGAAGGACGACATCGTCCGCTCGATGGTCGGCAGCAACGTCACCAGCTACGGGTTCCCGTCCCGCTTCCTCGACTCGAATTACGGCGTTGTCTACACAAACGGCAGCTCAGAGGTATTCCATCGATGATTTCGGTCGTAATTATCAGCAAGGATGAGGCGGCTCTGGACGAGACGCTCACCGACGTCGCCGGCCAGCTGGCCGGACTGGCCGAGCCCGGCGAGGTCGTGGTGATCGACGCGTCGGGCGGCCGGCTCGACCACATCAGGCGCGCCCACGAGCCGGCCGTCCGGTGGGTGGACTTCGAGCGGCCGGCCGGCGTGCGGGTCTCCATCCCGCATCAGCGCAACGCGGGCGTCCGCGCGGCCCGGGGCGACGTCATCGTGTTCACCGATGCGGGCTGCCGGCCGTTCCCGGGCTGGCTGGAGCGCCTGGTGGCGCCGTTGCGGGCGGGCGAGACGGTCACGGCCGGCGTCTCCCAGGACCTGGACGGCGAGATCCAGTACGAGCTTCCCCCCGAGCACGGCGGTGAGGCGACCTACCTGCGGGAGAGCCCGACCCTTAACTTCGCCTTCAGGCGCGAGGCGTTCGACGCGGTCGGCGGCTTCGACGAGAGCTTCCAGTACGGCTCCGACGTGGACTTCTCCTGGCGCCTGGCCGACCTCGGGTACCGGATCCGCGCGGTGCCGGACGCGATCCTGGCCCACGACTACGGCACGCCGCGCCGCCAGCGCCGCCGCGCCTACGTGTACGGGAAGGCCCGCGCCCGCCTCTACCGCAAGCACCGGTCGCGGCGCCGGGACGTGCTCCGCAACGACCCGCTGGTGGTCGTGTACCCGCTGTTCCTGATCGGCCTGCCAGTCACCCTGGTCTTCCTCTTCCTCGGCCTCCCGCTGATGCTGGTCTTCCCGGTCTACCTGCTGCTCCTCGTCATCCCGGCCTGGCGGAACCGCTCGCACGGGATCATCCGGGTGCTGATCGACCACCTGTGGTTCGGCGCGGGCGTGCTGGCGGAGCTGACCGGGCGATGAAGATCCTGGTCCTGCCGCGCGAGGAGACCAATCCCTATCAGGAGCTCCTGTACGAGGAGATGCGCAGTCGCGGCGCGCGGATCACCTACCTGGCCGCGGTCACCCCCTCGCACACGCTCAACATCCTGCTGCTCCCGCTGGAGATGCTGATCCGGCGGTGCGGCGGTGCGCGGGTGGTCCACCTGCACTGGGTCTACGCGTTCGGCCTGCCCGCGTCGCCCAAGTCGGCCTCGGTCAGGCGCGCGACGGCGGTCTGGTTCGCGTTCTGGCTGCGGATCCTGCGCCCGCTCGGGCTGCGCCTGGTCTGGACCGCGCACAACGTGCTCCCGGTGACGCCGGTATTCGAGGACGACCTCGCTGCCCGCGGGCGCCTCGTCGCCGCCAGCGACCTGGTCATCGCGCACTCCCAGGCCACCCTCGACCAGCTCGCGGCGCTGGGGATGCCGGCCCGCAGGAGCGTGGTCATCCCGCACGGGCCGTTCACGTCGTCCCAGCCGGCCGCCGCGCTGCGGACGCCGGGCGACGGCGACGGCCCGCGCGAGCTGCTGTACTTCGGCAAGATCCGGCCCTATAAGGGCGTCGACATCCTGCTGCGGGCTTTCGCCGCGCTACCGCCGGAGTTCGACGCCCACCTGACGGTGGCGGGCGAGTGCGGCGAGCGGGAGCTCAGGGACGAGCTCACCGCGCTGGCCGAGACTACGGGCAAGTCTGGCAACCGCGTCACGCTCCAGCTTGACCGGGTACCCGAGGAGGAGGTCACCCGGCTGCTTGAGCAGGCCGACGCGATGGTGCTGCCGTACCGGCTGATCACGACCAGCGGCAGCGGGGTGCTTGCGCTCTGCCACGGCCGCCCGCTGGTGATGCCCGACCTCCCCGGCCTGGCCGATCTGCCCGATGACGCGGTCATCCGCTACGACGGCACGGAGGCGGGGCTCGCCGCCGCGCTGGCCGGCATCGTCACCGCCGACCGGTCCGTCCTGGCGAAGATGTCGTCCGCCGCCGAGGCCTACTGCGCCGCCACCACGTGGAGCGAGATCGCCGAGAAAACGCTTATGGAGATGGCGAAGACGCTCGGCGGCGTCAATTCTGAACAATCGCTGACGAATGCCACAAAATTCTCTTAAGATTGCTGCTGGCAGGTGGGCCGGGGGCGGGAAAATCGGAGTAGCAGTGCGCGAGCGCAAACGGATCGGTGTAGTGCTCCCGGTTGGCCCGAAGGACGCCGAGGCGGCCCTCGACACGCTGGCCAGCGCCCTGTACTACCTGGATGAGTCCCGGATTATCGTCGTCGTCGACGACTCCGGCCGGCCCGCAGAATTCGCGGCCCGAGTCCGGGAGCTATCGCCGGAAATTGTCGTCTTGCCGGCTCCGCCGCGGGCGCCGGGCGGTTTCGGCGGGCTCTGGGTCAAGATCGCCTTCGGCTACCAGTGGCTGCTCGAGCGGTATCACCCGGACATCGTCCTGCGGCTTGACGCCGACGCGCTCATCATCGGGGCCGGACTCGAGGAGTGCGCGACCCGCGAATTCGCCGAGAACCCGGCGACCGGCCTGCTCGGCTCCTACCGGATCGACCCGAACGGCAAGCCGCGCGACTGGTCGTGGGCGGCCCGCAGGCTCAACATCGAGACCGGGCTGCGCGGCCTGCGCCACCCTCGCCGCTGGCGCCGGCTCCGCCTGTTCACGGCCCTGGCCGGCCAGCACGGCTACGTCGACGGCGAGCACGTGCTCGGCGGCGGCTACATCCACAGCTTCGAGGCGGCCGACGACATGTACCGGAAGGGCTGGTTCAGCCAGCCGTGCTTCGCGACCAGTAAGCTCGGCGAGGATCACCTGATGGGGCTGCTCGCGGTCGCGGCCGGATACCGCATCGGCGACTTCGCCCGCCCCGACGACCCGATGGCCGTGAAGTGGCGCGGGCTGCCGTCGCACCCGGACGAGCTGCTAGCGAACAAGAAGCTGGTGACGCACTCCGTCCGCTCCTGGGAAACCCTCGGCGAGGCCGAGATCCGCGCCATCTTCCGCACCGCCAGGACGTAACGGCTGACCGCCTGACGGGCTGAAGGCCTAACGGCTGAAGGCCTAACGGCGTCGGATGGCCTTTCGCAGCGCATGCCAGGCCGGGATGGCCAGCACCTGCCAGAGCCCGAACCTGGGCGCCCGCTGCAGCCCGCGGATCGATGCGCCGGGGGTCAGCCCGGCCCGCTGCCACCGGGGCCATGCCGCCCGCAGGCCGTGGGCGCTGATGTCGCGGTACCGGTAGACCCAGTAGGTGATCGTCCGCAGGTCCGTCGTCCAGTAGGGCATCAGGCAGGTCCAGCCCCAGGGGACGGCCACCTGCTCCAGCCAGACCGGCCCGGTGGACTCCTTCACCTGGCCGATCTCGCCGTCGGTGAGCGGCCGGAGCAGGAACTGCTGGCGGGGCAGGATCTCGCGTCCCACCACCTGCCCGCTGCGAACCACGGCGGGCCACGGGACGAACGCGACCGTGGGCAGCGGGTGGCACAGGACGCGCAGTCCCTCCGCCCGGTACTGCTGCCCGTGCGCCTGCTCGCTGTCGCCGAACCGCATCCCCCGGGCGCGCCACTTGGCCAGGTCGTAGAGCCCGGTGTCGGTCAGGCCGTACTCGTCGAACTGCACCAGCTTCGGTTTCAGGTACGCGAGGCCGCCCGACAGCGCGAGATCGGAGGCGAGCGCCGTGGTGGCGATGTTCACGCACTCCGGGTACTCCGCGTAGATCTCCTCCGCGCGGGTGATGATGGTCTCGTCCCACCAGACCATCTGCATGTCGTGCTGGATGATGTGCAGGTAGTCGTAGCCGCGGCCGAGCGCGTAGTCGACGACCTCGTTGTAGGCGTCGTAGAGCCCGCCGACCTTGCTGTTGCGGGTTATGTCGTTGGTGCTGCGGAGCAGCAGGCTGACCCGGGGCGCGCGCTCCGCGATCGACTCAAGCTCGCCGATCAGCGTCGGCAGGCCGCTCGCGTTGTCGACCACGATGATGTCGTCGCCTTCCGCCATGAGCAGCACGGAATTGACCGCGTTGATGAAATAGACCGGGAGCTTGTGCCCCACGATCGCGTGCAGCACCCGACTGGGACCCCCGCCAATGTCTTGCATCTGTGGCACTACTTCCCCTGGTCTTGCTGGTCCGCGCTCTGTTCGGGCCAAGCGTAACCAGGTATGTCGGGATATTGGCCCGGTTCGGGAACTCCGGGTTCACGCTGCCGCTCCGCCAGCGTGAACAGCAACTCGAGCGCCTGCTGATGCTGGGCGACCGATTCGTCCGGCGTCTGCGGCCGTTCCTCGGCCACGACGGCGGCCGCGCTTTCCTTGATGAAACGCTGCCGCTGTCGTTCTGCCGCCTGCAACGCGACGATGGAGAACAGGCCCTGGGAGTCCGTCAGCGAGTTGTGATAGGGCCTGTAGATATCGGCCGTCTGCTGCTGCTCGGCCAGCGTCATGAGCATGTTCAGCGACCGCATCTGAGTGGTGGCGGAGAGAGATCTCGGCACTGGGTCGGTGGCCGCAACAGTAACGCCGCCGAGCAGATCCCACCGGCCGCCAACCTCGCGCAGGGCGACGAAGGCGAAGAAGGCGAAGAGCACCGTATTGCCGACATCGCCGACCATCCAGGCAATGGCGACGTCGGTCACGTTGGTCGCCCATACCAGCGTAATGCCGAGCACGATGATGGCGTCGACGACGTTGACGATGGTGACCATCGAGCTTTTCTTGGCGATGAACAAGGTGGCGCCGGTCACGTAGTTGAGCATCGTGACGAAGCCGGAGGCAATGAGCCAGCGCAGCGGGACGATGGTCCCGGAGACGTAGGTATGCCCGAAGATAAACAGGCCGTACGGCGCGAGCCAGAACGCGAGCGAGAGCGAGGGGATCATGAACGCCGCGATCATCAGCGTTGAGCTGCGCAGCAGCTCCCGGCGCTCGGTCGGCCGGAGCGACACCTCGGGCAGCAGCGCCTGGGTGACGGTGGAAGGCAGCGAGTAGATAATCGCCGCGATCGAGATCGCAATCGACCAGTAAGCGGCCTGCGTCGCGCCGATCCGCGCCAGCACGATGAGCGGGAGAATCAGCTGCGGCAGGCCGCCGATAAGGCTCGCGATGTACATGCCGGACGTGAACTTGGCCATCTCCCGGGCGACGGGCATGCTGAACCGGGCGCGGAACTTGTGCCCGCTCCGGGCGAGTATCGCCCCGAAGGTGGCAACGCCGAAAATGTCCGCGATCACCCGGGCGGTGAACGCGCCGAGGCCGCCCAGAGAGGCGAAGGCAGGCGGCCCGGCCAGCTTCGAGACGTTCGGGATAATGCCCCAGGTCGCGACCTTGTCCGATGACCGGTCGGCGACCAGGATCGTCGCTATGACGGTCTGCAGGGCCTGCAGGACGGTGGTAGCGATAAACACAAGGCAGAAGACCCAGCCGCCAAGGACGAACAGGTTCCTGGACGAGGGCAGGGCCAGGAAGATAACCGATCCGACAAGCGTGCTCACGGTCACCGCGGTGAGCAGCGTGTTGATCATATCGGAGCGGTTCTTAGCCGTCGGCAGGTAGCGCGGCAGTGAATATGTGGTGCCGAGCTGTGTAATGAAGGTGACGAGCGAGCAGGCGGCGACGGCGGTGGCTGAAAGGCCGACCTCTTTCGCGGAGAATATATGCGTGAGCAGCGTCAGCGCCCCATACCCGCACACCGTGGTGAGCACGAGGTTCAGCATCAGAAACGCAGAGTTCTTAAAAAGACTTTCTGCGAGGAACCGCCGCGCGAGGTCAAGCAGCGCGCCTAGCTTGAACATGCTTCCTTCCCCCGGCGGATCAGCCTGCTAGCACCGCACGCAGCATACCCCGACGACGGACCACACAGATGTTACGGAACGTAGCCAAATCGCCACTATACGCTGGGGTCATGTCACCCGAACGGGAGTCAAGTTGCGCATGTGAACCATTTGGTCCGTATGCGCGTCTAACTGGGGCAGGCGGTCCTACACTACTCGTGCAGGCTCCCGTCTGAGGCGGATGAAGGTGTGTTGATGGCTCATCCTCTGGCATTGCTGAAGAACGGCCGGGTCCGGGGGTATTTACCGTGAGAGGTAAGGGCAAGGGGTGTCGGTTACTCTGCGTGCTCAAAGTATGTCGCTTCCCAGCGACCCGCCGATTTCCGGAGGCCATGTCGGCCCGGAATCGGATCGTTATGTTGACGTGCTTGACGAGACGCCAAGTCTTAAGATCTCGCTCCTAATGTGCGCCTTTAATGAGGAGCGCACGATCGCCCGCGCCATACGCGAGGTGCTGGCGGTCGAATACCCGTGTGAGATAGAGCTCATCGTTGTTGACGACGGCAGTCGCGATTCGACCGCGAAGCTGGTCGAGGAGTTCACCGATCCGCGCCTGGTCCTGCACAAGCACGAGAAGAACAAGGGCAAGGGCGCCGCGCTGCGCACGGCCGTGTCCCTGGCCACCGGCACGCACATCCTGCCGTTCGACGCCGACCTGGAGTACACCCCGAAGGACATCCCGAGGCTGGTCGAGCCGATCCTGACCGGCCGGTTCGATGTCGTCTACGGCACCCGTCTGTTCGGCTACAACACGGTTTACCAGTCGTTCAGGTACGCGGTGGGCAACAAGGTGCTCACCACGATGACGAACATCCTCTTCGACTCGTTCCTCAGCGACCTGCACACCTGCCTAAAGCTCATGCCGCTTGACCTGTTCCGGAGCCTGGACCTGCGCGAGAAGGGCTTCGGGCTCGACACCGAGCTGACCGCCACCCTGCTCCGGCTGGGCGTCAGGCCGTTCGAGGTGCCGGTCAGCTACTACAGCCGCTCGCACGCGGAGGGCAAGAAGATCAACGCCGGCGACGCGGTCGACTGCCTGCACATCCTGTTCCGGGTGCGCACCAGGCGCAAGAGCCGGCTGACGAAGCCCGTGGTCGAATCGGCCCCGGCCGTCGCCGGCGACCCGGCCGAGGCGAGCCCCGAGCTCGAAACGACGATGCCGGCCGAAACGACGATGCCGGCCGAAACGGCGACGGCGGTCGAGGCGACGACGGCGGTCGAGGCGAGCATGCCGCTCGAATCGGCCGAGGCGGACGATGCGGTCCAGCCGGAGTCGGTCCCTGTGCTGAACGGCCTGGCCAGCAGGGCCTAGCCGATGGCGATCGCAGTCAGCCTGGTCGTCATCGCGTACAACGAGGCCGGCAACATCGGCCGAACCCTGGACGCGATCGGCGCCCTCGACGGGCTCGGCCAGTACGAGGTCGTCGTCGTCAACGACGGGTCGCGCGACGGCACGGCGGACGTGGTCCGCGACCGGGCCGCGCGCAACCCGCGCATCAGGCTGATCGACCTGCCGAAGAACCGAGGCCGCGGCTACGCCCGGTCGACCGGCATCGCGGCGGCGGAAGGCGAGCTGATCGCGACCGTCGACGCGGACATCATCCTGCCGCCCGACTGGTTCGTCCGCGCCCAGGCGGCGCTCCCCGGCCACGACGCGGTGGGCGGGACCGCCGTTCCCGACGGGGACGTCGCCTTCGTGTACCAGTCGACCCGGCTCGTTCCCCGGGTGATCGGGCACACCACGACCGTGACCGGAAGCAACGCGCTCTACCGCCGCCGGGTCTTCGAGATCGTGGGCTTCGACCCCGCCCTGCGCGAGGGCGAGGACGTCGCGCTGAACCAGGCGACCGCGGCGGGCGGGCTCTGCTTCGGCACCGTGCCCGGCCTGCTGGTCGAGCACATCGAGAACAAGACGCTCGGCCAGTCGCTGCGCTGGCTGTTCATCACCGGCACCGGCGCGACCAGGCAGCTGCTGAACTACCGGCAGATCAGGGTCCCCGACCTGGCGGCCGCCGTCTGGCTCGCCAGCGCGGCGGCCGGGGTGGCGGTCGCGGTGCTGGTCAGCCCGTTCGGGCTCCTGCTGCCGGCCGCGCTGCTGGCGGCGATCGCGGCCCAGCACGTCAGCAGCCGCTTCGAGACGCCGGCCGCGCGCTGGCGCTCGGTGGCGGCCGCGGTCGCGTTCGACAGCGCGCTCCTGCTGGCCTACTTCACCGGCCGGGTGGCCGGCCTGACCTGGCTGCTGCGCAAGCGCCCGGGCGCCGTCCCGCAGCCGGGGGTCACGCGGTCCGGCTCAGCCAGTCTGGGCTCTCCGCGATCGTAGCGATCTGCGCGCCGTGCTCCCTGGCGGTCGCGAGCGCGTCCTCGAGCAGCGACAGCCGGTTGCCGCCGCTGACGATCCAGTCGTGGAACGTGATCATCGACAGCTCACCCGGCCGGGGGGCGACCGCCGCCCGGAGGACGGCCCGCGAGTACTCAAGCTCCGCCCTCGGGGTGTCCTCGTCATGCCTCGGCAGCCCCAGCAGGTCGCAGTCGAGCGGCGCGTAGACCGGGACCTCGGTCATGCCGTCCCTCGCGAACGGCTCACGCCGGCCCCGCAGCCAGCGCAGCCGGTCGGCCGGCGAGCCGAGGAAGCCGCCCTTGGCCACCAGCTTCGCGTTGAGCGGTCCGAGCAGCAGCCGGTTGCGGGCCAGCCGGGCGGCGCCGTCGGAGGCCCGCCACGCGTACGGCGGGATCAGGACCGAGCGCGGGCGGAGCAGTTCGACCGGGTACCGGACCTCGCGGTTGGACACCCACCGGAACCCCTGCTCGCGCAGCACCGAGTACACGTCGCTGCGGTAGAAGTCCGGCCCGAGCAGGTACGGGGCGCGGAAGGCGTGCGGGCGGGCGCCGGTCATCTGCTCGAGCAGCGAGGCGACCCGGCCCAGGTTCTTGTCGAGCAGCGCCACCCCCTCGGCGTCGTAGCGCGCGAGGTCGTCGTGCTCGTAGCCGTGCAGCCCGATCTCGTGTCCCGCCGCCGCCAGCGACGCCACGACCTCGGGGTGCTCCTCGACCATGCGGCCGACCACGAAGAAGACGGCCCGCGCGTGCTGGGCGGCGAGCACCCGGAGGATGGCGTCGGCGTTGGCGGCCTGGTCGTACGGCTCGCCCTGATGCGGCATGCCGTAAGCGCCCTCGAAGTCGAAGCAGACCAGCAGTCGCCCTCGGTCGGCGGCCGGACGGGGGGTGTTGATGACGCTCCTCCTCAGGCCGTCGGCGACAGGCTGGGCTGGTCGACCGACGCGGCTGCGGCGGCTGACGCCTTCACCTTCGGCGGCCGCGGCGGCCCATGGCGGACCCAGCCCTCGGGCAGGTCAAGCTGCCTGATGACCTTCGCGGGGGCGCCCGCGGCGAACACGCCGGCCGGGATGTCCCTCGTCACCACCGAGTTCGCGCCGATCACCGATCCGTCGCCGATGGTGACCCCGGACATCACGCAGACGTTCCGGCAGAGCCAGACGTTGTTCCCGATCACCACCGGGCCGCGGTGCATCGAGGCGCCGGGCTCAATTTCATGCCGGTCGTGATCGAGGATCGAGACGTTTGGCGCGAGCAACGTGTTGTCGCCGATCCGCACCTCATGCCAGGCCTCGATCTCGGTGCCGTGGTTGATCCCGACGTCGTTGCCGATCCGCAGGGTCGCGCCGGGCGACGCCAGCAGGCTAATGCGGGAGTTGTGGCCCCCGGCCATGAAGCGGTCCCCGATGATGATCCGGCCGTCCGGCCTGAACTTCACATGGCCGAAGATGAGCGGCTGGTTGCCGAAGCTCTCGGCCCCCGACAGCCGCGCCTTGATGCCGCCCACCAGGTAGCCCTTGACGTAGTAGGCGACCCCGTGAGACCAGTCGTAGAACCCCTTGCGGATCCCGTTCGGCATCGGCTACCGCGCCGCCTTCCACGCCTCGACGATCAGCTCGGTGGCCGCCTCGGTCGGCTCCGCGCGGGTCTCCAGTCCCTTGAACGCGGCGTCCTGGCTCTGCCCGGCGTCGCACCGGCGGACGTCGACGAAGCCGGCCTTCATCAGCTCGGCCGAGAGCGCGGCCCAGTCGTAGATGTAGCCCTCGTGGTGCCCGTGGTACGCGTAGGTCACCCGCAGCATGTCGGCCGGGTGCTCGGCCGGGTAGCCGTTGCGCCGGTGCCGGTCCAGGTGGGCCGAGGTCAGCTCGGCGTCCTCGAGGTAGGCGCGGGCGGTCCGCTCGAGGTCGGGGGTGGCGAGGCGGATGCCGCCGCCCGGCCGCAGCGCGTTGTGGCAGTTGCGCAGCACGTCCCGGCCGACCCTGAGCGAGAAGTGCTCGATGACGTTGTCGGCGTAGATCCGGTCGACGCTCTGCGGCGGCACCGGCCACGGCCTGGTCAGGTCGAGGTACATGTCGCCGCGCCACATCACGTCGGTGTTGATCCAGCCGGGGAGCACGACGGTCCCGGCCCCGACGTTGACCTGCACCGGGTCCGTGGAGGCGGCGGCAGCCGCGGCCGCCCGCTGGAACCGCCGGGACAGCACGGGCGCCCGCACCGCGGTGAGGGCGTCGCTAACGAGGAGACGGGCAGTCTGAGCGACATCAACCGACACTGAGGCTCTGCCTTTCGGAACGGGGAGAGCGGGAGCGCAGAAATTATCGCCAGTTGTGACACAGGTGGCGACAGCGTGGATAACAGTACCAAGCCCGCGACCGTCGCCCTGGGCTTATCGGTAGATGTGCCGATACGGTGACAAACGTCTGACCAGCGGTTCAGCCGCCCAGCCGCCGGGTGAAGCCGGGCGGTATGACCAGGTCGTCGGGCGACAGCTCGGAGATCGAGGAGTGGCCGAGCCCGAGGAGGCACGCGTCGATCCCGGAGCGCATCAGGTCGAGGACGTTCTCCACCCCGGCCTGCCCGTTGGCGCCGAGCCCCCACAGGTAGGCCCGCCCGATCATCACCGCCCGCGCCCCCAGCGCGAGCGCCTTGACGACGTCGCTGCCGCGCCGCACCCCGCCGTCGAGCAGCACCTCGACCTGGTCGCCGACGGTCCTGGCGATGTCGGGCAGCAGCCGGATGGTCGCGGGCGTCCCGTCCAGGTTGTTCCCGCCGTGGTTGGACACCGAGATCGCGCTCACGCCGGCGTCGACCGCCCGCTTCGCGTCGTCGATGCGGGTGACGCCCTTGAGCATGAACGGCCCGTCCCACTGCGACCGCAGCCAGGCGACGTCGTCCCAGGACGGCGGGGCGCTGCCCATCCACTGCCCGTAGGCGCCGAAGAAGGTCGGCGCGGGCGCCCCGTTGACCGGCAGGTTGGGCACGGTCAGGTCAGGGACCACGCCGTTGCGCAGCCACTGGTAGAGGTACGACGGCCGGGTCACGACCGAAGGGGCCTGCCGCATCATCTCCTGCAGCGTCATCTTCTCCGGGATCCGCGGCGACCCCCAGTCGCGGCCGAAGGAGAACGACCAGTCGAGCGTGACGATGATGCCGACCGCCCCGGCCGCGCGCGCCCGCTCCATCCGGGTCGCCATCTCGTCCCGGTTGCCGACCCAGTACATCTGGAAGAACAGCTGCGGGTTGGCCGCGATGACCTGCTCGATCGGCTTGGAGGCGAACGAGGAGAGCCCCATCGCGGTGCCGCGGGCGGCGGCGGCCCGGGCGACCGCGACCTCGCCGTCCGGGTGCACCGCCTGCACGCCGGTCGGCGAGATCAGCACCGGCAGCGAGATCGGCTGGCCCATCACCGTGGTCGCCATCTCGCGGGTGGCGGACAGCCCGGCCACGTGCGGCGCTAGCCCGAGCTCGGCGAACGCATCCACGTTGTCGCGGATGGTGACGCCCGCCTCGGCGCCGGCGATGAGCGCGCCGTAGACCGACTTGGGCAGCCGCTTCTTCGCCCGCCGCTGCGCCACTGCCACCGTCTCGAACCACTTGTTAGCCATTGCCTCTTCACTGACCTTTACTGCTTTACCCGAACGCGACCCGGCCTGAGCCGGCTGGAATCTGGTTAGAGCACGCCCTTCTCGGCCGACCCGGCCGAGTGCGGCGCCAGCACCTGCACGTCCATCTTCTGCGCGAGCTTGCCGTCGAGGGCGGCGACGAGCTCGGCCAGCTCGGCGCTCTTCCCGTGCGCGCCGAGCGCCTCCATCGAGGTGTACTTCTCGATCATCACGATCCGGCCATCTGGACCCTCGTGCATCGCGTAGAGCAGGCAGTCGTCATCCGACGCGTGCACCTTCTCTGCCGTGATCTCGAGCGCTTCGATCACCTCGCCCCGATGCTCGGGGACGGGGAACAGCGTGGCGACGACGACGACGGCCATAGCGGGCTCCTAACTCTGCGAAGAACGAACTCAGGGCGGGGGCGACATCACGATAGGTAGCGGCAACGCGGAACTTCCCCCGGCCGAGCCGCGCGAGCTCGCCGCCCAGCCAGCGGTCCTGCTCGCCGGTCGCGTCGAGCAGCACGTCGAGCCTGGGCAGCCGGGCCGCGAGCGGCCGGGGGTCGGGGCCTGCGTTGTGCACGCAGTCTGACAGCAGCAGTACCCGGGCGTCACGGGCCGGAATCCGGGCCAGCTCGCGGGCGGCTACTTGTAGTGGGAACGCAACATTGGTCAGCCCGCGCGCTGGGATCGCGGCCATTGACTCGACCAGCGCCTGGGGCGCGATCCGCTGCCCGAGGTGGCAGAGCACGGCCGCGTCCGACCCGAACGCGATCACCGCCAGGTTGTCCCGCGACAGCTCGGCCGCCAGCGCGCCCACGGTCGCGGCGGCGGTCCGCACCCGCTCGCCCCGCATCGAGCCGGACACGTCGACCAGCAGCACCACCGAGCGCACGGACGAGATCCGCTCGCGCACGACGATGTCGTCCTCCTCGACCACGCCCCGGCCCGCGACCCTGGCCACGGTCGCGTCGAGGTCGATGTCGTCCGCGCCGCCCCGGTACGGCACGCTGGCGAGCACGCCGCCGGTGCCGCGGCGGGCGGCCGTGTCCCGCCGCGGCCGCCGCAGCGCCAGCCGGGCCGCGATCTCGCGCGCCCGCCGCAGCGCCGCCAGGTCGGCCACGGTCGCGGTGTCAGTCAAGAGCGAGGTCAGCTCGGCCTGCTCGTCCGTCGTCCCCGGCCCGCCGCTGCCGGCCGGCGTTCTCGGTTTTCCCGAACGGTCCCTGGTCCCACGCTGGCCGGCGAGCGCCCCTCCGGGGCCCGCGGCGGGGGAGACGTCAAGCAGCACCGGCTCCTCCGTCAGCGTCTTGGGCTTGCGCGGCAGCGGCTTCAGCCCGCGCGCGGGATCGCGCCTCGGGTTCTGCCTGCCCGGGCGGGTGATCGGCGAGTCGGCCTCGATCGCTCTTCAACCGGGGGCCGCCGTGGCCGGGTCGAGGATGAAGTGGTCCTCCCAGATCTGCCTCAGCACCTGCTCGGGGGTGAGGTCGACGGTCTCGTCGAGGAAGATCCGCCCCGACAGGGCGACGACCATCGCGTCGTAGACGGTCTCCCGGTAGCCCTTGTCATTGGCGGACGGCGCGGAGTCAACGGCCCGTTCGAGATCAAGCTTGAGAAGTTCCCCGGCGATCAGGGTCAGATCGATGGCGCCCCGCACCGACGACCCCTGCCTGATGTCCTCGTGCGCGCGGGTAGCGCGCGTGAGCGCGACCGCGTCGGCGGTGAGGCGCTGGTAGACGGCGGGCGCGCAGTCGGGCAGCGGGGCGCGGAGGGCCACGATGTCGCGCTCGGCCCGTTCGTCCTGATAGCCGATCGAGAGGCGGCAGAACCGGTCGTGGACCGAGGTGGACAGCCTCGTGGTGCCGATGTTGTCGTAGGGGTTCATCGACGCGACCACCCGGAAGGTGGGCTGGGCCTGGATCTGGCCCACCCGGGGCACCGCGATCCGGCGGTCGGCCATCGCGGTGAGCAGGGTGTTGAGCGTGTCCTCGGGCGCGCGGTTGAACTCCTCGATGTAGAGGAAGCCGCCGCTGCGCATCGCCTCGAGCAGCGGGCCGTCGGTGAAGTTGTCGGCGGTGTAACCCTCTTGCAGCACGCGGGCCGGATTGTGGTAGCCGACCAGCTTGGCCGGGGTGAGGTCGGCGTTCCCCTCGACGAACACGAGCGGGATGTCCCACTCGGCCGTGATCGCCTTGAGCAGCGTGGTCTTGCTGGTGCCGGGCGGGCCCTCGAGGAGGATGTCCCGCCCGGCCGCGACGGCCGCGAGCACCAGGGTCAGCTCCCGCTGCCTGCCGACGACGCGGGCGCTGATGCGGTCCCTGGTGTCATTGAGTTGTTCGCGGCCGTCGCTGCTGTCGCTCATGCGCTTCGCTGTTCCCTCTTCCCGCCGTCCATGACTCTCTTCCCCTACCTGATCGTGTTGCCGGCGTCAACGGTGAACTCGAGGCCGGTCACGTACCTGGCCTCGTCGGAGGCGAGGAAGAGCACCGCGTTGCTGATGTCGCGCGGCTCGACCATCTCGACCGGTAGCCCGTTCATGGACAGCGGCCCGAGGTTCGGGTTCTTCTCGATCATGTCGGTGAGGCCGCCCAGGCCGGCCACCATCGGGGTGTCCACGCCGGTCGGGTGGACCGTGTTGATCCGGATGCTCTTGTCGGCCAGCTCGTTCGCGAGCGACCGGCAGATGCCGACGACGCCGTGCTTGGCGGCGGTGTACGGGCCGAGGAACGGCAGGCCCTTGATGCCCGCGGTCGAGCTGGTGGCGATGATCGACCCGCCGCCGTTGGCGAGCAGGTGCGGGATCGAGACGAACAGCGTGTTCCAGACCCCGGTCAGGTTGGTGTCGATCGTGTCCTGCCACACCGCCGGGGTGACGTCCTCCCAGGCCTGCACGGTGCAGATGCCGGCGTTGGCGGAGACGATGTCGAGCTTGCCGAGCTCGGCCACGCCCGCGTCCACCGCCGCCTTGAGCGCCTGCACGTCGCGCACGTCGGCCTTCCGCGCGAAGATCCGCCGGTCCAGCGCCTCGACCGCCTTGACCGTCTCGGCCAGGTCGGCCTCGGTCGCCAGGCCGTAGCCGACGCTGGCGATGTCCTCGCAGATGTCGACCGCGATGATGTCGGCACCCTCCTCGGCCAGCCGGATCGCGTGACTGCGGCCCTGGCCCCGCGCTGCGCCGGTGATGAAGGCGACCTTGCCTGCTACGCGTCCAGCCATGGTGACAGCTCCCTTGCTGTTGCGGTGCCGGCGAATTACGGCACCGGGTGACCTAATACCTCCGATATTAATGTCGGTGGGTGACACAAACAAACCAGTGTGACGGGGGTCACAAAAGTTAACGTGTGGTACGCGAGCGAACCCGTTCCGTAGTCGCTACAGTCAGTCACGACCGGTACCCGCCTGTTAACCAGTCGCAGCCGGTTTCCCTTAGCAAAACAGTCAAGACCGGTATCCCTCTGTACATCCGATTTATTCGCGCACCCTCGGGACCGGCCATTGTGCTGACACTCCACGGGACGGGTGGATCTTTTGACGCGGCATGGTTTGGCTTCTCGGTGGATGCTATGCCTCCGCGTCGAAGTTCAACGCGTAGAAGGCGCTCATGACCATCGACATGCGCTGGCACCAA
This sequence comes from Trebonia sp., assembly GCA_036509215.1. GTDB lineage: Bacteria > Actinomycetota > Actinomycetes > Streptosporangiales > Streptosporangiaceae > Trebonia. The sequence continues at coordinate 30,564 of DATCGA010000491.1, forward strand.
TGCACAAAGAATCACTAGGAAACGGGGGATATTATGCGTATTCGCGTTAGAAAAATGGTTTACCTGCCCATCGGTGGCGCGCTTGCCGTCGGCCTGCTCGTGAGCGCCTTCGTGGAACCACAGGCCCAGCTCGCGGCCTCTCAAAATTGTTACGGGGTCTGTGGCTCCACCACCACGCTGTCGCTGTCGAGGTCAACGGTCACCGTCGGCCACGAGGCTCTCGCGGAATTCCGCGTCACGGTGAAAGCAGATTCTTCTCGGTCCGGTGTGCCGACCGGCTCGGTGGAAGTGAAGCACGGGACGAGGAACCTGTGCCACATCAACCTCTCCCACGGGGAGGGGCACTGCTCACTGGGTGAGAGGGAGCTGGGCGCCGGGTCGTACGAGGTCGACGCGCACTACAGCGGGGACGCGAACCTCGATCCGTCCATATCGGGGTCGAGGCACCTCGAGGTGGTGAGGGACTCTTCCAAGGCGGAGCTGTCGCTGTCGAGGTCGACGGTCACTGACGGCCGGGAGTCTGAGGAGGAGTTCCACGTCACGGTGAAAGCAGGCGCTCCTTCGCCCGGTGAGCCGACCGGCTCGGTCGAAGTGAAGGACGGGTCGAGGGACCTGTGCCGCATCAACCTCTCCCGCGCGGAGGGCCACTGCCGCCTGAATGAGAGGGAGCTCAAGCCCGGGTCGTACGAGATCGAGGCGCACTACAGCGGGAACGCCGACGTCGATTCGTCCACGTCGGAGAGGAAGCACCTCGAGGTTCGTAGGGGCTAGCCGCTGGCAGGCGTTCGCCGTCAAGCAGTCGCGTACCGCTCGATAACAGCCGCTCCCCGCGGAATGGCGGCTTCCGAGTTCCCTCAGCTCGAACAAAATAAGGAGTGCAGTGTGCGAGTGGTGCAGCGGCCTGGAGGCCGGGTCGAACCAGCCCAGGTTGACCGTGACCTGGTGGTCACGATGCCAACCGCACCGCCCGCATTCGAGAAGAGGACGGGCGGTGGCGGTAACAGGAGCCGCCACCGCCGTAGCCGGCGCAGCCGTATCCCTTCCCAGCTGCTAAGTCACGGTGGCTGGTCCCTGGTCGTGGCCACCACGGGGGTTAGCGGGCTTAATTTCCTGTTCCACGTCCTGATCAGCCGCCTGCTCGGCCCGTCCGAGTACGGGGCGTTTACCGCTGTCCTGAACATCATTTCTGTCCTCGCCGTCCCGCTCGGCGCGGTGCAACTCGCCGTGACGCAGGCAGTCGTCTCCGGCGGGGGCGGCGAAAGGGTGTCGCTGCGCAGCTTGACGCTGAAGGCAACCTGCTGGGGTCTCGGAGCGATGGCTGTCACGGAAGCGCTCGCACCGCTGACTGACAGTTTCCTCAGCCTGACGTCACCCTTTGCCAACCTGGCGATGGGCGCATGGATCCCCCTCGCGGTGGTTGCCGCCGTCTTGCAGGGGGCGCTGCTCGGCGAGCTGCGCTTCGTGCCCGTCGCTGTCGCCTCGTTCCTCGGCGGCGGTGCGCTGCGACTAGTCAGCGGTGCCCTGCTCGTCTCGGCTGGCTTCGGGGTGGCGGGCGCCGTGGCGGCGACGGTGATCGGCCAGGCGTTCACTACCGGGGTCCTCCTCCTGATCGCGAGGAGGGAAATATTCACGAAGGCACTTGACCAGGTACGGATCTCCCTGCGGGACACGGTGCTATCGATCGGCGCGCTTGCCGGCTACACCACGCTGGGCGGGATCGACGTATTCCTGGCGCGTCATTTTCTCGCCCACCTCGCCGCGGGTCTCTACGCGGCCGGGGCGACGGCCGGCCATATCGCGATGTTCCTGCCCGGGGCGCTGGTCATAGTGGCCTTCCCGCGGCTGGCTGCCGCTATCCGCACGGGCGTCAGCGTCCGCAAGACGCTAACCGAGACGCTCGGGCTGGTCACCGCCATCGGGCTCGCGGCCTTCGCGGTCCTCGCGGCAGTGCCAGGTGTGGTCGTCGACGTGCTCTTCGGCCGGAAGTACGGCGATGCGGCGAGCATTGTCGGGATCATCGGCCTCACCTCCGTCCTCCTCGGCATCATCAGCGTGCTGACCTACTTCTACGTCGCCCGGCGCTCGTTGGCCGCGCTGTCCAGCTGGGCAGGCGTCGCCATCGTCATTGTGCTGGTCGCCGTGCTGCACGGCGGGATCGAAACAGTTGCCGCCTGCATGCTGGTGGCGAGCGCGGCCGTGCTGGCGCTCATGTCACTCCCGGCTCTGGCCGCGGTCGCCCGGCCTAGTTACGGCGTAACGGTGCTAGCCGACGATGCCGTCGAGCTCCCGCCCGCCGAGCTCGACCTCAGCCTGGTCATTCCGTTCTACAACCCGGGATCCCGGCTGGCTCCGCACGTGCAAGACGTCATCAAAGTTCTGCGGGCCGCTCAGGTCACCTTCGAGGTGATCGCGGTATCGGACGGCTCAACCGACGGAAGTCCTTCGTCGATCGCCGAGGTCGGCCAGGTCCGGGTCGTCCGGCTGGCCGAGAACCAGGGCAAGGGAGCCGCGCTGCGGGCCGGCCTAGCTCAGGGGAGAGGCCGGTACCTCGGTTTCATCGATGCTGACGGCGACATCCCGGCCGGCCAGCTGAGCCACTTCGTGGCGGCGACCAGGGCGGGTGATCCGGACGTTGTCCTCGGCACCAAGCGCCATCGGGACTCAGAAGTCGTATACCCGCCGCTCAGACGGCTGTATTCATTCGGCTACCAGCAGCTGAACAGGGCGCTCTTTCAGCTGCCGACCCGGGATACGCAGACGGGCATCAAGCTCATCAGGCGCGAGACCCTGGCTGCCGTCCTCCCGAAGATGGTTGAGAAGCGTTTCGCATTCGACCTGGAACTGCTAGTCGTCGCCCGTCGGATGGGCTACTGCAATTTCGTCGAGCTTCCGGTCCGCATAACCGAGCGCTTCACGAGCACGATCTCGCTGAAGTCGGTGCGGGGCATGCTCATCGATACGTTCGCCATCTTCTACCGGCTGAGGATTGCGCGATACTACGGATCCCAGGTGGTGCCTCTCGCGCCAGCCTCGGTCCCCGCCTCATGGTCACGGGCAGGCGCCGAGTCGCTCGCTGACAGCAGGCTCATGGGCTCCGGGCCGACCGACGCGCCGTTGCGAATCCTCGCCTACAACTGGCGGGATCTCGCGCATCCCCGGGCCGGCGGAGCGGAGGTCTACCTGCAGTCGGTGGCGCGCGAGTGGGTGGAGTGCGGCCACCAGGTCACGGTCTTTTCCGCGGCCGTGGCGGGAAGGCCGGCCGAGGAGCTCGTCGACGGAGTGCGCGTCATACGGCGGGGCGGCCGAATCGGCGTCTACCGAGAGGCCAGGCGGTACTGGCGGCGTGAGGGAGCCGGCCAGTACGACCTCGTACTAGATTGCGTGAACACGCGGCCGTTCCTGTGCCCTCGCTTTGTGCGGAACGTGCCCGTCATGGCCCTCATCCACCAGGTCGCGCGAGAGGTCTGGCATTACGAGACCCCCTGGCCGATCGCGGTCGTCGGCCGTTACCTGCTGGAGCCGTTCTGGCTGCGGACATACCGCGATGTGCCGGTTGTCACCGTATCGGAATCCAGCCGTGAATCGCTGGCGGAATATGGCCTGCGACGGGTCTCGGTCGTGCCAGAAGGATGGGTTCCAACCTTCCCGGCTCCGGTTCAGAAGGAGTCTGTCCCGACCGTTGTCTTTATCGGACGGCTGAGCGCCAACAAGCGCCCCGAGCACGCCATCGCGGCCTTCGGCCTCGCACGCCGCCAGCTCCCCGACGCGCAGATGTGGGTGATCGGAAGCGGTCCAGAGGAAGCGCGGCTCCGCAAGTTGGCAGGGCCGGGTGTTACCTTCCTCGGTCACGTGCCCGAGGAGGCGAAACGCGAGCGCCTAGGACGCGCGCACGCCCTGGTCGCCACGTCCGTCCGCGAGGGCTGGGGACTGGTGGTCACCGAGGCGGCCGCGAGCGGAACCGTCGCGATCGGCTACGACGTAGCCGGACTGAGGGACTCGATCGGAGCGTCTGGGGGCATCCTCACGCGGGCTGATCCGGGATCCCTGGCCGCTGGCCTGGTCGAGCTGCTGCCATCGATCACCGGTGGCTACGGGCCCCGGGCCAGGGCTGTCGGCGTGATCCCGTGGGCAAAGGTCGCCGACGAAATCC
>DATCGA010000492.1:0-8174 GCA_036509215.1 Trebonia sp.
CTCGGCGTAGCCGAGCGCGAAGCCGCCCGCGTAGGCGGGCACCGGCCGGGACGCCCCGCCCAGGAGCCGGTACAGCGGCTGGCCGAGCGCCTTGCCCTTGATGTCCCAGAGCGCCAGGTCGATCCCGCTCACAGCGCAGACGCAGGCGGCGCAGGTGCCGTGGTTGGCGAGCACCCGGCGCTCGAAGACGTCCCAGACGGCGGTCGGGGCGGCCGCGTCGAGGCCGGTCAGCAGGTCGCGGAGGGTGCTGTCGATCGTCGCGGCGACGGCCAGCGGCGCCCGGCTGTTGTAGGACTCGCCGTAGCCGACGAGGCCGTCAGCGGTAGTGACCTTCACGACCACCGTGTCCCGCTTGGTGACCGATCCGAGACCCTGGGTCACCTGCTGCTTGAGCGGTACCGAGCACGGGAGCGCCTCGATGGAGGCGATGAGGAGGTCTTTCACCCTCTCGACACTGGCAAAGGACGACGCCGGGGGCAATGGTGCCCGCTCATGATCGCGGGCCGCTCGCGGCGGATCTCGCCACAAACGGCCCGCGGCCAGGCAACAGACGGAGCGGCTATCCGGCGACGCCGGCCGGCTCGCCCACCGTCAGCGGGTGGCCGATCGACTCGCCGCTGGCCGGGTCGAAGAAGTGCAGGCGGCTGGTGTCGATGGTGAGCTCGAGCGGCTGCCCGGAGCGGACGGCGGAGCGGGCGGAGACCCGGGCGGTCCACAGCGTCTTGCCGCCGGCCAGCGCGGTGACCGTCTCGTCCTCCTCCGAGGAGCCGTCGGAGGCGCTGGCGATCGAGGCGTGCTCGACCGGCGGCGCGTCGATCGTGAAGATCGCGTGGATCTCGGTGCCGAGCTCCTCGGTGACGCCGACCGTGACCGGGAACCGCGCCCACGAGGCGTCGCCGAAGGCGGCGTCCTCGAAGTCGGACGGCCGGATGCCGAGGATGATCTTCTTCCCCAGGTACCCGTCGAGGCCGGGCTTGGACTCGAACACCGACGCCGGCACCGGGAGCTGGAAGCCGGCGAAGCTGACCGTCGCCCCGGAGTCGCCCCGGTCGAGGGAGGCCGCCGCGAAGTTCATCGCGGGGGAGCCGATGAAGCCCGCCACGAACAGGTTCACCGGCGACTCGAACAGCCGCTGCGGGCTGTCGACCTGCTGGATCCTGCCGTCCCGCATGACGCAGACGCGGTCGCCGAGGGTCATCGCCTCGACCTGGTCGTGGGTCACGTACACGGTCGTGATGCCGAGCCGCTCGTGCAGCTGGTTCAGCGCCGCCCGCATGGACACCCGGAGCTTGGCGTCGAGGTTGGACAGCGGCTCGTCCATCAGGAAGGCCTGCGGCTCGCGGACGATCGCACGGCCCATCGCGACGCGCTGCCGCTGGCCGCCCGACAGCGCCGCGGGCTTGCGGTTCAGGTAGGGCTCGAGGCCGAGCAGCGCCGCCGCCTCGCCCACCCGCCGCTTGATCTCCGCCTTCGGCGTGTGCCGCAGCTTCAGGCCGAAGGCGAGGTTGGCCTCCACGGTCATGTGCGGGTAGAGCGCGTAGTTCTGGAAGACCATCGCGATGTCGCGGTCCTTCGGCGGCAGGTCGTTGACCACCTGCGAGCCGATGGAGATGGTGCCGTCGGTGATCTCCTCAAGGCCGGCGATGGACCGCAGCGCCGTCGACTTGCCGCATCCGGAAGGACCGACAAGCACCATGAACTCGCCCTCCTTCACCTCAAGGTTCAGGTCGTCGAGGGCCTTGACGCCCCCCGAGTAGACCTTCTCCACGTGTTCAAGGACGATCTGTGCCATTGAGAAGCTCCCTTGTCTGCCGTGTCTTCATGATGTCCGCCAGCGGCTGCCACGGCAACATTGCGATGATAAATGTTGATGATCAATGACGTGGGATGATAGATGACGTTCCGCGCTCAGGGGAAGCCCGTTCACGTCTCTTCGCTGGCGAGGGGCCGGACCGAGACCGGGGTGGTGAGCACCCGGTCAGCCCCGGCCGGCCGGACCGGGCCGGTGAGCGTGAACGAGCCGGACAGCGGCAGGTCGTCGGACGCGCCCCCGACCGCGATCGAGATCTCGCCCGGCTCGACGATCCGCGTCCCGGCCTGCCCGGTGAAGGCGGTCCGGTCCGCGTGCAGGCGGAAGGTCACGAGCGCGCTCTCGCCCGGCGCCAGCGTCACCCGGGTGAACCCGGCCAGCCAGCGGGTCGGCCGCACCACCGACGCCACCGGGTCGCCCAGGTAGAGCTGGACCACCTCGGTCCCGGCGACGGCGCCGGCGTTGCGGACGGTGCACGAGATGCCCACCCCGCCGTCGGTCGCGGTGCGGTCCGCCGACAGCTCGAGGTCCGCGTACTCGAAGGTCGTGTACGAGAGCCCGTGCCCGAAGGCGAACAGCGGCGTCGGGTCGACCGAGCTGCCCGCGTGCTGCGCGGCGTTCCGCGACCGGAGGTAGGTCGAGGGCTGCCCGCCCGGCAGCCGCGGGATCTCGACCGGCAGCTTGCCGCTGGGCGTCACCCGCCCGGTCAGCACCCCGGCGATCGCCCGGCCGCCCTCCTCGCCGGGGAAGAACGCCTGGACGACGGCGGCCAGCCGGACCGCCACGTCGCCGAGCGCGTAGGGGCGGCCGGTGACGAGCACCGCCACCACCGGGGGGCCGGCGTCGACCAGCGCCAGCAGCAGCTCCTGCTGCACCCCGGGCAGCACCAGGTCGGTCACGTCGCACCCTTCGCCGCTGGTCCCGTGCCCGAACAGGCCGGCCTCGTCGCCCACGACGGCGACGACCAGGTCAGCCGAGCGGGCCGCCGCGACGGCCTCGGCGAACCCGCTCCGGTCGGCGGTGGCGACGTCGCAGCCGCGCGCGTAGCCGACGTCGGGGAGTTCCTCCCGGAGCGCGGCGAGCAGGGTGGCGACCTCGACGCCGGCCCCGCCGCCGTCGAACCACGCCTGGTGCCCGAGGTGCCTCGGCATGGTGTAGCAGCCGAAGAACGCGAGCGGGTCGTCGGCCAGCGGCCCGATGACGGCGACCCGGGCCGTCTTCGCCAGCGGCAGCGCCCGCCGGTCGTTGGCGAGCAGCACCACCGACTCCTCGGCCAGCCGCCGGGCGATGTCCCGCTGCGCGGGCGGGTCGAGGTCCAGGTCCTGGTCCTCGGGCTGCCCGGCCGACTCGAGGCCGGCCGGGAGCGGCGACCAGCCGCGGTCGAGCAGGCCGAGCTCCAGCTTCTGCCTGAGGACCCGGGCGGCCGCGCGGTCGATCAGCTCCGCGGGGACGTCGCCCGCGGTGACCGCCGCCAGCAGCGGGTCGCCGAAGCAGCGGGTGCTGGGCAGCTCCACGTCAAGCCCGGCCGCCAGCGCCAGCGCCGCCGCGCCGCCCGGGTCGGCCGCAAGCTGGTGCTGGAGCTGGAGGAAGGAGACCGCGAAGTAGTCGGAGACGACCACCCCGTCGAAGCCGAGCTCATCGCGGAGCAGGGCGGTCAGCAGGTTCGGGTCGGCGCTGGCGGGCACGCCGTCGCGGTCGATGTAGGTCGGCATCACCGCCCGGGCGCCGCCGATCCTGACCGCCATCTCGAACGGGGGGAGGATCACGTCGGCGAACTCGCGCGGGCCCATCGAGACCGGCGCGTGGTTCCGGCCGGCCCGCGACGCGGAGTACCCGGCGAAGTGCTTGAGCGTCGCCTGCAGGCCGGCCGACTGGAGCCCCTGCACGTAGGCGGTGCCGACGGTCCCGACCAGGTACGGGTCCTCGCCGATGGTCTCCTCGACCCGGCCCCAGCGGTAGTCGCGGGTCACGTCGAGGACCGGCGCCAGCCCCTGGTGGACGCCGGCCGCCCGCATCGTCGCGCCGAACGCCGCCGCCATCTCGCCGACCAGCGCCGGGTCGAAGGACGCGCCCCACGCCAGCGACGTCGGGTAGATGGTGGCGCCCCAGGCGGCGAACCCGGTCAGGCACTCCTCGTGCGCGACGGCCGGGATGCCGAACCGACTGCCGGCCGCGATCCGCGCCTGCAGCCCGGCCAGCGCCCGCATCCCGGCGGCGGCCGGCACCGGCCGGCTGCCGAACACCCGGGTGAGCTGGCCGAGGCCGTTCTTGATGAGCTCGTCGAGCGGCGGCTGCTCCTCGTTGAACTGGTCCTGCATCGGGGCCACGCCGTCCCCGTCGGCCGCCGCGCCCTGCCAGATGCTGCCGAGCTGGGCGACCTTCTCGGCCAGCGTCATCCGGCTCAGCAGGTCGGCCACCCGCTCGCCGGCCGGCCGGGCCGGGTCGCGCCACGGCTCCTGCTGCCCGAGCGCGGACGTGCCCGGGCCGACATCCCCGTCCGATCGCGGCCGGACGGAAATCTCGGTCGTGTTGTCCACTGGACGTGTCATTTCTCGTTGCTCCCTGGGGTCGCGGAGCCGGCCCTGGGGGCGGCGGTCGACTCGCGCACGATGAGTTCGGTGGTCAGCTCCATCCGGCTGGACCTCAGCGGCTCGCCGTTGATCAGCTCGCCGAGCATCCGAGCGGCGGCGTTTCCCATCTCGGCCAGCGGCTGCCGCACGGTGGTCATCGGCGGCGAGGCCCAGCGGGCGACCGGCAGCTCGTCGAAGCCGACCACGGACAGGTCCTCGGGGATGCGCAGCCCGCGCTGGCGGGCGGCCTCGTAGACGCCGAAGGCCTGCTGGTCGCTGCCCGCGAAGATCGCTGTCGGCCGGTCCGGCAGATCGAGCAGCTCGGCCGCGCAGCTGAATCCGCCCTCGTGCCGGAAGTCGCCGTACCGGACCAGCGCCGGGTCGAACGCGACGCCGGCCCGCTCCAGGGCCGACCGGTAGCCGTCGAGCCTGGCCAGGCTGCACAGGTAGCCGGCTGGGCCGGTGATCGCGGCGATCCGCTGGTGGCCCAGCGAGAGCAGGTGCTCGGTGGCGGCGAAGCCGCCCGCCCAGTTGGTCGCACCGACGGACGGGATGTCGGCCGGGGGCGTGTTGACCGGGTCGATGACCACCAGCGGTATGCCGGCCCCGCGAAGCTGGCCGACCTGGGTCTGGGTCAGCTCGGTGGTCACCAGGATCACCCCGTCGCTGTGGTGGCTCGCGATCGTCGAGGTCCAGCTGGCCGGCCGGGCGTCGCCGTGCCGCACCGAGGAGACCGCGATCGCGGTCCCCCGGTCCGCGCCCCACTCCTCGACGCCGCGCAGGATCTCGACCGCCCACGGGCTGTCCAAGCCGATGAACACCAGGTCGATCAGGCCGGAGCGGCGGCTGAGTCGCGGACCGTTTCGGGGATACTTGTGCCGGTCAAGAAGCTGCTCCACCCGGGCGCGGGTGGTCGGCGAGACGTCTGGGCGGCCATTCACCACCTTCGACACAGTGGGCAGCGAAACGCCTGCCTCGGCTGCGATGGTGGCGAGCGTGGTCTTCCGCACGGCCTCACCTTTCGGGTTAATCTCGAAACTTATCGGTAGCGCAGATCGACTGAACCGCGCTGTTCTCGCAGCATCGTACGCGAATCGTCAAGTTATGAAAATGTCGGTAACACCATGGAAACGAGGGGTTGACCTCCATGGGCCGCGAAATTACGATGGCGGCACGTCGAAAGTGTTCGAAAACTTTCGAAAGTGGCTTGTGCCCAATCCTAAGAGACGACCATGCGTAGCAGCCGGGAAGTTGCCGCCGCTCCCGCGGAGCGTCTTCCGAGTAGTCGTGGTACCCAGTTTCGCTCAAGGAGTTTCTACGATGATGAAGAAAACCCCCGCTGCGGCGATAGCCGCACTCGGCCTCGGCGTCGTCCTGGCTGCCGCCGCCTGCTCTAGCGGCGGCAGCAGCAACGTCGGCAATGGCTCTTCCTCCACCAGTCCCGTCACGCTGACCTTCTGGACGAACGCCACCCCTGGCCCCGGCCTTACGTTCTTCCAGAACGCCGTCAAGTCCTTCGACACGGCCCACCCGGGCGTGACGATCAAGATGCAGAACATCCAGAACGAGGACTACGACGGCAAGCTGCAGACCGCGCTGGCCTCGAACTCGGCGCCGGACATCTTCTTCCAGCGTGGCGGCGGCAAGATGCTGGCCATGGTCAACGCGAACCAGGTCGCGCCGCTTACCCTCACCACCGCGGACCAGGCCAATGTCAGCGCGGCCGCGCTCGCGGGCGAGACTCTTAACGGCAAGATTTACGCCATCCCGATGGACCAGCAGCCCGAGGGGATCTACTACAGCAAGGACCTCTTCAAGCAGGCGGGCATCACCTCGACGCCGACCACCATCCCTGAGCTCGAGGCCGATGTCGCCAAGCTGAAGGCCATCAACGTCGCGCCGATCGCGGTCGGCGCCAAGGACGCGTGGCCCGCGGCCCACTGGTACTACAACTTCGCCCTCCGCGAGTGCAGCCAGGCCACGATGAACGCGGCCGGCACGACCCTCAAGTTCACCGACCCGTGCTGGACGAAGGCCGGTGACGACCTAGCGGCGTTCCTGAAGGTCAACCCGTTCCAGCAGGGTTTCCTGACGACCGCCGCGCAGGTGGGCGCGGGCTCCTCGGCCGGCCTGGTGGCCAACCACAAGGCCGGCATGGAGCTCATGGGCGCCTGGGACCCGGGCACGATCTCCACGCTCACCCCGAACCAGAAGCCGCTGCCTGACCTCGGCTGGTTCCCCTTCCCGGCGGTTCCCGGCGGCGCGGGCGACCCGAGCGCGATGATGGGCGGCATCGACGGCTACTCGCTGTCCCCGAACGCCCCGAAGGAGGCCTTCCAGTTCCTTGAGTTCCTCGTGTCCACGCCCCAGCAGAAGGCCTACGCCACGGCGTTCATCACCCTCCCCGTCAACAAGGCCGCGCAGTCGGTCGTGACCGATTCGGTCAGCGTCTCGGCGCTCCAGGCCCTGAACAAGGCCGGCTACACGATGCAGTTCCTCGACACGCAGTACGGCCAGAACGTCGGCAACGCGCTGAACGCCGCGGTGGTGAACCTGCTCGCGGGCAAGGGCACTGTGGCCGGCATCGTCAGCTCCGCCACCGAAGCAGCGGCGAAGGGCTGATTTAAGACAATGAGCGAAACCCTGCGCACTGCGGCCGTTGGCCGCATCCGCCGGGGCGCACTTCAAGTCGGGGACGCGGCGCACGCCGCGTCCCCGACGCCGCGCGCGCGTGCGCGCAAGCGCGGCAGAGGGCGCCAGCGGCTGGAAATCGCGCTCCTCACCAGCCCCGCGATCATCGTGTTCGTTGGCCTTGTCATCTTCCCTGTCGTGCTCGCCGCGTACTACGGCTTCTACAAGTGGCAAGGCTACGGCCCGCCCACCGACTGGGTCGGACTGGGCAACTACAAGATCATTTTCACTGACCCCGCCTTCCAGCAGGCGCTCGAGCATAACGGCCTGATCGTCGTGCTGTCCCTCGTCATTCAGGGGCCGCTGGCCATCCTGCTCGCGCTGCTGCTGAACCAGAAGATCCGCGGCCGGGCCCTCATCCGCGTCCTGATCTTCGTCCCTTACGTGATCTCCGAGGTCATCGTCGGCACCGGCTTCAGCCTGATGCTCCAGGTCACCGGCGCGGTCAACGACGCGCTGCACAGCATCGGCCTCGGCTTCCTCGCCACCGACTGGCTTGCCGACCCGAACATCGCGCTGTGGACGCTGATGGGCATCATCACCTGGAAGTACATCGGCTTCGCCGTCATCTTGATGCTCGCCGGCCTGCAGTCGATCCCCGATGAGCTCTCCGAGGCCGCGCGAATCGACGGCGCCTCCTACTGGCAGGTCCAGCGCCACATCACGCTGTCGCTGCTCGGCCCGACCATCCGCATCTGGGCGTTCCTGTCGATCATCGGCGCACTGCAGCTGTTCGACCTCGTCTACATCATCTGGGGTCAGTACATCTCCGGCACGGCCGGCACCTCGACCATGGCGACGTACATGGCCCTTAACGGCCGCCTCGCCGGGAACTACGGCTACGGCAGCGCGGTCGCCGTGGTCATGTTCCTGGTCTCGCTCGTCGTCGCGCTATTCTACCAGCGTTTCGTCCTGCGCCGCGACCTGCGGGGCGCCGTCACCCAGGGAGTTAACTGATGAGCGCAGCGACCTCCGGCGCACCGTCCCTGCGGGCCCGGCCCGCCAAGCACAGCGACAAGCCGCAGAAGTGGGGCAACCCGGGCATCTACTTCATCGCCTTGCTGTTCATCTCGGTCAGCGTCGGGCCCATCCTGTACATCGTG
>DATCGA010000493.1:0-5223 GCA_036509215.1 Trebonia sp.
GCTGCACGGCACGACGGTCTGCAACGTGACCGGCTGGCACCTGATCGACATCGGGCCGGGACACGCCGTGACCGTCCCGCTGGCCGATAGAGGGCGGAGCCGTAATGGCTGACACCGGGTTTCCGCGGGCGGACGTGGAGAACGACTTCCTGCGGGCGCGGCGGCGGCAGGTGCTTGGCCGGCTCGCCCAGCGGCTGCGCCGGGCGCCGGACGACGTCAACGTGATCCTGCCGCTGGACGAGGTCGTGGCGGCGCTGGGGATGCGCGGCGAGCGGAGCCTCGGCCTGCTGACCATCCGGCTGGACACGATCGTGGGCACGGTCGACTCGAGCCGCGACTTCGACCGCCGGTTCCGGCCCACCAGCGGCCGGGTCAGGGAGCGCTGGGAACGGCTGGCGCTGGCGCAGCGGCGGGGCGAGGCGATCCCGCCGATCGAGGTCTACCGGGTGGGCGACCTGCACTTCGTCCAGGACGGCCATCACCGGGTGTCGATCGCGATCGCGACCGGGGCCGTCACCATCGACGCATACGTGACCGAGGTGCTCACGCAGGTCCCGGCCAGCGGCGTCAAGGGGCGCCGGGACCTGCTGTTCAAGAGCTACGAGCGGATCTTCCGGGCCCGGGTCCCGCTGTCGCCCGCCGCCCTGGCCACGATCACCGTGACCGACCCGTGGTCCTACGCCGAACTGGGCGAGGCGGTCGAGGCCTGGGGGTTCCGGCGGATGCAGGACACCGGGCGGTTCAGCGACCGGGCCGAGACCGCGCGGCGCTGGCACGCCGACGAGTACCTGCCGGTGGTGCGGATGCTGCGCACCGCCGACCTGATCGGGGCCAGGACGGAGGCCGAGGCCTACCTGCGGGTCGCGGCCGAACGGTACCGGCTGATCATGACCCACGAGTGGAGCGACGAGATCGTCGAGCGGCTGCGGAACTCGATCAGGTGACCGGCCCCCTGGCGGTTCCTGAGACGGCCCCGACCGAGAGGTTGCGGCCGGTCGCCGGGTCGAACACGTGCACCGCGCGGGCGTCCACCCACAGTTCCGCGTCACTGCCCTCGTGCACCTGGGTGGCGGCGTCGAGCCTGGCCACGATCGTGTCGCCGCTGGCCCCGGTGTCCGCGCGGCCTGCGTCGGCCGCCAGCTCCTCGAGCTCGGCCGAGTTCACCCCGGTGTCGCGTCCCTGGGTGAAGTAGACGAACACGTCGGAGCCCATCGACTCGACGACGTCGATGCTGGTCCGGAACGTGATCCCGTGGCCGCGGCTGTCGGCCGAGACCAGCGCGGCGTCCTCGAAGTTCTCCGGCCGCACGCCGACGATGACGTCGCGGCCCGCCTTGGCCCGCTCCATCTCCTGGCGCAGCTGGTCGGTGATCGGGAGGTCGCCCAGGCTGGTGCGGAGCTTGCCCTCCTCCATCGTGCCGGACAGGAAGTTCATCGCAGGCGAGCCGATGAAGCCGGCCACGAACAGGTTGTCGGGCAGGTCGTAGAGCTGCTTGGGCGAGCCCACCTGCTGCAGCAGGCCGCTGCGCATGACCGCGACCCGGTCGCCGAGCGTCATCGCCTCGGTCTGGTCGTGGGTCACGTACACGGTGGTGGCGCCGAGCCGCCGCTGGATCCGCGACACCTCGGTCCGCATCTGCACCCGCAGCTTGGCGTCCAGGTTGGACAGCGGCTCGTCCATCAGGAACACCGACGGGTCGCGCACGATCGCCCGGCCCATCGCCACCCGCTGCCGCTGTCCGCCGGAGAGGTTGGCGGGCTTGCGGTCCAGGTACTGCGTGAGGTCGAGGATCCTGGCCGCGTCCTCCACCTTGGTGTTGATCACGTCCTTCGGCGTCTTGGCGAGCTTGAGCGCGAAGCCCATGTTCTCCCTGACGGTCATGTGCGGGTAGAGCGCGTAGCTCTGGAAGACCATGGCGATGTCGCGGTCCTTGGGCGACTTGTTGTTCGCCACCGCCCCGCCGATCCGCAGCTCGCCCGAGCTGATGTCCTCGAGCCCGGCGATCATGTTGAGCGTCGTCGACTTGCCGCACCCCGAGGGTCCGACCAGGATGACGAACTCGCCGTCCCTGATCGCCAGGTTGAAGTCGTCGACCGCGAGCGATCCGTCGGGGAAGCGCTTGCTGATGTGGTCAAGCACGATGTCGGCCATGGGTGTCTCTCCTTAGTCCTCTCGCCGCTAGCCCTTGACCGCGCCGGACGTGAGCCCGGCGACGATCCGGCGCTGGAAGAACAGCACGAAGATGATGATCGGGATCGTGATGACGACCGCGGCGGCCGCGATCGGGCCGGTCGGGACCGTGAAGACGGAGCCGCCGCTGAAGTACTCCATCGCCGCCGGCGCGGTGCGCGAGCTGATCGACGAGGTGAACGAGATCGCCAGCAGGAAGTCGCTCCAGCAGGCCAGGAAGACGAGGATGGCGGTGGTCACCATGCCCGGCGCCGCCAGCGGCGCGATGACCCGGATGAACGCCTGGAACGGGGTGGCGCCGTCCATCTTGGCGGCCTTCTCCAGCTCCCACGGGATCTCGCGGAAGAACGCCGACAGGGTGTAGATGCCCAGCGGCAGGCCGAACGCCACGTACGGGATGATCAGGCCGAACCAGGTGTTGAAGAGGCCGAGCTGGCGCTCGATCGTGAACATCGGGGTCACCAGCGCGATCAGCGGGAACATGGCGATCAGCAGCGCCAGCCCGACCAGCACGCGCTTGCCGGGGAACTCGAGCCTGGCCACCGCGTAGGCCGCCATCGAGGCGAGCGTGACCGCGATCAGCGTCGAGATGATGCCGATGCCGATCGAGTTCACCAGCGGCCGCAGGAACTGGGAGGTCTGCAGGATCCCGCTATAGTTCCCCCAGGTCCACTGGGCGGGCCAGAGCGACGGGTCGAGGACGGCGGCGGGCGTCTTGAACGACAGCGAGACCAGCCACAGCACCGGGATCAGGGCCAGCGCCAGGACCACCAGGTTGGCTGTGGCCCAGCCGGTCCGCTGCCGGGGCGTGATAACTGCCATCAGCGCGTTACCTCCGTTCCAGGTTGCTGCCCGGGGCGGCGGTGCCGAAGCCCAGGATGAAGATCGTCGCGATGATCGCCACGCAGATGAAGATCAGGATCGAGATCGTCGACCCGATCCCCAGGTTGAGCGCGTTGAACAGGTTGTCGTAGCCGAGCGTCGACACCGACGAGGTGCCGTTGTTGCCGCTGGTCAAGATGAAGATGTTGTCGAAGATGCGGAACGAGTCCAGGGTCCTGAACAGCAGCGCGACCAGGATGGCCGGCTTCATCAGCGGCAGCGTGATCCTGGTGAACCGCTGCCAGGCGGTGGCGCCGTCCACCCGCGCCGCCTTCTGCAGGTCCTCCGGCACCAGCGACAGCCCGGCCAGCAGCAGCAGCGCCATGAACGGGGTCGTCTTCCAGATCTCGGCCAGGATGATCACGCCGATGGCCTGGGCCTGGTTGGTCAGCGGGGCGTTGTTGTTGAACAGGGCCGCCAGGTAGCCCTGGCTCGGCGTCCACGCGAACTGCCAGCTGTAGGCGGCGGCCACCGTCACGATCCCGTAAGGGATCAGAGACACGGTGCGGATCACGCCGCGGAAGAACACCGTCCGGTGCAGCACCTGGGCGAGCAGCATGCCGAGCACCAGCGTGATCGAGACCGAGATGACCGTGATGATCGCGGTCACCGTGAGCGACTGCCACCAGTACTGCGAGCCGAGCACGGCGGCGTAGTTGGCGAAGCCGATGAACTTGACGTCCTGCGGCAGCTCGAGGTTGTAGCGCTCGAGCGACAGGTAGATCGCGTAGATGACCGGGTAGGCGGTGACCGCGATCATCACCACGACCGCGGGCGCGATCAGCATCAGGCCGAGCCTGCGCTCCGCCTTCGCGCCCTCCGACAGCTGCGGCTTGGCGCGCTTCGGCTTGGCTTCGCTCTCGGCTGCTGTGACTACCGCTGGCGTGGTAGTGCTCACCGGCCCCTCCTTACGCTCACGGGACTCGCGCTCACGGGACCAGGCCCTTCGACTGCAGCGCGTTGTTGATCTGGCTGATCATCGACTGCCCGGTGCCGGTCGGGCTGATGCCGGAGGCCGGCGAGATCAGGTGCGAGACGTCGATCGACACCACCTGGTAGAGCGGGGTCTGCGGGCGCACGCTCCCGTTCTCGAGCGAGGCCAGGATCGCGGCGTGCATCGGGTAGTCGGGGTACAGCTTCGGGTTGCTGTACAGGCTGGTGATCGTGGGCGGGACGCCGCCGACCTCGGCCCCCAGGAGCTGGTTCTGCGCGTCGCGCAGGCACATCGCGGCCTGGAACGCGAGCGCCTTGTGCTGCGAGTACGCGCTGACCGCGAGGTCGACGCCGCCGATCGTGACCTTGGCGGGCACGCCGGGGATGACCTCCGGGTAGGGCGCCCACTTGAACACCTTGAACAGCGTCGGGTTGTCGAGCTTCATGCCCGGATAGACGAACGGGTAGTTGAGCTCGAAGGCGGCGGTGCCCGCCTCCATCGCCAGCCGGTTCTGGTTCTCCATCTGGACCGACATCGACGGGTCGGCGGCCGGGGAGTCGGCCAGCTCCTTCATGATCGTCAGCGCCTTGACGGCCGGGGCGCCGAGCGTCGGCGTGGTCGCGCTGGGGTTCAGGATGCTGCCGCCGGCGCTGGCCACCATCGTGTTGAACCAGACCGTGGCCCCCTCGTACTGGGCGCCCTGGATCTCGATGTAGTGCGGCTTGCCCTCCTTGGCGAGCTGGTCGGCGTCGGCGATCATCTGCGCCCAGGTGGTCGGCGGCGTCTTCACCAGGTCCGACCGGTACCACAGGAGCTGGGTGTTGGTGTTGTCGGGGGCCGCGACGAGCTGGCCCTGCCAGGTCGCGGTCTGCAGCGACGCCGCCAGGGTGCCGTTCTCGACCTGCGCCTTGTCGGTGCCGGCCCAGGGCTCGATCCAGCCCGCCTGGGCGAACTCGGGCTCCCAGGTGACGTCCAGGCCCATGATGTCGATGGAGCTGTCGTGCGCGGCCAGCCGCCTGACCAGCTGCTGCCGCTGGCCGTCGGAGGCCTGGGGAAGGTACTGGTAGGAGATCCGGTACGCCCCGTTGCTCTGGGCGTTGCAGTTGTCGATGGCGCCGGTGGTCGCGCCGGAGGTGTCCGGGTAGAGGTAGTAGTTCAGCGTCACCGGCCCGGTGGCGGCGCTGGCGGCGCAGCCGGCCAGGGCCGACCCGGCCAGG
>DATCGA010000494.1:0-6699 GCA_036509215.1 Trebonia sp.
AGACGATGTCGCCCGCCGTGATCCCCAGCGCGCCCCTGCACCGGCCGCCCCCGCCCGCGGCCGGCAGCAGGTCCGGGTACCCGACGACGTAGACCCGGGCGTGTGGCGCGCGCTCGGAGATCTGCGTCAGCAATTCCGCCAGGTTCCCGCTGACGGCCCGGATTCGCTGCTGGATCTGGTCGGCGCCGCCCGAGGTGTAGTAGTCCTCGCACGGCGTCAGCGTCGATGAGCGGCCGGGGATCAGGGCCGGGATCAGGTCGAGCTCGGTGCACTTGGTGATGATGCCGATCAGGCCGATGTCGTTGCCGCCGATGCTGACCGTGACCAGCGCGTCGCCAGACGACAGCGCGCTCAGCTGGGCCGGGTTGGTGCCCTGGCCGGTCGGCTGGGCGGTGGTCATGTCCGCGATCGTCGCGCTGCTGCAGCTCATGTCGGTCAGGTCCAGCCGCAGGGCGCGCGCCACCAGGCGCGGGTAGCTGCTGGTCGACTGCCCGCAGCCGGCCACCGCGCCGGCCGGCTCGGGAACGCCGAGCCCGGCCGTGTAGGAGTCCCCGAGCGCCACGTACGGGCCCCGAAGCGCGCGGCCGGCCGTTGGCGTCCCGGCCAGCGCCCTGGCCGTCGGCGTCCCGGCCGTCGGTGACGCGTCGGCCTTCGTCGTCGCCGCCGCGGCCGGCGTCCCCGCTGAGGCCGGGTCGGGCGTCGCCGAGCAGGCCGCCGCCAGCAGCGCGATCCCGGCCACGGACAGCAGCGTTTTGAGGTCAGGCAACACGTCTTCCTTCTCGTTGACCGGCCAGTTTATCGGCGTGCGGCCAGCACAGCGTCGGCGGTTGCCGGGTCGGCCGGGTAGCAGGCCTTACCACACCGAAGGAGCGAGAAATGGAGCACAACCATGCCTGAGGCATAGCCCACCGTCGTCCTGGTCCACGGCGCGTTCGCCGACGCAGGCAGCTACGACCAAGTCGTACCCGAGTTGCTCGCGGACGGCCTGCCCGTCGTCGTCCCGGCGAATCCGAACCGGGGCCTGATCGGCGACGCCGCCTACATCGGGCGAGACCCTGACCGACCTGCAGGGCCGCTTCCCCGACTCGCCCCTGGCGAAGGCCCTGGTCTACAAGACCTACCCGACCGGCGGCGACCCCGGCACCGACGTCTTCGTCGACGTGGCCAAGTTCCATGAGATCTTCGCCGCCGACGTCGACCCCGATCTGGCCAAGATCCTCGCCGTCGGGCAGCGGCCGCTGGCGGCGGCGGCCTTCACCGAGAAGGCCAGCGCGGCGGCCTGGAAGAGCAAGCCGGCCTGGGGATCGGTCGCCAGCAACGACCTCTGCATCAACCCCGACGTCGAGCGGTTCGGCTACCAGCGGGGCGGGGTGACCTCGATCGAGATCCCGTCCTCGCACCTGGTCATGCTGTCGCACCCCAAGGAGGTCGCCGACCTCATCCGCACCGCCGTCGCCGGCAGCTGAGCGGGGGGGAACCTGGGTGACGTCCCCGCGCAATGTCAGGGGCGTCACCCCCGCTCCCGGGATGCAGCACGGTCCGGGCGGCGTTATGGTCAGGTATAGGGCTCAGCCTTTGCGCGGAGGGAGCACAACTCATGGAGCAAGACCCCAGAGGCCTCTTCCCGCCTGGTGACCTGCGGGTGTCGGACGCCGAGCGTGACCTAGCGGTGTCCGAGCTGAGCCGCGCCTTCCAGGTCGGACGGCTGACGACGGAGGAGTTCGGGCAGCGATCCGAGCAGGCCTTCGTCGCCCGCACCGGCAAAGAGCTGACCGCGCTGCTGGCCGACCTGCCGGTCGAGCAGGACCCGGCCGAGACCGCGGTGGTACCGCGAGCTGACCTCGACCCGGCGACCCGCCCGCGGGTGGCCGTCGGCGCGACCGTCGGCGCCGTCTGCTTCGGCCTGATCGCGGTCGGGAACGCCTTTACCCAGGGTCCGACCCTGCAGCAGCGTGAGCTCGCCCAGCAGATCTTCCGTCAGCACGGCATCGCGATCCCGCTGCCTCCCGCCGAGGGCTTCAACTGGGCCGGGACGATCACCCCGGCGGTCATCTCGCTGCTGTTCGTTATGCTGGTCATCTTCTTGCGCACGACTCGCTCCAAGCGCATCTAGACCCCTAGCCTGAGCAGCCAAGAAGTGAGAAAATGACGTATGGACGGTAACCCGGACAGCCCTGCACAGCAGCTCGCCGCGGCCTGGCAGGCCGCCGGAGACGCGCTCGAAGAATGGCGCCAGCGGGTCACCGCTGCGACCACCGACGTCGCCGCCAAGCTCGATCCGGCCGTGCGGGCCGCCTTCGAGGCGGCGCGCGGTGCGGTCACCGGCGACTGGAAACCCTGCCACTGCCCCTGCGGCTCGGCCCACCCGGCCGACCGGGGCGTCTGCGACGGCCGCGCCGTCGTCAGCCGCCGCCTGGGCGACGCGGACGTGTCGCTCTGCGCGCCCTGCGCCGTCGCCCAGGGCTTCGCAGAAATGCCGCATTAGTCCGCGTCGTCGCCCTGCTGGCCGCGTTAATGCGGATGCGCCGCTTCATCCTGGTCTGATACGACTGCGGCATGACCGTCTCCGCCGCGAATGCCCGCACCGTCGATGAGCTGCTCGGCTTCCTGCTCGACGGCGGGCAGCCCGATTTCCTGATGTTCTGGGGGCACCGCCCGCCGCCGGCCGGCGGGGTGGGCCCGGGCTGCCTGAGCCAGTGGTGGCCGGTTACCTTCACCGTCGACGGCCTCACCTACCCCTCGGCCGAGCACTTCATGATGGCGTCGAAGGCGCTGCTGTTCAACGACACCGAGACCGCCGAGCGCATCCGACAGGCACCGCACCCCGGCGCGGCGAAGGCGCTGGGCCGGGAGGTTCGCGGCTTCGACGAGCAGCGCTGGGCCGACCGGCGATTCGACCTGGTGGTCGCCGGCAACCGGGCGAAGTTCGGCCAGCACCAGGACCTGCGGGGCTTCCTGCTCGGCACCGGCGCAAGGTCCTGGTCGAGGCTTCCCCGCAGGACGCGATCTGGGGCATCGGGCTAGCCGCCGACGATGACCGGGCCGCGTCACCGGAGAACTGGCCCGGCCTCAACCTCCTCGGCTTCGCACTGATGGAAGTCCGCCACCAGCTCCGCACTCAGGCCTAGCACAGCCGCCGGTCATCGCGACGGGTCCGGCGGCGCAGAGGGCGCGGCGGAGGCGGGCCGCAGCATCAGGCCGGCCACCCGGCCGTCGCGGTCGAAGCGGACGGATCCGACCGCGTCGCCCGCCTCGAAGTGCAGCGGAACGTCGACCATGGTGTCGTCGCCGGCCCGGTGGGCGAACGGCTCGCCCACCCGCTCGAAGCGGCCGACCATGCCCACGGTGTGCGCCCAGCCGCCGGCCAGGCGGCCGACGTCGACCCGTTCGCCCATGCGCTCGTCGAACTCGCCGACCACCTCCTCCCAGCGGCCTTACGCCAGGCAGGTGATCAGGCCGACCGCGCGGTCGGCGGCGTCGGGCGGGACGTCGTGACTCATCGGCGTGCCCGTGCGCGGGTCGACCGGGTGGCCGAACCGCTGGAACGCCGCCTGCCTGGTGGTGCCGAGCACCTCACCGATCTCCCGCCAGCTATGGCCGGCGTCGCGGGCGCGGTCAACGGCGGCCAGCAGCGCCTGGTTGGCGGCGACGGCCTGTTCCCGGGCCGCCGCCATACCCTCAAGGGGCGAGCTGGTGTCAAGCTTTACGTGACGTCCATTCCCTGTCAATGAGGGCTTCACGATCGTCGGCGGCTGGCCGTCAGCCGAGCTCCGTCGGCGTCGGGCCGCACTCCGGCAGGTGGCGTCGCAGTAACGTCGTATCCGCCCTCTTCCTTGCTGTGACGGCAGCGGGCGCCCGCACGCCGCGCACACCGCCGGTCCCGTGACATCCGCCATGGTTCATCATCGTAACGTAGATAACGTGCCAAGCACCAGCACGAAATAATAAAGCGTGCCTGGCACGCAATACGCTGCTCCACGAGAGTCCTGGCGGCCCCCCGGCCGGTTCCGCTAATTTAGGCCCGGCAACGCCGATGATCATTGTTCGAAATCCATGGCGTTTCCGGGATCATAGCACCGGAAACGCCATGGATCTTTTCGATCTTGCCGTCTAAGCGCGTAAATGTTCGAGCGAACGTGGCCAAAGTGACAGGTGTCAACGCGCGCCCAGCGCAGCGGCCCAGGCGGAGGCGGCCACCGCCCGGCCTCACTTGCGGGTGAGCCCGTCCGCCGCCGCCCAGTGCGCGTCCGCCACCCACAGCGACGCGAACGCCTCCGCCGCCGACGCCTCCAACTGCGCGTGCTGGTGCGGCGCCGCCGCCGCGATCACCGACTTGATCGCCCGCGACGGCGACGACGCGATCAGCGCCGCCAGCGACCGCCACGACGCCTCGAACGAAGAACGCGGGTAGACCCGGTCAAACAGCCCGATCCGCAGCGCCTCGGCCGCGGAAATCCGCTCCCCGGTCGTGGCCAGCAGCAGGGCCTGCGGCCGGCCGACCACCGCGGCCAGCCGCTCCGCCCCGCCCCAGGCCGGCATGATCGCCAGCCGTGACTGGTTGAACCCGATCGTCACGTCGTCGGCTGCCACCCGGATGTCGGCCGCCACCGCGACCTCGGCCCCGCCGCCGAGCGCGTGACCGTTCAGGACCGCCACCACCGGCGCCGGGAACGTCGCGATCCGGTCGCACAGCCGCCGCATCCGCAGCGCCATCTCGAACGCGCCGTCGAAGGTCCGGATCTTCGCCAGTTCCTTCAGGTCCCCGCCGGACACGAACGCCCGGTCGCCGCCGCCCCGGATCACCAGCACGTCCGCCACGCCCACGACGGCATCAAGGGCCGCGTCCAAAGCGTCCATCGTCGCCGGGCTGATCGCGTTCCGCACCGCAGGCCGGTCCACCGTCAGCACCGCCACCCCGTCCGCCACCGAAGTCAGCACCTCAGCACCAGAACCCGGCACATCCACCGACATGATTCTCCAATCCGATATTGGCATTCTCTTTTTTCGCAAGTAACGTATCTGACGATGAGCGACTTCGACCAGACTCCCTCGGGCATCCCCGTGCAGGCCGTCTACGGCCCGCCCGCGGGCGATGGCGCCACACCCGCGCCAGCGCCGCCGGCCCCGGGCGAGTTCCCGTTCACCCGGGGCAACTACGCCGCCGGCTACCGAGGCCGCCTGTGGACGTTCCGCCAGTACTCCGGCTTCGGCACCCCCGAGGAGTCGAACGCCCGCTATCACTACCTTCTCAGCCAAGGCGGCACCGGGCTAAGCGTCGCGCTCGACCTGCCGACTCAGTGCGGCTACGACTCCGACGACCCCGAGGTGACCGAGGAAGTGGGCCGGGTCGGCGTCGCCATCGACACCCTCAGGGACGCCGAGATCCTCTTCGACGCGATCCCGCTCGAGGCGATCAGCACCAGCTTCACGATTAACGGCACCGCCGCCATCCTGCTCGCCTTCTACGTCGCGGCGGCGGAAAAACGCGGCATCCCCCGAAGCAAGCTCACCGGCACCATCCAGAACGACATCCTCAAGGAATACGCGTCACGAGGCACCTGGATCTGGCCGCCGACACCATCCCTAAGACTGATCGCCGACACGATCGAGTTCTGCGCGGCCGAAGTCCCCCGGTTCAACGCAATCTCCGTAGCCGGCGCGCACTTCCGCGACGCGGGCGCCAACGCGGTCCAGGAGATGGCGTTCACCCTCGCCGACGGCGTCACCTACGTGGACACGGTCCTCGAACGCGGACGGATGACGATCGACCAGTTCGCCCCGCAGATCTCGTTCTTCTTCTACACCCACGGCGACTTCTTCGAGGAGATCGCCAAGTACCGCGCGGGCCGCCGCCGCTGGGCCACCATCGTCAGAGAGCGCTACCACGCGACCACCGACAAGGCGTGCATGTTCCGGTTCGGCTGCGTCTCCGGCGGCGCCAGCCTGTTCGCCCCGCAGGCGCAGAACAACATCATCCGGGTCGCCTACGAGGCGATGGCGTCGGCCCTCGGCGGCGTCCAGTCCATGTTCACCGCCGCCTGGGACGAGCCGTTCGCGCTGCCGAGCGAGGAGTCGACCACGCTCGCGCTGCGCACCCAGCAGATCCTCGGCTACGAAACCGGCATCGCCCGCGTCGCCGACCCGCTCGGCGGCTCCTACTACGTCGAGGCGCTGACCGACGCCACCGAGGAAATGATCATCGAGATCATGAAGGATCTCGACCAGCACGGCGGCATGGTCCAGGCGATCGAGGACGGGTACCTGCAGGGCCTCATCGCCGACGAGGCCTACCGGGCGCACCAGAAAATAGAGAACGGCGAGCGGCCGGTCGTCGGCGTCAACCGCTTCACCGAACAAGAGCCCGCCCCCGACCTGGCCACCTACGAACTCGACCAGGACGGCCGCGACCGCCAGCTCGACCGCCTCGCCCAGGTCAAGCGAGACCGCGACGCCAAGGACGTCCAGGCCAAGCTCGACGCCCTCGCCAAGGCGGCCGCCGCGCCGGACGTCAACCTCATGCACCCGCTGATCGACTGCGCCAACGCCTACTGCACGGTCGGCGAGATGGTGACCGCGCTCAAAAACGTCTGGGGCGAGTTCCAGCAGCCGGTGGTGTTCTGACCATGCCCGACACGACCGCGCCCGACACGACGGCGCCCGACACGACGGCGCCCGACACGACGGCGCCCGACACGACGG
>DATCGA010000495.1:0-2716 GCA_036509215.1 Trebonia sp.
GGCCGGGAAGACGTGCTCGGGCGCGAGCCGGTAGTCCACGCTGACCACATCGCACCCGGAGGAGACCGCCAGCACCCGGCAGCACGCGTCCCAGCTGTCGAGCGAGCCGACCACCCAGCCGCCGCCGTGGTAGTACACCACCACGCCCGGCGCGGGACCGGCGTCCGACGGCGAGTACACCCGGGCCGGCATCCCGCCCGCCTGCGAGGGAATCGTGATGTCCCGCACCGACGCCACGGAAGGCCCGGCCCCGATGAGCGCGCCGTTAGCCTCGACCACCGCCCGCCCCTCGTCGGGCGACAGCTCCCACAGCGGCGGCAGCCCGGCCGCGGCCTTCCCGTCGAGTAGATACTGCGCCTGGGGATGCACAGAGTGGCCCACCGCTACCTCCACCGATCCGAGAACCGACCGTCGTCATTGAAAGTCAGGGGAATCCAAATCACCATCACACTCAAGGCGCGCCGAGCGCAAAACCCGAATAACCGGCCGCGGCCACCTCATCGCATTTCGAGCCGTACGGTCCGACCCCGCCGACGTAGGTCGTGAACACCCGCGGCTTGCCCGGGATGTTCGCCCCGATGTACCACGAGTCCGCCTTCGGGAACAGCGTCGAGTACGCCACCTCGGTCACGTGCGCCATCCACGCCTCCTCGGCCTCCGGCAAAGCCTCCGCCGTCGCGAACCCGTGCGCGGACAGGTACCCGATGCAGTCCCGAATCCACTCCACGTGCTGCTCGATCGAGAGCGCCATGTTGCTGAGCACCGACGGCGAGCCTGGACCGGTCACGATGAACATGTTCGGGAACCCGGGGGATGCGATCCCCAGGTACGCCCGCGGCCCGGCCGCCCACCGGTCCGCCAGCGCGACCCCGCCGGCGCCGCGGACGTCGATCTGGCGCAGCGCCCCCGAGATCGCGTCGAACCCGGTCGCGAACACGATCGCGTCCAGCCCGTAGAACGCCGAGGTAGTCGACAGCCCGCCTGCGGAAGCCGAAGCCAAAGGCGTCGCGCGCAGGTCAACCAGCGTCACGTTGGGCCGGTTGTACATCGCGTAGTAGTCGTCGCTCTGGCACAGCCGCTTCGACCCGACCGGGAATGTCCGCGGGCAGAGCAGCTCCGCCACCACCGGATCGGAAACCGTCTCCCTGATCCGGTCCCGCATGAACTCGGCGATGACGTCGTTGGCCTCCGGCGATACCAGCAGGTCGGTGTACGCGCCCAGAAACGGCATCCCGCCGCCCGCCTGCCAGCGCTCGGTGAACGTCCGCTGCACGTCCTCGGGCGGCTCGGCCAGCACCGGCCGCCCGGTCCCGGTGACCGGCACGCCAAGGAACGACTCTCGCGCCTCCTTGCGGTACTGCCGGTAGCGCGACTTGAACTCGGCCTCGGCCTCCGGCTCCCACGGCCGGTTCCGGTTCGGCACCGCGTAATTAGGCGTCCGCTGGAACACATGGAGCGAGGACGCGACCGCCGCGATCTCCGGCGCGACCTGGATCCCGGTCGACCCGGTGCCGATCAGCCCGACCCGCTGGCCGGCGAAGTCGACGCCCTCGGCCGGCCACCGCGCGGTGTGATACCAGGACCCCCCGAACGTCTCCAGACCCGGCAGCGACGGCACCTGGTAAGCCGACAGGCACCCCACCGCCGAGACGAAGAACCGGGCCGTCACCTCCGACCCGTCCTGCGTCGTCACCCGCCACTCGGCCGCCCCGCCGTCCCATACGGCGGAAGTCACCCGCGTGTTGAGCTGGATATGCGGCCACAGCCCGAACCGGTCGGCCACGTGGCTCAGGTACCGCAGGATCTCCGGCTGGGCCGGGTAGCGCTCGCTCCACGACCATTCCTGCTCGAGCTCGGGGGAGAAGGAGAACCAGTAGTCCTTGGACTCCACGTCGCACCGCGCGCCCGGGTAGCTGTTCCAGAACCAGGTCCCGCCGATCCCGCCCCCGGCCTCGAACGCCCGCACGGTCAGCCCGGCCGACCGCAGCGCGTGCACCGCGTAGATCCCGGCGAACCCGGCCCCCACCACTACCACATCCAGGTCCGCCACCGGCATTCCTCCCTCGGAACTTCATCCGACGTTAGGAGAAGGGAAATCCCCCGGTCAATGGCCCGGCGCCAACCAACCTGCGGCCCCCCTTTGGTTCCAAAGCCAAAACCGTCATCTCGAACGGACCGTGGGGCCTCCAACAGAAAATTGCCGCTCGGTAGGGTACGGGCGTGATCTGGTCATATGGAACGTACGAGCTCGACGACGACCCCGGCCGGGTGGACGTGGACACGGTCTGGGGCTTCCTGTCCACCGAGGCGTACTGGGGCAAGTCCCGCACCCGGCTCGACTTCGACGCGCAGCTGGCGACGGCCTGGCGCGTCGTCGGCGCCTACGAAACCGCCACCGGGCGCCTGGTCGGCTTCGCCCGCGCGATCTCGGACGGCGTGGCCTACGGCTACCTGTCCGACGTCTTCGTCCTCCCCGACGCGCGCGGCACCGGCCTCGGCAAGGAACTAGTGGCGACCACGATCGACCGCGGCCCCGGCGCCCACTTCCGCTGGAGCCTGCACACCTCCGACGCCCACGGCCTCTACCGCCAGTTCGGCTTCGCACCCCCCGACACCAGATACCTAGAACGCCCCAGCCGCCCCTAACCCCCCACCCCACCCCACCCCACCGCCCGCCCCAGCGACCCCACCCCACCGCCCGCAGCCCCGCCGCCCG
>DATCGA010000496.1:0-11914 GCA_036509215.1 Trebonia sp.
GACCCCGGCCGGGGTCTCGACCCTCTGCCGGTAGCTGCCCGGCGTGCGCCCGGGGGTGGGAAGCGAGATGGCATTCCAGCGGCTCGGCCGGGCCGTCGGGCTGATTGACGCTGCGCTAGCCGACGTGCCGCTGGCGGACGCCCTCAGGGACTGGCGCACCGACCCGCGCTGGGTCCGGCCGCAGGACCCGCATGCCGACGTCCTGGTCGACGAGCTGCGCTCGGCCGGGATCGGCGCCGAGCAGGCCAGACTGGTCAGCGCGGCCGCCCGCCGCGCCGGGCGGTGGTGGCCCGGTACGGACGGCCTGCCCGCCCAGGTCATCCACGGCGATCTCACGCCGGCGAACCTGCTGGCCGACCCGGGCACGGGCGAGGTGATCGGGCTGCTCGACTTCGAGCTCGCCGGGGCCGGCTTCCGGGTGCAGGACGTCATGGCGGCGCTGTATCACTCCACGGCCCTGACAACGCCGGACTGGCCGCGCCGCACGGCCGCGTTCCTGCGTGGCTGCTCCTCGGTCACCCGCCTCAAGCCAGCCGAGGTGGCGGCCCTCCCCGAGCTGCTCGTCGCCCAGTCGCTCGGCTCCGTCCTGTGGCGAGCGGTCCGGTGGCGCGAAGGGCTCGCGCACCTCGACGACGTCATCGCCCGGGTCGAAAGGCTCGAGGCGAACACGCGGTGGCTCGCGGAGAACGAGGGCACGTTCCTGTTCGTCGCGACCGCCGCCAACGCAGGCTCCTGAGCTGCGCGCTAAGCTGAGAGCTCGTGACAGCTACCTCAAGGCCCGTTCGCGTGGGCCTGCAACTGCATCCTCAGCACGCCGATTACAAGACGATCCGCCGCACCGCCTCGGAAGCGGAAGAGCTCGGCGCCGACGTCGTCTTCAACTGGGACCACTTCTACCCCCTCTACGGCGAGCCCGAAGGCATGCACTTCGAGTGCTGGACGATGCTGGGCGGGTGGGCGGAGTCGACCTCGCGCGCTCAGATCGGCGCGCTCGTCACCTGCAACAGCTACCGCAACCCGGAGCTGCTGGCCGACATGGCGCGGACCGTCGATCACATCAGCGACGGACGGCTCATCCTCGGCATCGGCTCGGGCTGGTTCGAGAAGGACTACGACGAGTACGGCTACGAGTTCGGGACGGCGGGCGGCCGGCTCGATGAACTGGCCGAGGCGCTGCCCCGGATCGAGGCGCGGCTGGCCAAGCTGAACCCGGCCCCGACCCGGAAGATCCCGGTGCTCATCGGCGGCGGGGGCGAGAAGAAGACCCTTCGCCTGGTCGCCAAGCACGCCGACATCTGGCACAGCTTCGGCGACCCGGAAACCCTCGAGCGCAAGGTCGCCATCCTCCGGCAGCACTGCGCCGACGTCGGACGTGACCCGGCCGACATTGAGATCTCCGTGGGGGTGAGCGGCAGCGCCGAGGAACTCGGCCCGCAGCTCCGCGCCCACGGCGCCTCCCTGTTCACCGTCGGCGTCGGCGGCCCCGACTACGACCTCTCGCCGCTCCGCGACTGGATCGCCTGGCGCGATACCCAGAACTCCTAGCCGCCCCCGCCGCGTGCGGTGCGGCAACGGCACCGCACGCGGCAAGGGTCAAAATCAAATTCATCGTTATCCGAACGGACCGTGGCTCCACGTCATCCGCTCAGGCTGCCCGTCTCCGCCTCAGTGACCGGCGATCATGAACTCACCGACGCTCAGCGCGCGGTTGACGATGCGGACGTCGCCGATCCAGCCGTGCCAGATCTGGTTGATGGAGCCGCCGTACTCGTAGCCGCCGAGCACCCACGGCAGGTTGAGCTGCACGAGGCCGTTGGCGATGGTGGGCGGGTTATCCACCGTCGGGCAGCCCTCCACGTACATCACGGTCTTCTTGCCGTCATTGACGACGGCGAGGTGCCACCAGGTGGCCTCGGGCAGCGCCTGGCCCCAGTTGGTGGACTCGTCGTCCAGGTTCAGCGGGTAGACGCACCACTGCGGCTCGCGGCCGTCGCTCAGGCTGAAGGTCGCGATCGGCTCGTTCGGGTCGGTGTTGCCCGCGCTCTTGCCCGCCTGGCCCGACTCGCCCCAGCGGGACAGCGCGGCCATCCAGGAGTTGGAGTTCGAGTTCCAGTCGGTCGGGACCTGGACGAACACCTCGAACGTGTACCCGCCGGCGAACGTCTCGGTGTTGAGCGGGGCGCCCGCGGCCGTGGTCAGGTACGCGCCCGCCAGCGACGGACTCTGCTGCCCGTCGAAGTACAGCGAGCCGTGCCCCGGCTGGTCCGGATGGAAGTCGCCGGACCAGGTCAGCGATTTCGCCGGGCTGCCGGGCACGGTGACGAGGACGCTCAGGTCATTGCCGTGGCCGGACAGGTCGGGCACGGTCTGGGCGCCGGTGAACGACGAGCCGTTCGCGCCGCCCGCGTCGAACCGCCAGTACGCCAGCGTCCCGGCCACGAGCATCTCCCTGGCCGGCCTGGCCGGGCGGACCGGGATCGGGTCGAACCCGGAGAACCGCTGCGCGAAGTCGATCGGCACCGAGAAGCGGTCGACCGTCGTGGTCAGCTCGGCCAGCTGGGCGGCCAGCTGGTTGCGCTCCTCGGCGGGCTGCTCGAGGAAGTACGGCGCGATGGTCTCGACTTCGATGGTGTTGAGCTCCAGGTCGAAGTGGTACAGCCGGATCATCGCGGCGCCGCCGAAGTAGCGGTTCTGGTAGTTGGTGATGTGCACGTGGACGTCGTGGCCGGCCGCGTTGGTGAGCACCGTGCGCCCGGGCGGCCAGTAGTGCCCGTTCAGCGTCAGGAAGATCCGGTCGTTGTCGCTGATCAGCCCGTCCCAGAGCTGCTGCCCGTAGGCGGACAGCGAGGCGTTGTCCTCGTCGTCGCCAGACTGGTAGGGGTACACGCTGTCGTCGTAGGTCGGCCCGGCGACCTCGTGGGTGGTGAGGATGACCGGCAGCTTCGGGTACTGCTTGATGATGCCGTTGGCCCAGGCGAAGCCCTCGGGCGACATCCGCCAGTCCAGCGCGAGCAGCAGCCACTCGCGGCCGCCGCCCTGGAAGACGTGCGCGGTGTTGTAGCCGGTGGAGTCGGCGCCGACGAACGTCTTGGACTTGCCGAACCGCTGCGGCCCCATCGTGGTCAGGTAAGGCGTGGATCCGCGCTGATCGGTCGTGCCGGAGTTCACGTCGTGATTGCCTGCGAGCACGCTGTAGGCGGCCCCGCGCTGGTCGAGATAGTCGAACACCTCCCCCACCGGGCCGAACTCGGTGGCCAGCCCGTCCTCGGTGAGA
This sequence comes from Trebonia sp., assembly GCA_036509215.1. GTDB lineage: Bacteria > Actinomycetota > Actinomycetes > Streptosporangiales > Streptosporangiaceae > Trebonia. The sequence continues at coordinate 3,275 of DATCGA010000496.1, forward strand.
TCGCCGAGGTGCGCCATGAAGACGATGTTCCCGTTGTCGCCGTTGGCCCGGTCAACGATGTACCGGAACGAGGCGAGCTGCGGCTCCGGCATGATGCTCGGCGCGAAGTACAGGAACTGCGTGTCCGGCATCACCGCCACGGTGAACCGCGGGCTGTCCGCGTCGGGTTTCCATGCGCCGGAGCCGAGCGACTGCGTGTTGATCGCGGCCAGTGCCGGCTTAGAGTCGAGCAGTCCGCCCGCGCCGGCGCCGAGCGCCGCCGCGCCCGCCCCGGCCAGGCCCGCAGCGCGCAGGAAGGACCGCCGGGTGCCTCCGTGCTTGTCCCCGTCGTTGCACATGTGCCCTCGCGTTCCTTAACGACGATGATGGATACGGGGGAACGCTACGCATCATGGGCGAACCTGAGCGGAACGGCACGTGGCGCCCTATCACCCGGCTAGCTGAACGATTGCCTAGCTTGGCTGGGGGCGGGTCAGGGCGTAGACGGCGCTGAGCCCGCGTCCGATGGATCATCGGAATCCAGCTGGCGCTCGACGACCAGGCGGAAGCCGGCCTTCTCCAGAGCGCGGCGGGACGCGGGTTCGACGACGAGATAGTCGATGCCCGCCGCGGCGGGGATGCCGACGGCGCGGTCCCAGTCGGCGTACTCCGCGTGCCGGTAGCACTGAATGATGCCGACCGGCTGGCCGGCCAGCTCGATGACGAAGACCCGGGTCGGGTCGGTGCCGTCCGCTCGGGGCCCGTACTTGCGCTCGACGTCGGCCGGCGCGACCGGCTCGCTTCCCCACCACGCCTGCACGTGCGGCATCGCCAGCCAGCGGTGCAGCAGGGGAAAGTCATCGCGGCTGAGCGGCCGGATCGTGACCCCGCCCCGGTCGACCGCGTTGAACATTGGCGAAGACTATCAACGGCCGGAAAGATCAAGATCGACGTTAGGCTGCCGGGATGAGTTCGCTCGATGCATCCGCCGACACGGTGACGTTGTGGCGGCCGACCGGTCAGGAAGAGCTTGACCTGGTGGCGGCGTCCGATTGGCGGGCATGGCCGCCCAGACTGCCAGAGCAGCCGATTTTCTACCCGGTGCTGAACCGCTGGTACGCGGCGAAGATCGCCCGGGAATGGAATGTCCGCAGCGGCGGCGTCGGCTACGTGACCAGCTTCGACGTCGGCAAGGCCTACCTCGATCAGTTTCCGGTCCAGCAGGCTGGTGGCCGCGAGGTGCTGGAGTACTGGATTCCGGCCGAGGAGTTGGCCGAGTTCAACGAGAACATCACCGGCAAGATTCGGGAGGTGGCGTGCTACGTCGGCCCGGTCACGGAGGAGGAGTTCACCCGGACCGAGGCCGCCCTCGGCCAGCGGTTCCCCGACGCATGGCGCGCGTACCTGACGGGCGACGCCTGGTTTTCCCGGGGCTGGATGGAGACCGGCAGCTACCTGGCGCTCCTGACGCCAGTCAAGTCACGGGAGATCGTCGAGGCGTGGGATACGTCTGCGGAACTCCACCCAGGGGTGATGATGCTCGGCTCCAACGGCAGCCGTGAAACGCTGGTCGTCGACAGCCGCGACCCGCTGTCGCCGGTGACGATGGTCGACATCACCAGCGAAGGGTGGGCGGACGCGTTGCTGCAGATGCCGGTCGAGCAGTTCATCCGCGAAGTCGAGGCGGGCACCTTCGAGTTCTCCTGGGAATGAGGGACGGACGATGGCTCTGCCCGGCGCGCAGGCGCTCACGGTTGAACTGATCCCGCACTGCACGTCGGTCCTGCGCGATGGCTGGGCTGGCAGTCACGACGTCCGCCCGCTCGCCGAACTCGGAATGCGGCAGGCGCAGGCGCTGGTGGCGTCGATCGGCGGCACCGTCGACGGCGTCTACTCGAGCCCGACCGCGCGCTGCCGGCAGACCGTCGGGCCGCTCGCCGCGGCCGTCGGGCTGCCGGTGCGGGACCTGGCGGAGCTGTACGAGGCGTGGGACTTCGGCGAGCTGGCGGGCGTCGACGAGCTACCCGACCTTATGGTGCGGGCGCTCGGCGGCGCCTGGGCGGCGGGCCGGATGCTGCGCGCGGTCGCGATCATGACGGACGCGCACCCGGGCGGCCGGGTCGCCGCCGCGTCGCACGGCGATACGGTCCCGGTGCTGCTGGCGGCGCTGGCGAGCGCCTTCGGCCTGCCCCGGCCGCGGCACGTCGGCCGCGGTGGCTGGTACACGCTGCAGTTCGTATCCGGGAACCTCGCGATCACCGCCCACGATCCGGTAGCGCTCTGATCTAGCGTCCGTACCGGGTCCGCCCGCGAAGCACCTGTTCGGCGGTGTCGCGGTGGTCCCGGACGATCCGGGCCAGGCCAGGGTCGGCTGCGCCCGCGGTGAGGAACCCGTCGATCCGGTCGAGGAACTCGGGGGTGACCGCCGGGTACGGGAACAGCGCGTTCGCGAGCCGTACCCGCATGTGACCATCGCGCGACCGCCAAAGGCCTGGCAGCTCGGCCAGGTAGCGCTCGGCGTACGGGGCGAGCAGGTTCGCGTGCTCCGGCTGCAGAAAGCCGCCGGCCACCGCCGTGACCGTCTCCGGTCCGGCCTCGTCGCCGGTCATCAGCCGCCAGGCCGCCTCCTTGTGCGCCGCGTCGGGGATCGCGGCCCGGCCGGCGGCGGCGCTGCGACGGCCGGCGTCCGACGGGTCTGCGGCCAGCGCGGCGTCGATGCGCGCGTCGTCGGCCTCGCCCGCCGCCGCGTGGCGCCGCAGCGCCGCCCAGCCCGGTTCTGGGTCCTGCGTGAGGCCGGGGATCTCCGCGGCGGACCGGTCCAGCAGCGTCCTGGCTTCCGCCGCCTGGCCCGGGGCCGCGAACCGCGCTATCAGCCAGTCCGCCGGCTCCCGCAGGGCGCTCAGCACCGGGAGGGAGGGTTCCGACCGCATCGCGCCTGCCAGCATGGACGCGAACGCTGTGACCGGCAGCTCCGCCTGGCGGACCATGTCGATGACGGCATTCCAGCACACGGCGCGGGCGGCCAGGTCCGGCAGGGCGCCGACCGTCGACAGCGCCGTCTCCAGCGACCGCGGGTCGAACCGGACGATGACGTAGCCGGTGTCGTCGTCGTTGAGCAGGATCAGGTCCGGCTGGGCGGCCCCAACCAGGGACGGCAGCGCGGTTCGCTCGCCGGCCACGTCGACCTCGACCCGGCTGACGCGCTCCAGCGACCCGCCGGCCCGCCGATACAGGCCCAGTGTGACGCGGTGCGGCCGCAGGAGCGGGTGTCGCTCCGATGCCTCTTGCTCCACGGTGAACGCGGTGAACCGACCGGCCGCGTCGGTACTGAACTCGCAGCGCAGCACGTTCGGCCCCGCAGTCTCCAGCCATGCCTTGGACCATGCGGTGAGGTCTTCCCCGGAACGGCGATCCCAGGTGCTGGCGATCGCGGCGGGCGAGTTCGCCGATCGCGGGCTGCACGGCGCGTCGGTCGAGGCGATCGCGCGCGAGGCGGACATCACCCAGGCCTACGTGTTCCGGATGTTCGGGACCAAGAAGGCGCTGTTCCTCGAGCTCGTCGGCGCGGCCTTCGACCGCTTCAGCGACGGGATGACGCAGGCCGCCGACGGCGCCCGCGGCCTGGACGCGCTGGGGCTGATGGGGGCGCAGTACTTCGAGTCGCTGGCCGACCGCACGACGCTCCTGCTTCAGCTGCAGGGCTTCGCCGCCTGCGGTGACACCGAGGTCCGGGATCTGGTCCGGGCGCGCCTGGGCCGGATGTGGGACACGGTCGCCGACACGACCGGGCTCGACCCGGTGACGGTGAAGTCGTTCCTCGCCTTCGGCATGCTGCTCAACAACGTGGCCGCCCTCGACGTCGACGAGCTGGACGAGCCATGGGCTTTGGGCGTTCGCACCCGTATCCAGGCCGGCCTGTTCGAGCACATCACCGCCGACACCAACCAGTGAGACCGCTACACCTGTCCCTCGCCCCAGACCCGCGCCAGCAGCTCGTCCGCCGTCTGTTCCAGGGTCTGCTCCGAGGTGTCGAGCCACAGCCCGATCGGGGGCGTGTCCTTGCGCAGGTGGGCGTACAGCTCGGCCGGGCCCTCGTCGCCGGGCTTGTAGGCGGTCTTGCCGCGGGCAAGGTGCCGCTCGGCCTCGCGTTCCCCGACGACCGCCGGGCGGGGAGCCAGCACCACGACGTACAGCGGCCGGGTCCGGATCGCGGCGACCATCTCCGTGAGGTAGCCGCCGAGCACGATGTCCTGCAGCACCACGGTGAACCCGGCCTCGGCGTACCCGTCGGCGGCCAGCGCCGCCAGCCGGTACCGCAGCCGCAGCTGGCGGACCGCCTCCTCCGGCGGGTCGGCCGGCCCCATGCTCGCGCGGCCGTTGACGATCATTTTTCTGAACACGTCGCCGCGCAGGTGAACGGACCGGTCCAGCCGTTCCGCCACCGCCTGGGCGGCCGACGACTTGCCGGCCGCCTGGATCCCGGTGATGAGCATGACCGGCATGCGACGCTCCATTCTCCCCTGCTAAGGCATCAGCATGACAGGGCCGACCGCTGGGGGCGATGTCGCCGCTGGCGGACGTGTTCGTGTTTTCGTCGGCAATACCTGTCCCTCGCTCACCTTTGGCTCAGGCAAATCGGACTTCAGACGTCACCGTGTGCCGTTCGGGTCGTGTAGACCCCTCAACGGCACACGATGATGGACATCGCTGGACAAAGACGCCAAATAGGGCCACGATGATGGCCGTCGGGGCAGCGTCGTCGTCGTCTTCGCCGCCCTCAGCCTCGTGATCCCGGTCGTGCTGTGGCTGTGGATGGCGTGGAAGTGCAAGGCGGGGCGGCGCTGGGCATGATCGTCGGCTGGCTCATTGGCCCGGCCGTGATCGCCCTGCTGTGGCAGCGTTCGGCGTCCTTCTACTTCCGTACCGCGCCGCGTTACCGGGCGCGGGTTATTACGTCACCTGGAGCCCCTTCGCCCCACGGCGGGCGATGAGCTAGCGTAGGGCTGGATGTCTGAGATGTGGTGGCGACACGTGGTGCAGGCGTCGGCTGTCCCCGGGTACGGGCACCGGTACCGACGCTGGGTACTCGACTCGCTCCGGTACATCGACGTGCAGGATCTCGCGACCGGCGGAGACCACATCCCGGAGCTGGGCGACGTCTACGTCGACGTCGCGCTGGTCAGCCGGGCTCCCCAGCAGGGCCCCGGTGACCGTCCCGCCGCCGATGACGCCTCGGCCCGGCACACGATCGACGAGCTACTCGACCGCCGCTCGCGGGTGGTCCTCGGGCTCATCGGCCAGCCCGGATCCGGCAAGAGCACCCTGCTCGCCCACGCGGCCCGCCGCAGCGGGGCGACCACCGTGTGGAGCCACCTCGGCGGTGGCCACCCCGGTCAACGGCGCGTCCCCGTCCTGCTGGCGCTGCGGGAGCGGGCCGAGTCGATCGTCGCCAATCCGGCGATCTCGCTGCCCGACGTCATCCGCGCTGCCGTCGGCAGCGCGCCCGGGAGGGAACCCGGCGGTTGGTGGGAGCGCCAGCTGGAGCGAGGCCGGTGCGTGGTCCTGCTCGACGGCCTCGACGAGGTCGCCCGGGCCGACGACCGCCTGGCCGTGGCCGCGTGGATCGAGCGGCAGATCACCGCCCACCCCGGCAACCACGTCGTGGTCACCTCCCGGTCCTACGACTTCCTCGGCCCGCTCGCCGTCCAGGCGGACGTGCTGGTGGCGCGGCCGTTCACGGCCAAGCAGGTCCAGCTCTTCCTCGACCGCTGGTACCTGGCGGCCGAACGACACGCGACCGGCGCCTCCGGCCGGACCGCCGGACGGGCCGTGCAGCTCCGGGCCAGGGAGTCCGCCGACCGGCTCAACTCCCTGCTGCAGGCCAATTCGGCGCTGCGCGACCTGGCGGTCAACCCGCTGCTGCTGACGATGATCGCCACAGCGCACCGGTACCGGGGCGCGCTGCCTGGCAGCCGGGCCGACCTCTACGGCGAGATCTGCCAAGTACTGCTGTCGCGCCGGGCCCAGGCCAAGGACCTGCCGGAGCTGCTGTCCTGGCCCGCCAAGCAGATGCTGCTGGCCTCGCTCGCGTACCAGATGATGCGCGACCACGCCAGCGACCTGCCCGCCGCCCGCGTCCTTGAGATCCTCGGACCTCAGCTCGAGCGCTACTCCTCGTCGGTCACCGGCGAGGCGTTCCTCGACAACGTCGCCCGCAACGGCCTGCTGGTCGAGGCCGAGGGCCGGTACGCCTTCACCCACCTGACGTTCCAGGAGTACCTGGCCGCCCGGCACGTCAGCGCCAACACCGACCTGGTCAAGAGCATGGTCGACCGAGTCAGCGACCCGTGGTGGCACGAGACCATCCTGCTGTACGCGGCCACCGCCGACGCCAGCCCGATCGTCCGCGGCTGCCTCGACAGCGGCACGATCGCCGCCCTCACGCTGGCGTTCGACTGCGCCGAGGCGAGCACCGAGATCGACCCCGACCTGCGGCGGCGCCTGGACGCCGAACGCCAGCGGGCGTACGAGCCGGACTGCTCGCCCGCCCACCGGCGGCTGATCGCCGGGGTCCAGGTCGCGCGCCTGGTCCGGCAGACCCTCACCACCGGCGCCGGCACCAGGATCTGCGCCCGGCCGGTCCCGGCCGACCTGTACTGGCTGTTCCTGGCGGACACGGCCGCCCCCCGCCCCGACCGCCCGTTGGCCCCCGACGCCGAGCAGCCCGCCATCGGAATCTGGGGCACCGAGGCGCAGGCGTTCGTCGCGTGGGCGAACGCGATCACCGCCACCGCCACCGGGCTGGAGGTGCGGCTCCCGGCCCGCGACGAGCTGCAGGAGGAGGGCATCGCCGGCGCGCTGGCCCGCCAGCTGCCGGCCTCGGTGACGAGCACGTGGACGCAGCCGGAGCTCCGGCTCTGGGTTCGCCCCGGCCAGCCCCACCCGCACGAGGTGACCGGGGCGGCGATCAGCGCGGCGGTCGCGGCCGACGCCAGGAACACCGCGATGCTGCCGCAGATACTGACCGCGACCATCCTCGACGTGGCCTTCAGCATCAACCGCGATCTCGACGACATCCGCGCGCTGAGCGGCGCGCTGGCCCGCGACCTGGCCACCCGGGCCAGGTCCGAGGGCCGGGCGGTCGAGCTCATGCACGCGCACGCCCGCGCGATCGTGCTCACCTACGCGCACGCCCTCGAGCTGACCCGGGCGGGCGCGATCACGACGACCGTCGCCGCCGCCCCCGACCTGATCGCGGCGCTGAACCTCACCCGCCCGCGGGCCCTCGCCGACGCCCTGGCCGGCGACCTTACCGGCGCCCTCGAGCTCGCCCGGGTCCGAGCGGTCGAGCTCGCGGCGGCGGTCGACGAGGACCTGAGCATTCTCGGCGCCTTCGATTTCGACGTCGCGCACCCGCAGGAACTGGCCCGGGTGCACGTCGCCGACCTCGACCGGGCCGACGTCCTCGCCCGCACCATCGTCCACGACCCCGATCCCGAGCTTGCCCGGGTGCTCGGCCTCGCCCGGGTCGACGCCCTCGGCCCGGCGCTGCCGCTGCCCGAGATCCTCGGGCTCCCGCTGCGCTGGATCGCCGACGGGCCGCTCGCCAGCACCCTGCTCCAGGTTCTCGCCGCGCACTCCCCGGCCGCCGCGAGCCCCGACCCCTACCAGGCGTTCGCGCTCGCCCTGTCGTCCCGGGCCGGGATCGGTCAGGCCACCCGGCTGCAGGCGGCGATGGGCACGCCGCTCACCGACGCCCTGCGCACCCTGACGGTCGCCGAATCCGGCCGCGACGATCGCGGATCGAACTGGAGCCGGGTCACCGGGCTCGGCCACCTGGCCGACGCCTGCGGGCCGATGGGCGCCACCCACCAAGCCCCGAGTCCGGCCCAGGCGGCGGCGCTGCGGGCGGTCGCCCTCGCCCTCGCCAACGGGACCGACGCCGACGTCGTGCTGCGGACGGCCGCCGCCACCGTCACCCTGGTCGAGAGCCGGGGCAGGGGCCAGTCCCCGGCCGGTGAGTCGATCATCCTCGCCGTCGAATAGCGTCACAGTCTGTGTCATTATGTCCGGCATGGCTGAGTTGCTGTTGATCAGGCACGGTGAGACCGCGTGGAGCCGGACGGGCCGGTACGGGGGCCGCACCGACCTTCCGCTGACAGACGCGGGCGTGGCGGCCGGCCGGGCGCTCGGCCCGCTGCTGGCCCGCCGTCACCTGGTCGCGGCGTTCATCAGCCCGCTGAGCCGGGCGGTGCGGACGGCGGAGCTAGCGGGCCTGCCCGACGTCAAGCTCGATCCCGACCTGCTCGAGTGGGACTACGGCGGCTGCGAGGGAATGACCGAGCAGCAGATCCGGGCGACCAGGCCGGGCTGGGACCTGTGGCGGGACGGCGTCATCGGCGACGACGCCCAGACCGGCGAGACGCTCCAGCAGGTGGCCGCGCGCGCGGACGCGGTGCTCGACCGGGTCCGGCCGCTGCTGCGCGACGGCGACGTCGCGATCATCGGGCACGGTCACCTGCAGCGGGTGCTCGCCGCGCGCTGGCTCGATCTTGACCCGTCCGCCGCGCGAATGCTCAGCCACCCGCACGCCGGAACCGTCAGCTCGCTCGGCTACGAGCACGAGCAGCCGGTCATCTCGGCTTGGAACGTTCTCCCGTA
>DATCGA010000497.1:0-6181 GCA_036509215.1 Trebonia sp.
GGCCTCCGCGATCACCTCGACGACGGACGGCAGCGGCCCGTACGGCGACTCGTTGGATGACAGCTTGTGCGCCTCGCCCGCCGCGGCGGTCGGCGCCTGGCCGGGCTTGTAGGCGGGCACGGTGTCAAGCACCGGACGGAATCGCGGCGATACGTCATTCATGCGTATCAGTTTCCCACCGGCAGGTCACTGCGCGCGCCGTCCGCGCCGTTCTAGGACAGTGACTTGGCCGCGTAGGCGTAGGCCTGCTGGGCGAGCTGGCGGACGGCGGTCGCGGACGCGTTCGGGCCGGCCACGGTCACCGCCCCGACGAACCCGGTGCCGCGGTAGGCGAGCGACCAGCGCGCGTCCGAGCCGGCCGCCGCCGGCGTGACGTTCATGACCTTGGCCTGCTTGCCGATCCCGGTGAGAGCCGATTCGGTCACGCTGTAGGTGACGGTCTTGCCGTCGACGGTCGCCTTGTAGCGCGCGCACGAGGCGGGCAGCCGTCCGGCCAGCGCGCTCGCGGCGCTCGTGCCGGGCGCGGCCGCGATCAGTTCGGAAACGTCGTTGCTGCCCACCTTGAACGTGACCGACGCGGCCGTCGCCCCGGCCAGCACCGCCGAGTCGAGTCCGGTCTGGGTCGCCTGCACGCACGCCGTGGCGGCGCCGCTGGCCGGCTGCCCGGCTGCCACTTTCGTCGAGATCGCGGTGTAGCCGCCGCTCGCGGCCGCCGCCGACGCCCCCACGCCGTTGACCCGGGTGAGCAGGGCGCCGCGCAGCTTCGAGGCGCTGAACGAGTTGCCCTTGGCCGCCGACAGCGCAGCGCTGGCCCCGTGACTGCTGGAACTGGTGCACCCGGCGAGGCTGGCGCCGACCAGTGCGGTCGGCACCAGCATCAGAATCGCCGTTTGCCGTCTACGACCGTCGAGCATCGCCCATCCCCTCACGCTACGAATTCAATCGATGTCGTTGCGTGATGATAGCGCACGTACAGTTACCGCCGGAGACACCGGGCCGGATCAACGCGGCCGGGTCGACGCAGGTCAGGCGAGCGAAGAGGACTTCTTGACGACAACAGGGCGCTTGACTGGTTTGTGAACCTTGTCGGCCTTGCGATGCTTCGCGTGCCACTCCGCGTTCACCACCTGCTTGGCGAGCTGCGGCGTCATCCAGTCGAGCATCGGCGTCAGCGCCGCCCGCCAGACCGTCGCCTGGTGGCCGCCGCCCGGGACGATGTCCAGCGGCACGCCAGCGTCCCTGAGCAGGAGTTCCTGCTTGAACAGCTCCGCCGCCTGCACGTCACCCTGGTCGGCGGCGCCGGCCGCGAGGAAGAACTGCGGGACGCTGACCGTAACCGGGACCTTCGTTATGTACTCGTCGGGCGAGTTGATCAGCAGCAGCTTCTTGCTGTGGGCGAAGTCCTTGACGTCGACCGGGGTCGCGCCGGCCTTGCCGCCGAGCGGCACCTGGCTCGCGGCCGGCGCGAAGTAGCCGCTGAAGGAGCCCGCGTAGCCGAACAGGTTCGGGTGCTGCAGGGCGATGTTGGCGGCGCAGTAGCCGCCCTCCGAGTAGCCCGCGACGCCCCAGGCCGGGCCGGCCGGCATCACCCGGAGGTTGGCGACGGCCCAGTCCGGGACCTCCTCGGCGACGTACGTCATGTCCTGGACGCCGCCGGGGTCGTTGAGGCACTGCAGACCGTACTGCTGGCCGCCGTCGGTGTTCGGCATCACCAGCACCGCGGGCTCGGCCTTGCCGCTGGCCATCGCGTTCAGGTCGATCGGGACCACGTTCATCACGTTCACCCAGGCCGACGGCAGCCCCGGCGAGCCGTGCAGCAGCTCGATGGCGGGGAACTTGTAGTTCGCGTACGCCTTCTGGAAGTACTGCGGCGGAAGGTAGACGTACGCCGTTCGGCTGATGTGCGTGTGATGGCCGGTGATGCTGGCGCTGAGTAGCAGCCCGTACTGCGCGTCCATCTGGGAGTTGCTCGAACCCGCGATCAGCGACTTCAGCGAGCCCGCGGTGCCCTTGCCCAGGCCCGCCGCGGTCAGGTGCGGTATCGACGTCGTCTGCCCGGACAGGTCGCTGTAGAGGGCGCCCCAGGTCTGGTAGTAGTCGTAGTACTTGTTGACCGCGAAGATGCCGAACACCATGGCCGGGATGAAGGCAAGACAGGCGGCGATGACCCGGAACACGACCTGCCTGGAGAGGGCGACCCAGGTGATGAGCCCCCCAAATGCCAGCAACAGCACGACGAGGAACAGCGTCCCCTGTGGTTCCAGCACAGCCACTCCTCGTGGTGGTCTCCAGCCCGAGATCAGCCGGAGACCATACATGGCGGTGGAGGTGGGATTTGAACCCACGGAAGGGTTGCCCCTTCACACGCTTTCGAGGCGTGCGCCCTCGGCCACTAGGCGACTCCACCGCCGGTGAGCTTACCCGACGTTCGTATCAAACAACGAGTCGGGTCACTACCTGCGTTCCGCGAAAAACCTTCGTATTACGTTCAGGCCCTCGTTTGCAAGCACATCGCCGATTACTTCGGGCACCGGGGCGAGTCGCTGATCTCGCACGACGTCCCAGAGCGAGCCGACCGCGCCCGCCCGGGGGTCGGCCGCGCCGAAGACCACCCGGCTCAGCCTGGCGGCGGTTATCGCGCCCGCGCACATCGTGCACGGCTCGAGCGTCACCACCAGCGTCAGGCCGTCGAGCCGCCAGTGCCCGAGCGATCGCGCGGCCCCCCTGATCGCGACGATCTCCGCGTGCGCGGTCGGGTCGCCGTCGGCCTCGCGGCGATTGCGCCCGCGCGCGATCACCGTCCCCGAGCCGTCGAGGACGACCGCGCCGACCGGGACGTCCCCCGTCTCGGGGGCGGCACGGGCCTCCTCGAGCGCGGCCCGCATGGCCGGCTCGAACGAGGCCTGGTACCCGGTGGGCAACGGTCAGGCGCCGAGGGCGACGTCGAGCGCGCGCTCCATCGCCGGGCCGAAGCCGAGCCTGACCGCGATCGACTCCACCGCGTCCTCGACGTGATCCCAGGGGTCGTCCTCGGAGTCGAAGTCCAGCCGGCTGCAGATCGCGGCGAGGTCCATCTCGTCGAGGCCCAGGTCGGCGAAGATCGACAGGTCGCCGACCGGGAGCACCTGGTCCAGGTCATCCTCGTCAGGGACGGGGATGTCGAGGTAGTCGAGCACCTGCTCGGCCAGCGGGTAGTCCAGCGCCGCGCCGATGTCGGAGAGCAGCACCGAGACCTGGTTGCCGATCATCCTGACGGCCACGAAGAAGTAGTCGTCGATCCCCGCGAGCCCAATGGTGCCTGCCAGGCTTGGCTGCTGTCGCAGGGCCCGGATGAACCCGTTCAGGTCATCGGTCACGGCCACCGGCAGGACGTCGGCATTCCACCCGTCCTCCTCGCGGAAGACGACGATCGCAAAATCAGTCTCGCTCACCTCAGGCATCGCCATGGTCCAAGCATGCCTTGCCGGGAGGAAGGTTGTCAGATCGACGGCGGTGATGGTGACCAAGCCGAGTCTCAGCCGGCCTCCCGGCGTGGCTTCTTCCCCTTCGCCGCAGGTCAGGGCAAGCTAGTCTGAGGACACCGCATTCTCGCTCTGGGTGATGCGTAGCGCGCGCTAGATGCGGGCATAATTGGTCCCGGTAGGACGGGCATGGCCAGAGCCGTACCTGCTTGGTGGTCCCCCATCCAAGCGGCGTTTCGGTCTACTATTAAGGAACTGGCACGATGGAGCACTCTGCGCTTCGTGGGAGGCGGCAGTGAAACTCAGCAAGATCCTCACCTATTTGGCGATCGCATTTGTGATCTGGTGGGTGATCCAGCAGCCGACGAGTGCCGCGCACCTGGTGCATAACATCGGGAACCTGCTCAGCACAGCCGCGCACGGCCTGTCGAATTTCGTGGCATCGATCTGAGGTAGTAATGGGTATTAGGGTCGTACCGAACGAGACGGTCCCGGCGAGCATCTACCGGGTTCTCCTGCCGCACGAGCGCCGGGTGATCACCGTTCGGTTCCACCCTGCGGTGCTGATCAAGCCGGTCGCCTTTGCCCTCGCCGGGCTTGCGGTGGCCGGCTTGCTCTCCACCATCACTCACCTCGACGGCGCGATTCTGCTTGTCATCTGGCTGGCCTGGCTCATTCTCCTCATCAGGCTGCTTTACAAGATCTACGTCTGGCTCGAAGATTACTTTGTGGTAACTTCGCAGCGCCTACTGCTCGCCACTGGCGTCATCAGGAAATCTGTCAACATGATGCCGCTCACAAAGGTCACCGATATGCGCTTCGAGCGGTCGGCGATGGGACGGCTGCTGGGTTACGGCACGTTCATTGTGGAGTCGGCGGGCCAGGATCAGGCGCTCCGCAAGATAGACCACCTGCCCTACCCCGAGCAGCTCTACCTAGAGGTCTGCGGGCTGATCTTCAAGGACCCTGGCACCGGGGACGACTAAGTCACCGCGTTTCCGCCCATTCCTTGGCGGCGATGGCGGAGCCTCGCGCGCCGGCCATGTCCAGATCTGGGACCAGGGTGATCTCCGCGATCTCGGCCTGCTCGACGTAGAACACCGTGTTCTCCTTGACGGTGTCGACGAACCAGTCGCGGAAGTGCGGCGCCGCCTCGATCACGCCGCCGCCGACGAAGTAGGTGTCCGGGTCGGTGAACTTGGCGGCGATGGAGAAGACCCGGCCGATCGCCATCGCCTGCTGCCGGAAGATCTCCAGGGCCATCGCGTCGCCGCGCTCGGCGTAGCCGCGCACCAGCTTGGCCGCCCGGCCGATCTCCACCTCGGCCAGCTCGTGGCCGGGGAACCTGGTCAGCCAGTACGGGAGCAGGTTGCGCGTTATCCCGGTCAGCGAGGCGACCGACTCCGCGTCCCCGAACTGGCCGCAGTTGCACGACGGCAGCGTCTGGCCCGGCTCGAGCAGCCCCTCGAGCGGGATCATCATGTGCCCGAGCTCGCCCGCCATCCCGGCCGCGCCGGTGATGACGCGGCCGGCGTGGACCACGCCGGCCCCGCACCCGGTGCCGACGATGACCGAGACCGATCCGCGAGCGGCGGCGTTGGCCCCGTGCCGCACATGATGGGCGTAGAGCGCGGCCGCGTTGCCGTCGTTGTTATAGACAACGGGGATGCCGAGCCGGGCCTCGAGGGCGCCCCTGATATCGAACCTGGACCAGTCCGGGTGGCCGAAGTTGGTGGCGCCGCCGGTCATGAGCACGCCGGCCGCGCTGGCCGGCCCGGGCGTGTCAAGTCCGACCGCGCGGACCCTGTCCCTCGGCACCGAGGTCATCGCCAGCACCTTATCGAAGGAGTCAGCCAGGGCGGTGATCGCCTTGTCGGGGCCCTCGCGGACCAGGCTGGGCAGCTCGGCCATCGTGTCCACGAGAAACCGGCCGCGGTCGTCGAGGACCGTCCCGTTGTTCGCCGTCCCCCCGTTGTCGATGCCGACCGTCACCCAACCGCCCGGTGCCAGCATGAATCCTCCCAAACCGTAGACCCGCCCGTGTCCTGAAGACCGTATCCCAGCTGCACCGCAGCAGGGAACAGGCGTAAGAGGTGCCGGCGCAGAAAAGGGACCTGGTCACCGGTCAGGGGTGGTGACCGGTGACCAGGAGCTTAGGAGGGAACTCCGCCAGCGACCAGAAGCTTCAGGTCGTGCGCCATCTCGGCGGGCGGCGTGGACGGGAAGAAGGCCTCGTGCGCGACGTTATTGGTACTGTACGCGAACATTTCGGTCGCGTGATCAAGCTGCACGTAGCCTGCGGAATCCTGGTAGACGGGGCCGAGCGGGAGGCCGGTCTGCCGCTCGAACGCCTCGACCTCCGGCAGCGTGCCGCGCAGCCCGATGAACGCCGGGTCGAAGCCGCCGAGCCAGGAGCGCAGCCTGGCCGGCGTGTCGCGGCCCGGGTCGACGGACACGAACAGCACCCGGATCCGCGCCTGGTCCGCCCTGGGCAGCATCTGCATCGCCGTCGAGGTGTTGGACATGGTGAGCGGGCACAGGTCGGGGCAGTGCGTGTAGCCGAAGTAGAGCAGCGTGACGATGCCCCTGGTGCCGGTCCGCACGTTGAAGGGCGTGCCGTCGTCGCCGGTCAGCGTGCCCGACGGCTTGACTACCGGGGCGATGATGTTGCCGTCGTACTGGCTGCTGTTGATCAGCACCATGCCCGGGCTGCCGTTGCC
>DATCGA010000498.1:0-9149 GCA_036509215.1 Trebonia sp.
GGCCGGCTCCAGTACCCGTCGGGGCCGTCTTCGACGACGATCTCGCCGGTGGCGTCGTCGCGCTGGTAGGCGGTCGCCAGCCGGCTGATGTTCTCGCCGGCCACGCTGAAGGCGGTGTCCTTCATCCCGAGTGGCTCGCAGATCCGCTCGCGCAGGGCGTCGCCGAAGGACAGGCCGGTGGCGCGGGCGATCAGCACGCCGGTCACGTTGGCGGCGGTGTGGTACATCCAGCGATCACCCGGCTGATAGACGAGCGGAAGCTCGCCGAGGCGGCGGATCCACTCGCCCGGCGGCTCGGGGTCGTCACCCTGGAGCGCGTTCAGCGCGTCGGAGATCGGCACCGTTCCCGGCGGGGCCGGCACCATGCCGGTGCCGAGGGTGAACGTGAGCAAATCCCGCAGCGTGATCGGGCGCCCGGCCGGGACGGTGTCCTCGAGCGGTCCGTTCGGGTCGGCGAGCACGGTCATGTCCGCCAGTTCGGGGAGGAACTCGTCGACCGGGTCGTCGAGGCGGAGCGTGCAGTCCTCGACCAGCGTCATCGCGCAGGCGGCGACGATCGGCTTGGTCATCGACCCGGTGCGGCAGATCGTGTCGGCCGCCATCGGCGTCCGCGAGCCCTCGCCCTCGAAGGCGAGCGTGCCCATGGCCTCGATGTGGACCTCGCCGCGGCGGGCGATGACGGCGACCGCGCCGGGCACGTAGCCGGCGTCGAGGTGGCGGGAGAGCACGTCGCGCACGCGGGCCAGCCGTTTCGACGAGAAGCCTCCTGTGGTCACTGTCTCCTCCACATCCTGTGGTCCGCGGGTCGCACTTTATGACGATGGTCTGAGACGGATCTAATCGCTCTTCCGGCGGCTGTTGTGGAATGCTCGGGAGATGCCCAGGTACGTCGCGTTGCTGCGCGGAATTAACCTTGGCGGCAGGAACCGGGTCGCGATGGCCGACCTGCGGCAGCTGACGGAGACGCTCGGGCACACCGAGGTCGCCACCTACATCAATAGCGGCAACGTGGTCTTCACCAGCCCGGACACCGACTGCGGAGCGCTCGCCGACGCCCTCGAGCAGGCGATCGCGCGCAGTCTGGCCGTGCGGCCGGCCGTCGTCGTGCTCTCGAGGGCCGACCTCGCGCAGGTGATCGCGGACAACCCATTCCCCGACGAGGTGAACCCGAGGTGCCTGCACGCGGTCTTCCGGCGGCTCGACCTTGCCCCGGACGCAATCGCCGCCGTCGAGGAAGCGCAGCAGCGCGCCCGGGCGAAGGGCAGCAGGGACGAGGCCGTCCCGGTCGGCCGCGCCCTGTTCCTCCACACGCCCGACGAGCTGGGCCGGAGCGAACTGGCGGCGCAGCTGTCCCGCTCCGGCGTTCAGGCCGACGGGACCGCTCGCAACTGGGCGACGGTGACGCGCCTGGCGGCCATGCTCGAGGCTGGCGACGAGGCCGTCGACCAGGCCGACGGCCAGGTCAGAGCGAGCCCGCCGCCGCCCTGACCTCCGCCGAGAACGTACCATCTACGTACGTAGATAGTAGTAATCGACGAGGGTGCCCGCCTAGACTGGGCTCGCAGGCCCAGAACGGGGTCCACGACGGAGGCGACGTGCGCGGGTTCGGCGAACTTGAAGCGGTGATCATGGACCGCGTGTGGGAGCACGCGGAGCCGGTGACGGTGCGGGAACTGCACGGCGAGCTGTCGGCCGGACGGGTCATCGCCTACACCACGGTGATGAGCACGATGGACAACCTGCACCGCAAGGGCTGGCTCGAGCGGGTGAAGGAAGGCAAGGCCTACCGGTACCGCCCGTCCGCCAGCCGCGAGGAGTACGGCGCCCGGCTGATGCGGGAGGCGCTGGCCGACGGGGGCGACACCGAGGTGGTGCTGAGCCACTTCCTGGCCCAGATCGACGGCGAGGAGTCCGAGGCGCTGCGCTCGGCCCTCAGCAGGCTTCGCGGCAGTCGGCCGGCATGATCGCGGCCGCGATCATGCTGGGCTACGCCGCGGCCCTGGCGTGGTTCGGGGCGGCGCCGCTGGCGCGCCTCACGGCGGCGGGCGTCAACGCCAGGCTCGGGCTTGCGGTGTGGTTCGTCGCGATGTCGAGCGCGCTCGCCTCGGCCGTCGTCGCGGTGTCGTTCCTGGTCAGGACCGCTGTTGATGGCTGGCCGAGGTTCGCAGGGACGATCTGCCAGTCGGTTACCGGCGGACCGTGCCCGCCCCAGCTCTACCGCAGCGCGATCTTCGAGGCCTCGGTCGCCGCCGCGTCCGCGCTCGCGGTGCTGACCGTGATGACGCTGGCCTGGCGCTACGGCCGCAGCGTGCACGGCGCCCGGCGGCGTGCGAGCGAGCACGCGCAGGCGGCCAGGATCACCGGGCGCCGGTTCCTCGTGGCCGGGATCCCGGCGCTGTCCAGCGCGGTGGTGCTGGACACCCCGCAGCCCGCCGTGTACTGCGTGCCGGGGCGCCCGGCGACGATCGTGCTCACCACCGGGGCGCTAGCGGTGCTGGACGAGCCGCAGCTACTAGCGGTCCTGGCCCACGAGCACGCGCACCTCGCCGGGCGGCATCACCTGCTGGTCACACTGGGCAAGGCGGCCAGGGCCGGCTTCCCCGGCGTTCCGCTCTTCACCCGGGGGGCCGGCGAGGTCGCGCGGCTGGCCGAGATGCGCGCCGATGACGTCGCCGCCCGGCGAAGCGGCCGCGAGACGCTGCTGCAGGCCCTGGTGGCGATGGGGACCGGCCGGCCGCTGCCCGCGCCGTCGGCCTCGCTCGCCGCGACCGGCAGCGCGGTGACCGCGCGGGTGGGCAGGCTGCTCGACCCGCCCAGCGGGACCAGCCGCGCCTGCCACGGGCTGGCCCTGGCCGGGGTGCTCCTCGCGCTGACCGCCGTGTCCGTCCTGCTCCCCGTTATCTCCTGAAACAGCCGTAACTCCAGGTCACCGTGGCGTCTGCCCTGGGTGTGCGCCGACCCTAATTTCCAGGTCTGATTACCGGAGGCGCGTCACAGTTGTCTACGATTGCTCGATTAGGTCATGAAACATAACGCGCGCCGCCTGAACGTCGCGGACCACCTGAAGGAGCAAGCCTGCATGGCAGACAACGCCCGTCCGCCCTTCCGCGCCGACCACGTCGGCAGCCTGCTGCGCCCGAAGCAGGTGCTCCAGGCCCGTGACGAGTTCGCCGCCGGCCAGATCACGGCCGAGCAGCTCGCGCAGGTCGAGGACGCGGCGATCCGGGAGATCATCCGGATGCAGCGCGAGGTCGGCCTGAAGTCCGCGACCGACGGGGAGCAGCGCCGCGAGTCGTGGCACATGGACTTCATCTACCAGCTCGGCGGGATCGAGAAGGTCCAGGACGAGACGATCAAGGTCGCGTTCCACAACGCCGACAAGGACTACGAGTGGGCGCCGCCGTCGGCCCACGTAACGTCCAAGATCACCCTGCCCAAGACGATCTTCGCCGACTCCTTCACTTATCTCCGCGACAACGTGTCGCCCGGCCAGACCGCCAAGCTCACGATCCCGTCGCCGAGCATGGTGCACTACCGCGGCGGCCGGTCCGCGATCGACCAGACCGTCTACCCGGACCTCGCCCAGTTCTGGGACGACCTCGCGGCCGCGTACGCGCAGGAGGTCAAGAACCTCTACGACCTCGGCTGCCGCTACCTCCAGCTCGACGACACCAGCCTCGCCTACGTGAACGACCCGGCCCAGCGCGAGCACGTCAAGGAGATCGGCGGCGACCCGCTGCGCCAGCACGAGACCTACATCAACGTGATCAACAAGGCGCTGAGCGGCCGTCCGGCCGACCTGACGGTCACCACGCACATGTGCCGCGGCAACAACCAGTCCATGTGGGCGGCCGAGGGCGGGTACGACTTCATCGCCGACACGCTCTTCAACACCCTCGACGTGGACGGCTTCTTCTGCGAGTGGGACGACGAGCGCTCGGGCGGGTTCGAGCCGCTCCGCTACCTGCCCAAGGGCAAGCGGGTCGTGCTCGGCGTCGTCACCAGCAAGCGCGGCGAGCTCGAGTCCAAGGACTTCATCAAAGGCCGGGTCGACGAGGCCGCCAAGTTCGCCGACCTCGACCAGCTCGCCCTCTCCGCCCAGTGCGGCTTCTCCTCCACCAAGGAGGGGAACGACCTCACCGAGCAGCAGCAGTGGGACAAGCTCTCCCTGATCGTCAACACCGCCTCCGAGATCTGGGGCGAGTAGAGGCGCAAAGCCAAGATCACAGGCATTAGATGTCGAACGGTCGCGGGGTTCCCCTAACAGGAACCTCGCGACCGTTCGGCGTGGAGGGCGTTTGACTTTGACTTACTCCGCGTCCTTCCAGGCGGAGACGTCATCGCGGTAGGTGTAGGGGTTGTTGAGGGTCTCGCTCTCCGGGATCTCCGGGTGCATGCCCTTCTCCCACTCCTCCGGGCCGTGCTCGGCCTTGAGGTACTCGATGGTCGACGCGATCGACGCCTTGGCCTTGGCCAGGTCGACGCCGACGAGCTTGTGATCGAATTTCACGACCTTGCCGTTCACCAGCACCGTGTGCACGTCGCCGCGGTTCGCCTGGAAGACGACGTGGCCGTACGGCTGCAGCACCGGGAAGCTGACCGGGGAGTTGTCGTTCTTGATCAGCACCAGGTCGGCCTTCTTGCCGACCTCGACGCTGCCGATGGACGAGTCGAGGCCGAGCGCCTTCGCCCCGCCGCGGGTGCCGTAGTCCACCACGTCCTCGGCCCGCAGGATGTGGTTGGTGAGGCCGACGCCCTTGGCGTGCGCCTCGAAGTGCTCCATCGCCCGGTCGGCGTTGAGCGTGGCCCGCATCGCGGCGAAGAGGTCGCCGCTCCACCAGACGCTGGTGTCGTTCGAGAGCGAGACTCCGATGCCGTACTTGCGCAGCTTCCAGGTCGGCGAGTAGCCCTGGCCGGCGTTGCACTCGGACTCGGTCGAGATCGACGTGTAGCCGCCGGTGGCCGCGATCTTGTGGTAGCTGTCGGGGGACAGCGAGGCCGCGTGCACGTAGACCGTGCCCGGGGTCATGTAGCCGCCGTCGTACATCTGGTTGATGCCCGCGTCGCCGGTGACGTTGTAGACGCCCGCGTGGGTGGTGACCGCGACCCCGAGGTCGCGGGCGACGTCGAAGGCGGCTTTCTCAGGGAACCCGTCGATGCCGGGCAGGTCGAAGGCGATCTGGAAGCCGAGCGCGTCGCCCTTGCCGGCGAACCGCCGGTTGTAGAAGTCGCGGAACTCCGGCGTGGTCGCCCACTCCCAGGCGCCCTGGAAGATGTTGCCGTAGGCGAGCACGAACCGGCCCGGGATCTCCTCGAGCGCGTCGACGGCCGCCTCGGCGTGGTCGGTCGTCCGCAGCCCGTGCGACCAGTCCACGCTGGTGGTCACGCCGGCGTCGATCGCCTCGATGGCCGAGAGCAGGTTGCCCGCGTACACGTCCTCGGGGCGGAAGATCTTGCCCCAGGCGAGGTAGTAGTAGACGAAGTACTGGGTGAGGGTCCAGTCGGCACCGTAGCCGCGCATCGCCGTCTGCCACATGTGCCGGTGCGTGTCGATCATGCCCGGCATCACGATGCCGCCCGCGGCGTCGATCTCCGCGGTGCCGTCGGGGACCTCAAGGCCCGCTCCGACCGCGGCGATCCGCTCGCCGACGACCAGGACGTCGGCGTGATCGAAGACCGTGTGCGCGTCGTCCATCGTCAGCACGGTCGCGTTCCGGAACACGACCGGCTGGCCAGGCTGCGGTCCCGCTGCTGTCATGGGGAAATCCTCCACTGTGAGGTGCCAGTCCGGACGCTGGGCGATGCCTGCTCCGGACGATCGTCCGATAGTCGGTCACCTGAGACCTGTTCGGAACACTGTCGCGTTAGAAGCCCGGTGTCAAGTGCCCTGAAGTGCCGGACTCGGAGGGCGGTTATTTCTCACATGTCCGCACTGCGGACAACCGGTCGGGAAAAGCGCTACAGTGCGGGGGACGCAGCACCGCATCGCTTCGGGAGGTTCACGTGGCTCGTCGGGACGACAGCCCAGACTTCATCGAGGCGATCGCGCGCGGCCTCGATGTGATTCGCGCCTTCGGGCCCGGCCAGCCGGTGATGTCGCTGGCGAACGTGGCCGAGGCGAGCCGCCTGCCCCGGCCGACGGCGCGCCGGATCCTGCTCACCCTCGAGCAGCTCGGCTACGTGCGCGTAGCCGGGGGCTCAGCAGGAAGGACGGCGGCCGGCGGGCCGTCCGGTAGCGGCCAGTCGGGCGGCGGCTACGAGCTGACCCCCCGGGTGCTCGACCTCGGCATGTCCTACGTCCTCTCGCGCGGCCTGTGGGAAGTCGCCCGGCCGCACATGGAGGCCCTGGTCGCGCAGACCAGGGAGTCCACCTCGATCGCCCAGCTCGACGGCTCCGATATCGTCTACGTGGCCCGGGTGGCGGTGCCGAAGATCGTGACCTTGGCGGTGACCATCGGGACCAGGTTCCCGGCGATGCAGACCTCGCTCGGCAAGGTACTGCTGGCGGCGCTGCCGCTGGCCGAGGCGGAGCGGGTGCTGGCCGAGCCGTCCAGGTCCGGGATCATCACCCGGTGGCAGCCGGACGCGGCCGAGCGCGCGGCGGCGCTGCGGGAGGTGAGGGCCCGCGGCTGGGCGCTCACCGACGAGCAGCTCGCCCCGGGCATCAGGTCGGTCGCGGTCCCGCTGCGCGACGGCGAGGGCCGGGTGATCGCGGCGCTCAACGTCAACTCGCACGCGGCCGAGACCCCCCTCGACGTGCTCATCGGCAGGCATCTTCCGCTGCTATTGCAGGCGGCTGGTTCGATCAGCGCCGACTGGGCAGCGTGTCAGGGAGCGCCCCAGGTCAAGGTGGCGGGAACCGTCGGCGAGGGCCCGGCTGGCAGGCCCGTCGCCGCTCCTGGTGAGTCATCTTGACATCGGTCTACATGGCCAACATACTCGGCAGACGGACATGTGTCCGTTATGCGGACACCGGATCAGGGCTCTATGGGTCAGAGCGAAAGGTGGCTATGAGCGAGCATCGCGCCGCAGGCTGGAGACGTACGGGCGAGCGGAGGGCGCAGGGCTTTGACCACCGCTTCTGATCGACCCGGTCCGCTTGCCGGGCTGCTCGTGGCCGACTTCTCCCGCGTCCTGGCCGGGCCGTACGCCACGATGCTGATGGCCGACCTGGGCGCGGACGTGATCAAGGTGGAGTCTCCCGGCGGTGACGACACCCGCTCGTGGATGCCGCCGCTGACCGAGGACGGCGTCTCGACGTACTTCCTGTCGATCAACCGGAACAAGCGGTCGGTCGCGCTCGACCTGAAGGACGACGGCGACCGGGCGCTGGCGCAGGAGCTCGCCCGCCGGGCCGACGTCTTCGTGCAGAACTTCAAGCCCGGCGGCCTGGCCAGGTTCGGCCTCGACTACGACTCGGTGAGCGCGGTGAACCCGTCGGTCATCTACGCCTCGATCAGCGGGTTCGGCAGCGGCGGCGGGCAGAACCTGCCCGGCTACGACCTGATGGTGCAGGCGATGTCCGGGCTGATGTCGCTGACCGGGGACCCGGACGGCCCGCCGTTCCGGGCCGGCATCTCGGCCTTCGACGTGATCGCGGGCCTGCACACCACGATCGCGGTGCTGGCCGCGCTCAACCACAGGAACGCGACCGGCGAGGGCCAGCACCTCGACGCGTCGCTGATGGCGTCGGCCATGTCCGGGATGGTGAACCAGACCAGCGCCTACGTGGCGGGCGGGGTGGTGCCGTTCCGGATGGGCAACTCGCACCCGAGCCTGTTCCCCTACGAGCCGCTGCCGACCGGGGACGGCGAGCTCATCGTCACGGCCGGCAACGACGCCCAGTTCCGCAAGCTGTGCGAGGTGATCGGGGCGCCCGAGCTCGCCTCGGACCCCAGGTTCTCGACCAACCCGGGGCGCACCGCCAACCGGGCCGAGCTCAAGCCGCTGCTGGCGGAGAAACTCGCGGCCAAGTCCGCGGGCGAGTGGTTCGACCAGCTGATCGCGGTCGGCGTGCCCTGCGGGCCGATCAACACGGTCGACAAGGGCATCGCGTTCGCGGAGAAGATCGGGCTTGAGCCGGTCGTCACGGCCGGGACGGGCGATCGCGCGCGGCCGACCGTGCGGCACCCGGTCACCTTCTCCAAGACCCCCGCCAGCTACCCGCTCGCGCCGCCGGAGCTGAACGAGCACGGCGACGAGATCCGCGCCTGGCTGGCGAAGCCGGAGGAATCAACATGACGCAGGAGTACCCGACCTCGCTCGGCACCTCGGACGCCGACACGATCACCCTGCTCGGCCAGAGCCTGGCCGATGACCTGATGGGCAAGGTGGGGTTCGGCGAGCTGACGTTCTGGATGGTGACGCAGCGCCGCCCGACCCCGTCGGAGGTCCGCGTCTTCGAGTCGGTGCTGGTGGCGCTGGCCGACCACGGCTTCACCCCGACCGCGATCGCCGCCCGGCTGACGTACCTGTCCGCGCCCGACTCGCTGCAGGGCGCCATCGCGGCGGGCCTGCTCGGCGGCGGCTCGCGGTTCCTCGGGGTGACCGAGGACTGCGGTCAGTTCCTGGCCGGGGTGCTGGCCGAGGCGGGCGAGATCCCGGCCGACGACGCTGGCTTCGACGCGCTCGCCCTCGCCGCGGTCACCAGGGCCAAGGCGGAGAAGAAGTTCGTCCCCGGCATCGGCCACCCGGTGCACAAGGTCCGCGACCCGCGCACCCCCAGGCTCATCGAGATCGCCGAGCAGGAGGGGCTGCGCGGCCCGCACCTGCGGCTGTTCGAGGCCATCGGCCGGGTCCATCCGCAGGTGCTCGGGCGCACGCTGCCGCTCAACGGCGCCGGCACCTGCGGCGCGGTGCTGGCCGACCTCGGCCTCCCGCTTGAGATGCTGCGCGGGTTCGCGCTGCTGGCCCGGGCGGCCGGGCTGCTCGGCCAGCTCGCGGAGGAGCAGCGCAGGCCGATCGCGAACGACATCTACATGAACGTGGACCGCAGCGCGGTCTACGTCCCGCCCGAGCCCGAGTAAAACCCAACCCCGAAGTAGTCCCCTCACGGCAAGGGAGCCGCCATGGCTACCATCGCAGCGGTCATCGCCTCGACCCACCACCCGTTCTACTACCGAGCCTCCACGTCGACCGGCGAGGACCGC